>CAZUVW010000001.1:0-20223 GCA_964623875.1 uncultured Gaiellales bacterium
CCCGTGGGATCTCGTGGCGGTAGTCGAGGCTCGGCTCGACGGCTGCTGCGATCCGCGCCATCACCCCGACGGCCTCGGCCGGGAACTCGCCGATCGCCGTCTCGCCCGAGAGCATCAGCGCCGACGTCCCGTCGAGGATCGCGTTCGCGACGTCCGAGGCCTCGGCGCGGGTGGGGCCGGGAGCATGGAGCATCGACTCGAGCATCTGCGTCGCCGTGATCACCGGCTTGCCGCGCTCCAGGGCGCGCTGGATGATCCGCTTCTGGAGCAGCGGGACCTCCGCGGCGCCGATCTCGACGCCGAGGTCGCCCCGGGCGACCATCACGCCGTGGGTCTCGGCCAGGATCTCGTCCAGCGCGGCGATCGCCTCCGCCTTCTCGATCTTCGCGATCACGTGGGCATGCGAGCCCCGCGCCTCGATCAGCGTGCGCAGCGCCTGGACGTCGGAGGCGGAGCGGACGAAGGACAGCGCGACGAAGTCGACGCCCTGCTCCAGGGCGAAATCGAGGTCCGCGAGGTCCTTGCGCGTGAGCGACGGGATCGGCAGCGGCACGCCCGGCAGGTTGACGCCCTTGTGCGAGCCCACCTCGCCGCCCTCGACGACCGTGCACCGAGCGCGGGCGCGCTCCATGCGCTCCACGCGGAGCCGGACGCTGCCGTCGTCGATGAGGACGTCGACCCCCGGCTGGAGCACCGAGCCGAGCACGGACGGGCTCACGGGGATGTCGCCCTCCTGGGCGACGTCCTCGCCTGCGATCACGACCGAGTCGTCGCGCTCGAGGACGATCGGCTCGGCGAGCTCACCGACTCGCAGCTTCGGTCCCTGCAGGTCGGCGATGAGGGCGATCGGCCGGCCGGACGCGCTCTCGGCCTCGCGCAGCATCCCGGCGCGCTGTGCGTGCTCGTCCTGCGTGCCGTGCGACATGTTCAGTCGCGCGGCGTCCATGCCCGCCTCGATCAGTCCGCCGATCCCCTCGGTCGAGGACGTCGCCGGGCCGATCGTGGCGACGATCTTGGTGCGCCGGGGCTCCGGGGTCATGCGGTGAGACTAGCGGGATCGGCCGGATTTGTTCGCCCATCGAGCGAAACTGGGTCGGCCATCCGCGCGCCGCGCGAGGGCCTTCGGCTCCCGCAGGGCAGGGAGACGCGGGCAGGTGGCGAACGCTGCCGCATGGGGAACGACGCACCACGTGGCCGTCGCCGCCCGGCCGCGTCTGCCCGCCGGCGGCGCGTCCGCTTGCGCAGCCGTCTTCCGGTACGGCCCGGTGTCGCGCTCGCGGTCGTCGTGCTCGCGGCCGCCGCGTTCCTCTACGCGCGCCCGATCGCCAGCTACCTCGAGACGCGCGACCAGCTCGCGGCACGGCGAGCGGAGGTGGTGCGGCTCCGGGCCGAGAAGGCGGAGGTGACCGCCCGACTGCAGCAGTCGACGAGCCTCGAGGCCCTCGCGCGCGACGCGCGGCGGATCGGACACGTCAGGCCGGGTGAGCAGCTGTTCATCGTCAAGGGCATCGACGACTGGCGTAGGCGCACCGCCGCCGAGCGCTAGCGTCCCGGTGTGGACGACCGGGAGATCGTCGCAGCGCAGCTCGGCCGCGCGCCGCGCGCGTTTCGGCGCGTCGTGGTCCGGTGCCCCTGGGGGCGACCGGCGGTCACCGAGCAGGATCCCTACGGCTCCGACGGCGAGCCCTTCCCGACGACGTACTACCTCACCTGCCGGCATCTCGTCGCCGCCGTGTCGCGCCTCGAGGCCGCGGGCGGGGTGGAGCGGTGGGGGAGGCTGCTCGCCGAGGACGAGGAGCTGCGCGCCGACCTCGTCCGGGCCACCGCCCGGCAGGTGGAGATCCGCCGGACGCTGGCCGGTGGCCGCCTCGGCCGGGACGGCGGCGCGTCTCTCGGCACCGGGATCGGGGGCTCGCGCAGCCCGCTGGCGCTCAAGTGCCTGCACGCCCACGTCGCCTTCGCCCTCGCCCAGCCCGGGTACCGGCTCGGCGAGCGCGTGCTGGCCGAGCTCCCCGAGCGATGGCCCGCGGAGTGCTGCACGCCCGCTGCCGCTCATCAGGGGGTGGCCGGGTGACGGCGTCGCCGTTGCTTCACGGCGTCGGAGCGCAGACGCGATGACGTCGGTCACGAGCGCGCGGCGCGACTGGGAGCAGGGCTACCGCGCGTTCCTCGCAGAGGCGGCAGACCCCGGAGCCGCAGAACGCCTCCACGTCCAGCTCGAGGTGCTGACCGACGAGATCCGGCGCAGGATCGGGAGCACGTTCGCGCTCGAGGAGCTGGCGGATGCCTACGAGACGAGTGAGCGCTGGGGGCGGGAAGCCCTCGCCGAGCGCGCTGCCCGCACCGGCTGGGAGCGGACGCTCTCCCTCGCGCTCGACGCAGCCTTCCACCTGTACAGCCGCGGAGCGCAGGACTTCGTCCCGTGAGCACCATCGACCGCGCCGCACGGCGCCGGCGGGCGCGCACCGCCCGCGGGAGGCCCTGGCTGAGGATCGTCGTCGCCGTCGTCGGCGCGGCGCTGCTGCTCTCGATCGGCGTCGCTCTGGGCCTTGCGCTCGGCGACCGGCCTCAGCCGGGCGGTGAGCAGACGATCGTCCGCACGCTCGAGCCCCTGCCGCAGCAGGAGCCGTGAGCAGTTCCTCTCCTGCGGAAAGCTAGAGCTCTTCCGAGGCCTCGAGCAGCCCGGCCACGAGCACGCCGAGGGCGGCTGCGAGCGCGATCCAGATCCCGACTCCGCGGCCGGCGAAGAAGAAGTCGTCCGGGATCGAGATCACCCGGATCAGCACGAGGATCGTCGCGAGCGCTCCGAGCACGATCATGATCAGGCTCTCGGGGAGAACCGCCGGAGGACGGATGCCGAGCTCGCGCAGCACGAGCACGAGCACGACCGCGATCCCCACGGCCAGCACGAGCTTGCCGATCGTGCCCGTGTCCCAGCCGAGCACGGAGATCGTCACGCCCTCGCTGTCACCCTCCCCCGTGTACCAGCCGGTGAACGCGGACACGGCGAGCACGACGCCGGCCAGGATGCCCAGCCGCTCACCGAGGCTGTCCGCGCCGTCGCCCCTGCCGTGCGTCACCATGATGCGGGAGAGTATCTCCGACGCGCCGGTCGTCGTCACGGTCGTATGCTTCGGTGGTGGTGGAGCGGCCCCACGAGACGGTGGTGCAGGACGCGCCGCCGATCGACCCCGACGCGGTGCGACGCGAGTACCGGCGTCAGCGCGCGCTGCGCAAGGCCAAGATCGACCGGGAGCGCCGCACGAAGCGTGCGGGCGCGCGGTTCTGGCTGGTGCTCGCCCTGCTCGTCGCCGGTGCCGTGTTCGTCGCGCTGACGACCTGGCGGCAGATCGGCGAGCTGTTCGGACTCTGACGGGAGCGGGTCTGTCGCCCAGGTCCCTGCTCGTGGCCGCGGTCCTCGTGGTCGCGCTCGTCACGCCGGCGCTGCTCGTGGTCAACGGGCTGCGGCTCGTCGCCGACGACTGGATCGTCCGCTTCGAGTACGGACGCGACGGGTTCCCCGACGATCGGTACGGGCTGACGCGCGACGAGCGGACGGCGCTCGCGCTCGTAGGGCTCGCCTCGATCGAGCCGGGCTCCGAGGGCATGAGCCTGCTCGAGCAGGCCCGGCTCCCGGACGGGAGGCCCGCCTTCACCGAGCGCGAGATCGAGCACATGGCGGACGTCCGCCGGGTCTTCGGGAGGGCTCTGCGCCTCCAGCTCGTCGCGGTGGCAGCGCTCGCGCTCGCAGCGCTCGCGCTCTCCCGCACGCGGCTCCGCCACGCGGTCCCGCTCGGTCTGATGCTCGGCGCGCTGCTCACGCTCGCGGTGGCGGTGCTGGCGATCCCGGTGATCCTGCTCGGGTTCGAGGGGTTCTTCGCGCGCTTCCACGAGGTCTTCTTCGACCCGGGCACGTGGCGGTTCCCCTCCTCCGACACCCTGATCCGGCTCTACCCGGAGCGCTTCTGGGAGGACGTCTCGCAGCTCGTCGCCGGCCTCACGGTGCTGCAGGCGCTCGTCCTGGCGCCGCTCGCCGCGTGGTGGTGGCGGCGTGCGCGACCGGGGGGCTCGACGTGATCGACCTCCGCCGTCGCGGCGACGGCACGCCCCTGCGCGTCGGGCACCGTGGCGCCGCCCATCTGGCGCCCGAGAACACGCTGCGGGCGATGCGCGCCGCGGTCGAGCACGGCTGCGACCTGATCGAGTTCGACGTGCTCGCCCTCCGCCGCGGTCCCCTCGTGCTCGCGCACTCCGATCACCTCGACGAGGTGAGCCACGGCACAGCGCACGGGAGCGTCAGGGACAAGTCGCTCGCGGAGCTTCGCTCGGTCGCGCCCGAGCTGCCGACCCTGGACGAGGCGCTCGCCTTCTTCGTGGAGGAGGCGCCCGAGATCGGCCTCCACGTCGACCTCAAGCTCGACGAGCGCCTGGACGAGCTGGCGGCGGCGATCACGCGTCATGGGCTGGAGGCGCGTACCCTCGTCTCCTCGTTCCACGCGGCGAGCCTGCGCGCCGTCGCCGCGCACGCGCCGCGCATCCGGATCGGCTTCACGTACCCCGAGGACCGGTTCGGCGTGTCCCGCCGACCCCACCTCTGGCCGGTCGTGTCGCTCGGGCTCTCGACCATGCGGGCATCCGTCCCCTCGCGTGTCCGTCGGCTGACCGCTCGGGCAGGGGCGAGCGCGCTGATGCTCCAGCACCGGCTGGTCACCCCGCGTGCCGTGGAGCGCGCCCACGGGCTCGGCCTGCCGGTGCTCGCGTGGACGGTGGACGACCGCGCGGAGCTCGAGCGCGTCACCGCCTGCGGCGTGGACGGGGTGATCACGAACGACCCGCGGATCTTCTCTGCGGCGTCGTAACCGATTGTTCACCCGCGGAGGCCGCGGGAGCGGGGAGGCCCCCGGCTACACTGGCCGCGTGAGGCGGAGAGCCGGTTCTTCCCTGCTCGGAGCGGCCTGTCTGGTGAGCGCGCTCGCGGCGGCCGCTGTCGCCTCTCCGGCGCTCGCAGACGACGGCGCGACGACGTCGTTCGCCGCGCAGACGCGCACGATCACCGAGGGGGTGACGATCGCGGGGCAGGTGGTCGGCGGCCTCACGGCTGCAGAGGCGCGGGCGGCTGTCGAGCAGCGCTTCGCTCGTCCGCTCCGCATCGTCACCGACGAGGGCTGGAGCATGCGCGCGCGACCGGGACAGCTGGGGGCCCGCGCGCGGATCGGCAAGGCCGTGCAGTCGGCGCTCGTCGTCCGGACGCCCGGTCTGAACGTCCCGCTGACCGTCGACGTGGACGACGCCGTCCTCGAGCGGTTCGTCGCGCGCCTGGAGCGGAAGCTGGGACGCGAGCCTCGCGAGGGCAAGGTGCGGCTCGCAGGCTACGAGCCCGTGTGGACGCCGTCCGAGCCGGGCCGCCGCCTGAAGGCGCTCGCCGCTGTCAACGGGCTGCGGCTCGCGCTGCGCCGGCACGAGCGGACGCCGTTCACGCTGCCCTTCGCGACGCTCGCGCCGCTCGACCTCGGGGCGGACGACGGCCAGGTGATCGTGATCCGCCGCGAGTCGAAGGAGCTGCGGCTCTACGAGCGAGGCCGGCTCAAGCGGACGTTCAAGGTCGCGACCGGCCAGGCGCAGTACCCGACCCCGCTCGGACGGTGGGAGATCGTGACCATGCAGCGCAACCCGTGGTGGTACCCGCCGCAGAGCTCCGACTGGGCGCGCGGCAAGGAGCCGGTGCCGCCCGGGCCGGGGAATCCCCTCGGGACGCGCTGGATGGGCCTGTCGGCGCCGCTCGTCGGCATCCACGGGACGCCCGACGCGGCGTCGATCGGCTACTCGGCCTCGCACGGCTGCATCCGGATGCTCATCCCGTCGGTCGAATGGCTGTTCGAGCGCGTCGCGGTCGGCACGCCCGTGTTCATCGTCCGGTCGTGACCGGTCGGGCACAGCGGGTTGGACAGGCGATCGCGCTCGCCGGCGTGGCTGCGCTGCTGGGGCTGCTCGTGTGGAAGGTCGCCGTCGGCGACGAAGGGGGAGCCGCCGACCGCCTCGCGGCGGGGGAGGCCGTCGCCGCTCCGGACTTCACCCTCGAGCGGCTGGACGGCTCCGGCGGCACGATCTCGCTCGAGGAGCTGCGCGGCAAGCCGCTCGTGGTCAACTTCTGGGCGTCCTGGTGCATCCCGTGCAAGGACGAGGCGCCCGTGCTGCAGGAGACCTACGAGCGCTACCGCGATCGTGGCCTTGTCGTCCTCGGGATCGACGCGCAGGACTTCCGCGCCGACGCGCGGCGGTTCACGGAGCGGTTCGGCCTCACGTACCCGATCGCGTACGACGGCAAGGGATCGACGCTCGGCCGTTGGGGGGTGACCGGGTTCCCGGAGACGTTCTTCGTGAACCGGGAGGGCAACCTCGTGGGCGAGCGGATCTCGGGGGCGGTCGACATCGAGCGCAACCGCGAGGCGTTCGAGCGCGGTATCGAGCTCGCGCTCGGCGAGCGGTGACGCGCCACCTGCGCGCACTGGCGATCGTCGCCGTCGCCACGCTGGCGCTCGCCTCGGTCGCCGGGGCGGAGGGGCCCCCGAGCGCCGCGGCGCTCGAGGCGGAGCTCGTCTGCCCGACGTGCAAGACGACCCTCGACCAGTCCGACGCACCGGTCGCCCGCCGGATGAAGGCGATCATCCGCGAGCGGATCGCCGCCGGCGCGACCGCCGCCGAGATCAAGCAGGAGCTCGTCGACCAGTTCGGTCCGGCCGTGCTGGCCGAGCCCCCCCGTCGCGGCTTCGACCTGCTGGCCTGGCTCCTGCCGCTCGTCGGCATCGTCCTCGGCGCCGTGGTGGTGGGGGCGATCGCGTGGGCGTGGCGCGGCGCACGCCGTGCGGACGACGAGAGCGTCGCGCCGCTCGACGCGGAGTCCGAGCGGCGGGTCGACGACGCGCTCGCCCGGTTCGACGGATGAGCGGGAGCGAGCTCGCCGCGGCGCTCGTCGCCGGCCTCCTCTCGTTCCTCGCCCCCTGCGTTCTCCCGCTCGTCCCCGGCTACCTGTCCGCGGTGTCGGCGGTCTCGGCCGACCGGTTGGCCGAGCCGGGCAACGCGCGGCGCGTGATCGTCTCGAGCGTCCCGTTCGTGCTCGGCTTCACCGCGTTCTTCGTGACCCTCGGCGTCGGTGCCGCCCTGCTGGGTGGCCGGCTCTTCTCCGATCAGTTCCTGCTGGAGAAGATCGCGGGCTTCGTCCTCGTCGTCTTCGGGCTCGCCTTCATGGGCCTGCTGCCGTGGCCCGAGCGCCTCGTCGGGGCCGGCCTCGTCCAGGGCGCTCGCTCGCGCGGCTCCCGGTTCCTCCTCGGCGGCGCGTTCGCGGTCTGCGCGGCGCCGTGCATCGGCCCGGTGCTCGCCGCCATCCTGGTCCTCGCCGGCTCGTCCGAGACGGCGCTGCAGGGCGGCGTGCTGCTGGCCGTCTACTCGCTCGGGCTCGCGATCCCGTTCGTGCTCGTGGGCGCGGCGTTCACCCGCATGATGGGCGCGTTCCGCTGGCTCCGCGACCACTACCGCGCGATCCAGTTCGCCGGCGGGCTCGTGATGGTCGCGCTCGGGCTGCTGCTCTTCTTCGAGCGCTTCTACGTCCTGCGGATCTACCTGAACCGCCTCCTGGAGTGGCTCGGGGTGTCCTTGTAGTCCGCAGGCAGGAATCCACGGAAGTGGATTCCTGCCTGCGGGACAGGCTAGATCCGCACGGGCAGGAGGTCGAGCAGTCCCACAGCGACGCGCGCCTCGGCAGCCTCCACCTGGCCGAGCACGCGGTCGACGTCGACGTCGCGATGGCCGGGCCGGTACGGCTCGAGGCGTGTCCGCGCCTTCCGCAGCTGGCCGGCCGCGCCGCGGGCGTTCCGGCCGGCGGCATGGTGCCAGGCGACGGTGACGTGGACGAGACCCTGGTAGAAGTCGCGCTCGTCGGGGGCGGCGGCTCGCCAGGCCGCCTCGAGCTCCTCGTGCGCGTCGAACCAGCGCTCGCGGCGCATGAGCTCGAGTCCCTCGGCGAGGCCCACGCCGCAAGTATGGTCGAGCGGGTGGGCCATGGCCCACCGGCGGCGTCGTGACGCCGTGGTATACCGTCGCGCATGGCGACCGTGCTGCTGGTCGGCGTCGACCTGTTCTTCCGCGGGAAGCTCGAGAGCCTGCTGCCGGGTCATCGCCTGGTGACGAGCGACAGCGTCGAGGCGGCAGACCTCGTGATCTGCGACATCTCCCGGGTCGTCGCCGACGACGTGGCCGACGCGTGGCCGGACGTCCCCATCCTCGGCTACACGAACCACACCGACACCACCGGGCTCCAGCGCGCGCACGCGGCTGGCTTCGACCAGGTGATCGTGAAGTCGGCGCTCGTCGAGCGCGCGCCCGCCCTCGTGGCGGAGCTCGTCGGCGAGGCGTCCGGTTGACACGCGGCCGCGTCGGAGGCCCTTGCTAGGCTCGCACCGCCATGACGTACATCATCAGCGAGCCCTGCATCGACATCAAGGACAAGTCCTGCGTCGACGTCTGCCCGGTGGACTGCATCCACGAGTTCGACCGGATGCTGATCATCGACCCCGAGGAGTGCATCGACTGCGGCGCCTGTGAGCCGGAGTGCCCGGTGGAGGCGATCTTCCCCGAGGACGCGCTGCCCGACAAGTGGGAGCCGTTCGTGCGGATCAACTACGCGTACCCCGAAGGCCCCGAGGTCGTCAACCCCCTCGTCGAGCAGTACGCGACCGAGCACGACGTCCAGAACGAGCCGATCTCCTAGCGGCGACGCCGGTCTCGTCGGCGCTCAGAGCGCCGTGGCCGACGGCGGCAGCGTGAGGCGGACGATCGTGCGGTCGTCCTCCCGCATCGCGGTGAGCCTGGCGTTCAGCTCCCCCGCCCGTTCGGCCAGGCCGTCGAGCACCGCCTGACGCCGCTCGGGAGCAGCGTCGTCCGCGACGACCAGCTCGGCGCCGCCTCCCGCTCGCCCGCGCAACGCGAGGTGGACGCGCGTCGGCGGACCGCGTCGCACCGCCTGGTCGAGCGCCTCGCGCGCGACCTGGTAGATGCCCGACGTGGCACCGGGGCCGAGCGCAGGTGGCGCGTCGAGCTCGAGCTCGAACAGGGTGCCGCGGCGGCCGAGCGTTCGCTCGCACAGCTCTCGCAGCGCTGCGGCGAGACCCCGCTCGGCGAGGGTCGCGGGCTCGAGTCCGCCGACGATCTCGCGCAGCTCCGTCGCGGCCTCCCGGGTGACCGCGTGAGCGCGCCCCACGATCGTCCGGGCGTCGTCGAGCGCACCGGTGTCGAGGGCGTGCTGCGCAGCGCCGAGCATCTGCGCGAGCGCCGCGAGGTGCTGCACCGGGCCGTCGTGCAGGAGCTCGGCGAGGCGCCGGCGCTCGTCCCGCTCGGCGAGCAGGCGCTCGCGCAGCGCGTCGTCGCTCGTCAATCGATCATCGACTCGCGCATCGCGATGGCGACCGCCTGCGTGCGCGTCTCGGCCTCGAGCTTGGTGAGGATGTGGCGCACGTGGCTCTTGACGGTCTCCTGCGAGATGACGAGGGCCTGGGCGACGTCGGCGTTCGACATCCCGTCGGCGAGCAGCTGGAGGATCTCGCGCTCGCGAGCCGTGAGGATGTCCTGTCCGTTGCGATCGGTGGCGAGCGAGGGGATCAGCGCCGGGTCGACGAACGTGTCGCCCCCGGCCAAGCGCTCGATCGCGCGCAGCAGCGTCTCGTGCGGTGCCTCCTTGAGCACGTAGCCGCGCGCACCCGACTCGAGCGCGCGCTGGAGGAGCGCCCGCTCGCCGTAGGCCGTGAAGATGAGCACCTTCGCGTCGGGGACGATCCGCAGCACCTCCTCGGTCGCCTCGATCCCGTCCATCTTCGGCATGCGCAGGTCCATCACGACCACGTCGGGCCGCCGCCGCTCGGTGAGCGCGACCGCCGTCTCGCCGTCGGACGCCTCGCCGACGACGCGGATGTGCGCCGAGCGCAGGAGCGCGAGCCGCAGGCCCTCGCGGACGACCTCGTGGTCGTCCGCGAGCAGGACGGTGATCTCCTCGTTCTCGGTCGCGCTCACTCGCAGGAGTGTACGAGAGCCGTGGGATGGATCGCGGCGAGCGCAGCGAGGGACCGGGCTACGCGGAGGCCTCGACCACCATCGCGGCCGCGACGGTGTCGTTCGTCGACTCGTCGACGAGGATGAGCGCGCCGGTCGTGCGGTTCTGCTCGTAGGGGTCGAGCATCAGCGGGCTCGCGAGCCGCAGCTGGACGCGGGCGATGTCGTTCAGCGCGAGGCCGTCGGTCGGCACGTGCTCCATCGTCTCCACGTCGAGCTTCCACTCGATCGCGTCGAGGATCGCGCGCGACCAGCGCGTCGTCTGCTTGACGGCGAGGCGAGCGCCGGGCTGCACCGGTCGCTCGCTCATCCAGCACACGGTCGCGGTGACGCTCCGCGCGCACACGGGCTGGTCGTCCGGCGCCACGAGCATCTCGCCCCGTGGCACGTCGAGCTCGTCCTCGAGCCGGACGACCACCGACATCCCCTGGACTGCGACGTCGAGCGGCCCGTCGTGGGTCTCGACCGCCGCCACGCGGGTGCGCAGCCCGGACGGGAGCACGACGACCTCGTCGCCGGCGCGCCAGACGCCGCCGGCGACCTCGCCCGCATACCCGCGGTAGTCGTGGTGCTCGTCGGACATCGGGCGGATCACCCACTGCACCGGGAAGCGACGGTGCGTCGCGTCGCGGTCGGCGGCGAGCTCGATCGACTCGAGGTGGGCCAGCAGCGGGCCGCGCGACCACCAGGGCATGTGCTCGGACGGCTCGACCACGTTGTCCCCGGGGAGCGCGGCGATCGGGAACGCGGCCGCGTCACGCACGTCGAGGCGCGCGGCGAGCGCCGCGAGCTCGGCCTCGATCTCCCGGAAGCGCCCCTCCGCGTAGTCCACCAGGTCCATCTTGTTGACGGCGAACACGACGTGGGGCACGCCGATCAGGCGGACGATCGACGTGTGCCGCCGCGTCTGCTCGATCACGCCCTTGCGGGCGTCGAGGAGGACGACCGCGACGTCGGCCGTCGAGGCGCCGGTGACCATGTTGCGCGTGTACTGGACGTGCCCGGGCGCGTCGGCGAGCTGGAAGCGGCGCCTCTGCGTCACGAACGAGCGGTACGCGACGTCGATCGTGATCCCCTGCTCGCGCTCGGCGCGCAGGCCGTCGGTGAGCAGCGCGAGGTTGACGTACCCGTCGCCACGACGCTCGCTCGTCTCCTCCACGTGCTCCATCTGGTCGACGAACACCTGCTTCGAGTCGAAGAGAAGCCGTCCGATGAGGGTCGACTTGCCGTCGTCCACCGAGCCGCAGGTGACGAGCCGCAGCAGCTCGGACGAGGCCGCGTCCCCGGTCAGGAGATCAGCGAGGGACGAGGTGCTTTCGCCTTCGGCGAAATCACCTAGGGAAGGCACGGTGATTCCTTTCGCAGCTGGTTCCTAGGTGCGGTGCCGCAGGCACCGCACCCCGCGCGGTCGCAACGCTAGAAGTAGCCAACACGCTTCCTGTCCTCCATCGCGGCCTCGGAGACCTTGTCGTCGGCGCGCGTCTCGCCGCGCTCCGTGATGCGCGTGGCTGCGATCTCGGCCACCACCTCGGGGATCGTGGCCGCCTGCGAGCGCACGCCGCCCGTGCACGTCATGTCTCCGACCGTGCGGAAGCGCACGGTCGCCGTGAACGGCACCTCGTGGTCGTAGCGCTCGACGAAGTCGGAGGCGGCGTAGAGCATCCCGTCACGCTCGAACACCTCCCGCTCGTGCGCGAAGTAGATCGACGGCAGCTCGAGCGCCTCGCGCGCGACGTACTGCCAGACGTCCAGCTCGGTCCAGTTCGAGATCGGGAAGACGCGCACCTGCTCGCCCTTGCGGATGCGGCCGTTGTACAGGTTCCACAGCTCCGGCCGCTGCGCACGGGGGTCCCACTGCCCGAAGTCGTCGCGGAACGAGAAGATCCGCTCCTTGGCGCGCGAGCGCTCCTCGTCGCGGCGGGCGCCGCCGATCGCGGCGTCGAAGCCGTGCTCGGTCATGGCGTCCAGCAGCGTGGTGGTCTGCAGCTGGTTGCGCGAGGCGCGAGGCCCCGTCTGCTCGACGACGCGGCCGCGGTCGATCGACTCCTGCACCGACGCGATCACCAGGCGCTCGCCGAGCGCGGCGACGCGCCGGTCGCGGTACTCGATCGCCTCGGGGAAGTTGTGGCCGGTGTCGACGTGCATCAGCGGGAACGGGAACCGCCCCGGGCGGAACGCCTTCTCGGCGAGCCGCAGCAGCACGATCGAGTCCTTGCCGCCCGAGAACAGCAGCACCGGTCGCTCGAGCTCGGCGGCGACCTCGCGCATGATGTGGATCGCCTCCGCCTCGAGCGCGTCGAGGTGCGTCATGCGGACGGGCGCGCTCACGTGTGCAGCCCGCACTCGAGCTTGTCCGTGCCCGCCCAGCGACCGTCGCGCCCGGTGCCTGGCGTCGTGCAGTGGGTGCAGCCGATCGACGCATACCCACGGAGATGGAGCTCGTTGACCGGCAGGTCGTGCTCGTGCACGTATGCCCAGACGTCGTCGTCCGTCCAGTCCGCGAGCGGGTTGGCCTTCCACAGCTCGTGGCGCTCGTCCCAGCCGAGCTTGGGGGTCCCGGCGCGGGTGGGGGACTGGTCGCGACGCACACCGGTGATCCACCCGTCGAGCCCGGCCAGGGCGCGGCCGAGCGGAGCGACCTTGCGGATCGAGCAGCAGAGGGTGGGGTTGCGCTCCCAGAGCGCCTCCCCGTGGAGCGCGGCCTGTCGGCCGAGCGACGGCCCCTCGAAGACGGCGATCTCGATGCCGTACCGTCGCTCGAGGGCGCGCCAGACGGCGTAGGTCTCCGGGAAGAGGACGTGCGTGTCGAGCGCGAAGACGCGCGCCGACGGCTCGCGGGCCAGGAGCATGTCGAGCAGCACGCTCTCCTCCTTCTGGAAGGAGCACGCGAGCGCGACCTGCGGGTGGAGCCGGTCCAGCACGAGCTCGACGACCTGCTCCGCGGTCAGCTGCTCGACGTCGGTCGTCCCGGCGAGCTCGGTCGTCTCCCTCTGCACGGCCGCAACGGTAGCACTCATGACGATCTCTTATGCGACCCATAAGTCCTGTCCGCGACCGGCCTCGTCCGTGCTCCGCGTGCCCGTCGCTCGACCGGTGCGACCCCGCGCAGCCGCTCCTGCATCGCGAGTAGGTTGACCTCGTGGACGACCTCCCGGCCGGGATCCGGCGCGTGACGCTGCCCCTGCCGGGACGGCCGGGCCACGTTCATGCGTACCTGCTCCCCGGCGAGGACGGCTGGACGGTCGTCGACACTGGCGTCGGCCTCCCCGACGCGCGCGAGCGCTGGGCGGACGCGCTCGAGGGTCTCGGCCCGGTCGCGCGGGTGTTCGTGACGCACTTCCACCCCGACCACGTGGGCGCCGCCGAGGATCTCGCGGAGCTCACCGGGGCGCCGGTGCTGCAAGGCGCCGTCGACCTGCGCCAATGCGCGCTCGTCTGGGGGTCGGAGGGGTGGGGTGCGGTCGTCGCCGACTGGTTCCACCAGCACGGCGTGCCGAGAGGGGTGACGGCCGAGCTCGTGGAGCGAGGCTCCTGGTGGCTGCCGTTCGTGCGGTTCGCGCACGACGCGACCCCCGTCGAGGCCGGCGACCTGATCGGGGACTGGGAGCTCGTCGCAGCCCCCGGGCACGCGGACGGGCAGCTGATGCTGCTGCGGGACGGGATCCTCGTGGTGGGCGACCACCTCCTCGACCCGATCACGCCGACCGTGGGCCTGTGGCCGGCAGCCAGCGCCGACCCGCTGGGCGACTACCTCGCGGCGCTCCAGGTGGTGGTCGAGCGCGCGCCGCGGCTCGCGCTGCCCGGGCACGGCGACCCGATCGCGGACCCCGCCGGGCGCGCCAGGGCGCTCGTCGCACACCATCGAGAGCGGCTGGAAGCGACCGCCGCCGCGCTCGGCGGTGAGCCTCGCAGCGCGTTCGAGGTCTCGCTGCCGCTCTTCGGCGCGGAGCTGGACCCGAGCGCGCGCCGCTTCGCGGTCGCCGAGACGCTCTCCCACCTCGAGCGCCTCGTGCGCGAGGGCGGTGCCCTGCGGCACGAGCACGTCGGTGCCGTGACCTATACTGCCGCCTGAGTGGACGGCGAGCTTCCGCCCAGTACCTGCGCCCCGTCCTGCGGGGCGCCCCTCTGCATGACGCCTGATCGCCCGTGAGCGACGGCGCTCGGCTGCTCGCGATCTTCGCGCTCGTGCTCGGCAACGCCGTGTTCGTGGCGGCGGAGTACTCGCTCGTCACGGCCCGGCGCTCACGGCTCGAGGAGCGCGGGGGGGACGGAAGCCGTGCGGCCCGCACCGCGCTGCGCCTCATGGACGAGCCCGTCCGGTTCATCTCGACCGTGCAGGTCGGGATCACGGTGTTCGGGATCGCGCTCGGTGCGATCGGCGAGCCGCTCGTCTCGAGCTACCTGGAGTTCCTGCCCCGGGGGGTCGCGTTCGCGATCTCGTTCGTCGTGCTGACGTACCTGAGCGTCGTGCTCGGCGAGCTCGTGCCCAAGGCGATCGCACTGCAGAAGGCGGAGGCCCTCGCGCTCGCGCTCGCGGTGCCGATCGACGTCCTCTCCAGGGTGTTCCTGCCGCTCGTCTGGCTGCTGCAGCACTCCTCGAACGCGGTGCTCCGCCTGTTCCGGATCAAGCCCGCGCCTGCCGGGATGATCGCGTTCACGCGCGAGGACATCCGCCAGTCGGTCGCAGCGGCCGAGGACTCGGGGGAGATCCAGACCGCGGAGGAGGAGATGCTCTACAAGGTCTTCGACTTCGCCGAGAAAGAGGCCGCCGACGTGATGGTGGCGCGCCCCGAGGTGGTCGCGCTGTCGGTCGAGGTGCCGCCGGAGGAGGCGCTGCGGCTGGTGCTCGAGTCCCCGTACACCCGGTACCCCGTGTACCGCGAGTCGCTCGACGACATCGTCGGGATCCTCCACGTGCGCAACCTCGTCTCGGCGCTAAACGACAGCGCGATCGCCGACGTCGAGCTCGCCGGGCTCCTGCGTCCGGCGTACGTCGTGCCCGAGACGAAGGACCTCGGGGCCCTCCTGGGCGAGTTCCGGCGCACGAATCAGCACATGGCGATCGTCGTGGACGAGTACGGCGCCACCATGGGGATCGTGACGCTCGAGGACGTCCTGGAGGAGATCGTGGGCGACATCGAGGACGAGTTCGACCTGCCCGACGAGTCGATCGAGCGGGTCGACGAGACGACGATCAGGATCGACGGGACCTTCTCGATCGACGACTTCAACGAGCAGTTCGGCACCGAGCTGGACACCGAGGACTTCCACACCGTCGCCGGGATCGTGTTCGGCCAGCTCGGTCGCGCGGGCAAGCCCGGCGACGAGGTCGTCGAGGGAGGGCTGCGCTTCACCGTCCTCGAGACGCGCGGCTCGCGCATCCAGCGCCTCGAGGTCGAGTTCCTGCCGTCGGCGCCCGCTGCCGACGACGACGCGGCCGTCGCGTCCTCGTAGGGCGGCACCGGTGCCGCGCCGGCTCGACGGCTCACCGCTGAGTCATCGCGACTTCGTGCTCGTGCTCGTCTCGACGGTGGCGACGGCGCTCGCGATCGAGATGGCGTTCGTCGCGATCGGCTGGCAGGTGTACGCGATCGACGGTGATCCTCTCGACCTCGGGCTCGTCGGCCTCGCGATGTTCCTGCCGTTGCCGTTGCTCGCCCTGCCGGCCGGGCACCTCGCCGACCGCTCTCCTCGCCGGACGGTGCTCGCGCTCGCGATCGCGCTCGACGCGACGGTCGCGCTCGGGCTGCTCGCGGTCACGCGGGCCGGTGCCGACGAGACGTGGCCCTTCTTCCTGCTCGCCTTCGCGATCGGCGTCGCATCGGCGCTCGGTGCGCCGGCTGGCCGCGCGCTGGTGCCGTCGCTCGTCCCGCGGGGGCTGCTCGTGCGGGCGCTCGCCCAGCGCTCGGTCGCCTTCCAGGCGTCGGTGATCGTCGGGCCCGCGGTCGGCGGCCTCCTGTTCGCCCTCCATCCGGAGCTCGTGTACGGGGTGGCCGCGGCGCTCTCGCTCGTCGCACTGCTGGCCACGCTCCTCCTGCGCGCCGGGCGCGACGGCGCGGGGGCCGGCTCGCCCGACCTGGCGAGCCTGCTCGGGGGCGTTCGCCTGGTACGACGCACACCGGTGCTCCTCGGCGCCGTCTCGCTCGACCTCTTCGCCGTGCTCTTCGGCGGTGCGGTCGCGCTGCTCCCGGTCTTCGCGAAGGACGTCCTCGAGGTCGGGCCTGCCGGGCTGGGGCTCCTGCGCGCCGCGCCGGCCGCCGGCGCGCTCGCCTGTGCGGTGGTGCTCACCCGCCATCCGGTGCGCGAGCGCGCCGGGCGGACGCTGCTCACGGTCGTCGCCCTCTACGGCGTGACGATGATCGTCTTCGGCCTGTCGGAGACGATGTGGTTGTCGCTGCTCGCCCTCGCAGCGGGTGGGGCGGTGGACATGGTGAGCGTCGTCCTCCGCCAGACCATCCTGCCGCTCGTCACGCCTGACGAGCTGCGGGGCCGCGTCAACGCCGTCGAGATGGTGTTCATCAGCGCGTCCAACGAGCTCGGCGCCTTCGAGTCGGGTGTCGCCGCGGCGCTGCTCGGCGCAGTCCCGGCGGTCGTCCTCGGCGGCTGCGCCACGATCGCCGTGGCCGCGATCTGGTGGAAGGCGTTCCCGGCGCTGGCCCGGGTCGACCGACTCGACGAGCTCCGGCCGGTCGCCGCGGGCTGACGTCGGCTCGCTCAGCCGACGTCGCGCAGCAGACCCGCGTCCACTGCGGCGACGAGACCCGCGGTCACGCCGCAGCGCGTCGCGAACGTGGACGTCTCGACGTACTCGTCCGGCCCGTGGTCGAGCCCGCCGACCGGCCCGAGCCCGTCGAGGCTCGGGATGCCGGCGTCCGCCGTCCACGAGGCGTCGGAGACGCCACCCGTCAGCGCTTCGCCGAAGACGTGGCCGAGGGCGCCGCCGAGCTCGATCGCCGCCGCGGCGAGCGCCGCCACCGCGGGCGTTCGCTCGAGTGCCGGAGGGCCACCGAGGTCGTCGAGCGCGAGGGCGACGCCGGTGTAGGTGCGAAGGGCGAGCACCTGCTCCTTCCCCCAGGCGAGGTCGGCGGCGGTGATCGCGCGCAGGTCGCCCGTCAGCATGGCGCGGCTCGGGACGGTGTTCAGCCCCTCGCCACCCTCGAGACGCGTCACCTGGAGCGTCAGGCCCGGCCTGGCGTGGTGCAGCCCGATGAGCCGCGTCGCCTCCGAGGCGATCGCGTGCACCGCGTTGCGGCCGGTGTCCGGCTCCACGCCCGCGTGCGCCGGATGCCCGTTCGCCCGCAACGCGAACCACCAGGCGGCCTTGCGCGCCGAGACGACCTCGCCGTCGGGCCTCCCGCACTCCAGGCAGAGGACGGCGTCGGCGCCGCGGAGTCGGTCGAGGAGCGCGGGCGCCGTCGGGCGGGACTCCTCGTCGGGGCAGGAGACGATCTCCAGCCGGCCGAACGGCCGCGGCCCGGCGGCGAGCAGACGCGCGGTGTGCGCGGCGACCGCGAGGCCGCCCTTCATGTCGGCGACGCCGGGGCCGTAGCAGCGCGCACCGTCCCGGGCGAACGGCCGCGCCGACGCCGTGCCCGCCGGGAAGACCGTGTCGTGGTGCCCGAGCAGCACGACACGAGCCTCGCCGGCCCCCTCGAGCGTCGCGTGGAGGTAGAGCCCGCTGTCGCCGGCGGGGACGAGCTCGACGTGCAGCCCGAGCTCGTCGAGGCGGTGGCCGATGGTCGCGGCGAGGCGGTCGACCGCGCTGACGTCCCCGCCCGGGGAGTCGATGTCGACCCAGCGCTGCAGGTCCGCGAGCAGGAGCTCGAGCTCGACGGCGGCCGCTTCGTGCACTCGCCGTGCCTCGGAGTGGGCGACCGGGGGAAGCCGGGAGGCGGTCATCCGCGCGATGCTACGCCCGTCGGTCGCTCGACGGCGTCAGCGCCGCGCCTCGCGCAGCAGCGTCTCCGCGTCCACCCCGCGCAGGGACGCGTCGAGCAGCTCGACCGGGTGGAGGGCAGCGGGCGGGGTGCCGCGCCCGTCGTCGCGCATCGCCCGCGCCACCTGCACGAGACAGCCGGGATTCGCGCTGGCGAGGACATCGGCTCCCGTCGCCCGCACGTGGCCGGCCTTGCGGGCGCCGAGCTCCCGAGCCGCCTCGGGCTGCGTGATGTTGTAGATCCCCGCGGAGCCACAGCAGACGTCCTGCTCGGCGGGCTCGACGAGCTCGAGCTCCGGGATCCGGCCGAGCAGCGCGCTCCACGCCGCCGGCAGTCGCTGCGCGTGGCGCATGTGACAGGAGTCCTGGTAGGCGACCCGCAGGGGGAGCGGGTGGAGCGTCGGCAGCTCGACCTCGGCGAGCGCCTCCGTCACGTCCACCGCCGCGAGGCCGCGCTCCTTCAGGTGCGAGCCGCACCCCGACGAGTTGGAGACGATCGTCTCGAGACCCGCGAACGCGTCGCGCACGCCGGCGGTGAAGCGATCCGCTTCCGCGGCGCGTCCCGCGTGGGCCGACAGCGCCCCGCAGCAGCGCTGGGCGGGAGCGACGACCTCGTAGCCGGCGGCGGCGAGCGCCCGTGCCGTGGCCGCGTTCACGTCGCCGAACATCGCGCGCTGGACGCAGCCGGTCAGCAGCCCGACCCGCCCGAGCGTCGCGCCGGCGGGCGGGGCGAGCACGGTGGGGGCCTGTGAGCGGGAGCGCCAGCCGAGCGCGAGGTCGAGCATCGGCCGTGCCCAGCCCGGTGACGGCAGCGCTCGCCCGAGTGGGGCCAGGCGCAGCGCGAGCGCCATCCGCCGCGGGTAGGGGAGCGTCGCGAACAGCAGGCGGCGTTGCAGGCGCTCGCCCCGGGCGCGGGGATGCACCTCCTCGACGCGCACCCGCGTCTGCTCGATGAGCAGGTCGTAGCGCACCCCGGACGGGCAGGACGAGACGCAGGCGAGGCACCCCAGGCAGCGGTCGAAGTGCTCGACGACGACCGGGCCGAGCGGCCCACCTCCGGCGACGTGCTGCTCCATCAGCTGGATGCGTCCGCGTGGCGAGTCCATCTCCTCCTGCCAGAGCACGTAGGTCGGGCACGTCGGCAGGCAGAACCCGCAGTGGACGCAGTCCTTCGTCAGCGCCGCGACGTCGGTCGCGCGACCGCCACCGCTCACACGAGCACCCCCGCCGGGTCCAGCCGCTCCTTGAGCGTGCTGCGCAGTCGCTCGACGGTCGGGTCCGCGGTGTGCTGCACCGGCCGGGCGACGTAGGCGACCCCGACGGCGGGGCGGACGACCGCCTCCGGCTCGGCGGCGAGCACCGACGCGAGGTCTCGGGGTGCGAAGCGGACGAGGCCGACGGCCGACGCCTGCCGCCGCCGCGACTCCTCCCAGGTCCCCGCCTCCGACTCGACGCCGCCGACCGCGGCGAGCAGCGCGTCGAGCTGCGCCTCGACAGCCGCGCCCGAGCCCTCGAGGAGCACGGCGACGCGGCCAGGATGGAGGACGTCGAGCGCGCTCGGCTGGGTGCGCGTCTCCCGGATCGCGGCGACGACCGCGACCGGGTCGTCCGTCTCGACGACGAGCGTCGCCGAGGCCGGGGGAACGGGGTGCAGCCGGAGCGAGACCCGCGCGATCAGCGCGAGCGACCCGCACGAGCCGCACACGAGCTTGCCGAGGTCGTAGCCGGCGACGTTCTTCACCACGGTGCCGCCGGAGCTCGCGACGAGGCCGTCACCGAGGACGAGCGTCACCCCGAGGACGAGGTCGCGCGGTGCGCCGAACCGGTGCCGGAGCGGTCCCGAGCGGTTCCCGGCGATGCACGCCCCGATCGTCGGATCGCCGGGCGGGTCGAGCGACAGCCGCTGGCCGTGCGGAGCGAGCGCGGCCCGGAGCTCGGAGAGGCGGATCCCGGCCTCGACCGTGCACGTGAGGTCACCCGCCTCGTGGTGGAGGATCCGCGCCATCCGGTCGAGCCGCAGGTCCTCGCCGATCCGCACGGTGGCGCCGGCCGCGGCCGCCTCGGCGAGCAGCGCCGACGCCTCGTCGAGCGAGGAAGGGAGCTGCACGGTCACGCCGTTGCTCCCCTAGGTGCGTATCCGCAGTGCGGATTCGCACCGAGCCGATCAGAAACGCTCCGCAAGCCCACCA
>CAZUVW010000001.1:20233-54977 GCA_964623875.1 uncultured Gaiellales bacterium
CGCGGCCGCCTCGGCGAGCAGCGCCGACGCCTCGTCCAGCGTGGTCGGCAGGAGCACGCTCACGTCGCACCGCTCCCTGGCACGAATCCACGAAGTGGATTCGTGCCTACGCGAACCTCAGAATCGTTCTGCAAGGCCGGCCCTCTCGAGGGGATGGATGCGGTACGGCCCGGGCACCTCGCCGCAGAGCCGCGGCGTGGGGATCACCTTGCCCGGGTTCGCCAGGCCCTCCGGGTCGAACGCCTTGCGGAGCCGCTCGAACGCCTCGAGGTCGCGCTCCGAGAACATCTGAGGCATCGCGCAGGCCTTGTCGACGCCGACGCCGTGCTCGCCCGTGAGCGAGCCGCCGGCGTCGATGCACGCGCCGAGGATCCGCTCCGCGAGCTCCTTCGCCTGCTCCGCCTCCCCGGGAACGGCACCGTCGTAGAGCACGAGCGGATGCAGGTTCCCGTCGCCGGCGTGGAAGACGTTGCCGACGCGCAGGCCGGCCTCGTCCGCCAGCGTCTCGATGCGGGCGAGCACCTCTCCGAGGCGGGTGCGCGGGACGACTCCGTCCTGCACGTAGTAGTCGGGCGAGATCCGCCCCATCGCCGGGAAGGCGCCCTTGCGCCCCTTCCAGAGGAGAGCCCGCTCGGCGTCGTCCTGAGCGACCCGCACGTCGAAGGCCCCGGTGGCGCGGCACAGGCGGACGACCTCTGCCGTGTCGGCCTCCACCTGAGCCGCGACGCCGTCGAGCTCGACGAGCAGGACCGACACCGCGCCCTCCGGGTAGCCGGGGTGGAAGGCGGCCTCGGCAGCCTCGATCGTGAGCCGGTCCATCATCTCGACCGCTGCGGGCAGGATCCCGGCCTCGACGATCGCGGCGACGGCGTCGCCCCCGGCGCCGAGCGTGCGGAAGGCGGCGAGGAGCGTCGTCACCGTCTCGGGAACCGGCACCACCCGGAGCGTCACCTCGACCGCGACGCCGAGGGTGCCCTCGGAGCCGACGACGACGCCGAGCAGGTCGCAGCCCTCCTGATCGAGGCTCTTCCCGCCGAGCTCGACGAGCTCGCCGTCGGGCAGGACGACCTTCGCGCCGCAGACGTGGTTGACGGTGAAGCCGTTCTTCAGGCAGTGCGCGCCGCCGGAGTTCTCGGCGACGTTGCCGCCGACCGTGCAGACCTGCTGGCTCGACGGGTCCGGCGCGTAGAACAGCCCGTGCGCCGCCACCGCGCGCGTCACGTCGAGGTTGGTGACGCCCGGCTCGACGACGACGCGCTCGCTCTCCACGTCGACCTCGAGGATCCGGTTCATCCGGGTGAGCGCGATCACGATCCCCTCCGCCACGGGCAGCGCCCCGCCGGAGAGCCCGGTGCCGGCGCCGCGCGCGACGAACGGGACGCCGTCGCGAGCGCAGAGCCGCACGACCTCCCGCACCTCGTCGGCGCTCGCAGGGAGCACGACGGCAGCCGGCATGGCCCGCCAGCCGGTGAGCCCGTCGCAGTCGTAGGTCTGCAGCTCGTCGCGCTCGACGACGACGTGCGCGCCGCCGACGGCCGCGCGCAGCGCGTCGACGAAGTCCGCCGTGACGCCCATCACGTCGAGTCTACTCGCGGGGAATCGATCATCGATCACGTGCTGCACGGGGCCTGGGGGCTGGTGTAGGGTCGGCGTCATGATCCCCATCCCGCGCCCCGGCAAGATCGTCTGCGTCGGCCTGAACTACAAGGACCACGCGGCGGAGCAGGGCGTCGACCTGCCCGAGGCGCCGCTGTTCTTCGCGAAGTACACGACGGCCCTGATCGGCCCGGGCGACGCGATCGTCATCCCCTCGGTCGTGCAGAAGGCCGACTACGAGGCCGAGCTCGGCGTCGTGATCGGGACGACCGTGAAGCGGGTCTCCAGGGAGAACGCGCTCGAGGCGGTCGCCGGCTACGTGGTCGCGAACGACGTGTCCGCCCGCGATCTCCAGTTCGCCGACGGGCAGTGGACGCGCGGGAAGTCCCCCGACACCTTCTGCCCGGTCGGGCCGCTCGTCCCGGCTGCCGAGGTTCCCGATCCGCACGCGCTCGGGATCCGCGCGATCCTGAACGGCGAGACGATGCAGGACTCGTCCACGGCGAACCTCATCTTCGGGATCGACGAGATCGTCAGCTACGCCTCCCGCACCTCGACGCTCGAGGCGGGTGACCTGATCCTGACGGGAACGCCTGCCGGAGTGGGCGTCTTCCGCGACCCTCAGCGGCTGCTGCAGCCGGGTGACGAGATCACCATCGAGATCGACGGTCTCGGGTCGATCACGAACCCGGTCGTCGCGGAGTAGGCCGCCCGGACGAGGACGGGGGTCCTGCCGATGCTCGAGAGCCAGCAGTCGGCGCCGTGAGCTCGGTCTCCCGCACCGTCCTGCGCGAGCAGGTCAAGAGCATCCTGCTGCACCGGATCGTCAGCGGTGAGCTGAAGCCCGGAGAGCGGCTCGTCGAGACGCGGATCGCGCAGGAGCTCGGCACGAGTCAGGCGCCGGTCAGGGAGGCCCTGCGCGACCTCGAGCTCCTGCGGCTCGTCGAGTCAGAGCCGTTCCGGGGCGCGCGGGTGCGCGCGTTCGGCGATCGCGAGCTGATCGAGGTGTACCCGGTGCGGGCAGCGCTCGAGGAGGTCGCGGCCCGGCTCGCCGCGGAGAAGCTGGGCGGCGACGTCGCGGTGCTCGAGGCGGAGGTCGAGGCGATGCGCGAGGCGGCCCGGCGGGGCGACGTGCAGGCGCTGTCGGAGCACGACATCGCGTTCCACCGGCTGATCGTCGAGGCCGCAGTCCTCGACGTCCTCACGCGCTGCTGGCAGCTGCTCGGCGTCGACGGGCGGATCAAGCTGACGCTCTACCATACCTACGTCGAGCCGGAGGAGGCGGCCGAGCTGCACACGCCGATCCTCGAGGCGATCCGCTCCGGCGACGGCGCCGCCGCAGGCCTCGAGGCCCGCAAGCACGTCGAGCACTTCGCCCGGCTCGTCGGCGAGCGCGAGGCGCAGGCCTGAGCGAGACGCACCGGCGGCAGGCGGCGGGGCTTGGCGCCCGTCGTGGGGTGCGCCGTTGAACGCGCACCGCGCCCGACTGGCGCTCGTCGCGCTGTTCCTGGCGGCGCTGACTCTCCGGCCGCAGATCGTGGGGATCGGGCCGCTCCTGCCCGAGATCCAGGACGACCTCGACACCTCCCACGCGGTCGCGGGTCTGCTCGCCACGATCCCGGTGCTGTGCATGGGCCTGTTCGCGCCGGCTGCCGCGTACCTGTCGGCGCGGTTGGGGACGCGGCGGGCGATGACGGCAGGGCTGCTGCTGATCGGCCTCGCCGGTCTCGCGCGCGTCGTCAGCCCGACCGCCTGGCTCGTCGTGCTGATGACGGTCGGCGTCGGCATGGGAATGGGCATCGGCAACGCGCTCGCGCCCCTCGCTGTCCGCGAGGTGGCGGCCGACCGTCCGGCGACCGGCACGGGGGTCTACACGGGTGGCATCCAGATCGGCTCCACCACCGCGGCGCTGCTCGCGGTGCCGCTCGCCGCGGCGCTCGGTGGCTGGCGGGCGGCGCTCGCGGTCTTCTCCCTCGTGGCGGTGGGGCTGGCGCTCGCCTGGGCGATCCTCACCCGTGGCGGAGCCCCGCACGTCCGGCCGCGGGCGCTCGTCCCTCGCCTGCCGCTCCGCTCGCCGGTCGCCTGGCTGCTCGTGGCGGTGTTCGCGCTCATGGGACAGGCGTACTACGGTCTCAACGCCTGGCTGCCCGACGCCTACGTCGAGCGGGGCTGGGACGAGACGACGGCGGGCTGGCTGCTCGCCGCGATGAACGGCACGGCGATCGCGGCGTCGTTCGTGATCCCGTGGCTCTCGGATCGGCACGGAGGACGTCGGCCGTGGCTGATCGCGATGAGCGCGCTGTTCCTCGTCGCCGCGGTCGGGCTGGTGACGCTGTCGGAGATCGCGATGGTGTGGGCGCTGCTCGCCGGGGTCGCGCAGGGTGGATGCTTCTCGCTCGTGATGACGCTCCCGCTCGACCTCGAGACGCTGCCCGAGCGGGTCGGCGCGCTCGTGGCGATGATGCTCGGCTTCGGCTACACGCTCGCAGCGCTCGCGCCGTTCGTGCTCGGCGCGATCCGGGACGCGACGGGGTCGTTCGACGCGGTGTTGTGGGCCTGCGTCGGGTTCCTCGCCGTGCTCGTGCTCGCGGCCGCGGCGCTGCCCCGGCCGCGTCGCGTCGCCACCTGAACGGAACCGCTCGTCAGCGCGGGTAGATCCGCGTCGCGTACTCCTCGACCATCCGGGCGGCCGAGAAGCGCGGGCCGTTCGTCCTCAGCGACGCCTTCACCCGCTCCAGCCAGCGGTGCGGGATGCCGTCCTCGCCACGGTCGTAGAACAGCGGGATCACCTCGTGCTCGAGCAGGTCGTAGAGGGCGTTCGCGTGGCGGTCGTCCTGAGCGCTCTCGTCCTCGCCCGGCAGTCCGCCGTCGATCGCCCAGCCGTTGCCACCGTCGAAGCCCTCGGCCCACCAGCCGTCGAGCACCGAGAGGTTGAGGCCCCCGTTCGCGGCGGACTTCATCCCGCTCGTCCCCGAGGCCTCCATCGGCGGTCGGGGCACGTTGAGCCAGACGTCACAGCCGCCGACGATCGGTGCCGCGACCGAGAGGTCGTAGTTCTCCAGGAACGTCACCCTGGCTGCGAGACCGTTGGCGCGGCGCAGCCCGAACACGTCCTGGAGCATCCGCTTCGCGTTGTCGTCGAGGGGGTGCGCCTTGCCGGCGATCACCATCTGCACGGGCGGTCCGTCGGCGCCGAAGATGCGGTGCACCCGCCCCGGGTCGCGCGTCAGCAGGAAGAGCCGCTTGTACGTCGCGATCCGCCGTGCGAAGCCGAGCGTGAGGATCGTGGGGTCGAACGTCTCGGCCGCGAGCTTCACGTAGTCCGGATCCTCGCCGCGGAGCAGGCGGTCCTCGACGGTCTTCGCGCGCACGAACTCGATCAGCTGCTCGCGCGCGGCGCGGCGCGCCGCCCAGAGCTCGGCGTTCGGGATGTCGTCGACGGGCTCCCAGGTAGCGGGAGCGGAGGCGCGCGCGAGCCAGCCCTCGCCCAGGTGGCGGTCGAGGAGCTCGCGCATCGGCCCGGCGAGGAACGTCGGCAGGTGCACCCCGTTCGTGACGTGGGTGATCGGGACCTCCGCCGCCGGGGCGTCGTTGTACAGCGGCCGCCACATCTCCCGGGCGACCTCCCCGTGCAGCGCGCTGACGCCGTTCGCGCGCCGTGAGAGCCTGAGCGCGAGCGGCGTCATGCCCGGCCACTCGTCCGTGCCCGGCCGGGTGCGGCAGAGGTCGAGGAAGCGGCCGTCGTCGATCCCGAGCCGCTCCGGCAGGTCGCGGAAGGCGTCGAGCAGCATGGCGGGCTCGTACGACTCGTTCCCCGCCGGCACGGGCGTGTGGGTCGTGAAGACGCAGCGCGAGCGCGCGTGCTCGAGGGCGTGCTCGAGCCCCGCGCCGTCGGCGACGCGCTCGGCGGCGAGCTCGAGCGCGGCGAGCGCCGGGTGGCCCTCGTTGAAGTGGTAGACGCCCGGCTCGATCCCGAGCGCCTCGAACAGGCGCACCGTGCCGAGCCCGAGCAGCCCGTACTGGCCGAGTCGCGTGAGGGGGTTGCCCTCGTAGAGCCGCGCGGTGATCCAGCGGTCGACCGGGTCGTTCTCGTCGAGCTCGGTGTCGAGCAGGTAGAGGGGGATGCGTCCGATCGCGGCGCGCCACACGTGGAACGCGACCGAGCGACCTGCGAGGGGGAAGCGGAGGGTGAGCGGCTCGCCGTCGGCCCCGAGCACCTGCACTGTGGGGAGGTGCTCGGGCGCGATCTGCGTCCAGTACTCGTGCTGCAGTCCGGTGCGGTCGACCCGCTGCTGGAAGTAGCCCTTGCGGTAGAGCAGTCCGACGCCGATCATCGGCAGGGCCAGATCGCTCGCCTGCTTGAGGATGTCGCCCGCGAGCGCCCCGAGCCCGCCCGAGTAGATCGGCAGGGAGGAGTGGATGCCGAACTCGGCGCAGACGAAGGCCACCGGTCCGGTGAGGCCGTCGATCACCGCCTCGTGGCGCTCGAGGTCCTCGTCGAGCACCCGGGCGAGCCGGGCGATCTCCGCCTGCACGGTCGGATCCGCCGCGGCTGCGGCGGCGGCATGCGGTTGCAGGTCCTCCAGCTGACGCACGGGATTGCGCCCGTTGAGCTCCCACGCGCGAGGATCGAGCGACCGGAAGAGCGCAGCCGCGCCGTGCTCCCATGCCCAGCGGTAGTTCATCGCGACGTGCGCGAGCGGCGCCAGCTCCGTCGGCAGCTCCCACGCGAGCCGTGCGGTCCGCTCCTCGGCCTCACGGGCGCCCGGCAGCGCCTGCACGTCGACCAGTCGAGTCGCGCTCACAGGGCCGAAACCTAGCCGAGCGATGCCGAGTCGCGTGTCGCGAACCGGTGTCCGGCCCTCGGTCAGGCGGACGCGCGGAAGTGCGCGATCGTCGAGGCGATGCCGTCGGCGAGCGGCGTGCGGGGGAACGGGCCGACGTCACGGTCGAACCCGACCGCCTCGAGCGTCGGCGGGAAGGGGAGCGCGTCCCCGCTCCAGGTGATCGCCGCGTCGGGGATCTGGTCGCGGATCAAGCCGACGATCTCCTCGACGGTGGCGGGAGCGCCCGGGACGTTGTAGACCCGCGCGTCGTCGACCTCGCTCTCGGCCGCGAGCACGAGACCGCGCGCCACGTCCGGCGCGAAGTCGTACTGCGCGGCGCCGGAGAACGCGATCTCGTACGGCTCGCCGAGCGCCGCGGCCCGCATCGCGAGCGTCGGCCCCGAGGTCATCCCCTGGTCGCGCGCGGGACCGTAGACCACGTAGGGGCGCAGACCGATCGACGGGACGCCCGCATCCTGGCGGTAGACGCGCGCGAGCAGCTCGTCGGCGACCTTCGAGACGCCGTACAGCGTGCCGGGGGCGGTCCCTCCGCTCTCGGGCGCCGGAGCTGGGTCGGCGCGGTTGTAGACCGCCGTCGAGCTCGCGTAGACGATGCGCGGGATGCGGTCGAGCCGGTGCGCGACCGCCTCGAACACGTTCACGGTGCCGGCGACGTTGACCCGCATCCCGAGCGGCGGGTTGGCTCGCACGAACGGCACCTGCAGCGCCGCGAGGTGCACGACGCGCGTGATCTCGTGCTCGTCGAGGGCTCGCTCGAGCGCCTCGAGGTCGGTGATGTCGCCGCGCACGAGCTCGAGCGCGTCGGCCTCGTCGCCGACGACGAGCTCGAGCCGGGAGCGGTCGTCGCCGACGACGCTGCCGCCGTCCGCGAGCACCGCGCGCGAGACCCAGGCGCCGATGCACCCCAGCGCACCGGTGACGAGGTAGCGCTGGGTCACGAGAGCGGCGCGTCCTGGTAGACGGTCACGCTCTCCGTGAAGAACTCGATCGCTGCGCGTCCCTGCTCGTGCGGGCCCCAGCCGGAGTGCTTGATGCCGCCGAACGGCACGTGCACGTCGGCGCCCGCCGTCTGGGAGTTGACGTGCAGGATCCCCGCCTCGAGCTCCTGCGAGAAGCGCTGCACGGCGTGCAGATCGCGCGTGAAGATCGACGCCGACAGGCCGAAGGGGACGCCGTTGGCGCGCTCCAGCGCCTCGTCGAGGGTGGAGAAGCGGTACAGCGTCGTGACCGGGCCGAACACCTCCTCGCACGAGAGGTAGTGGTCGTCGCCGACGTCCTCGAACACGGTCGGGGGGACGAGGTACGCCTCGTCGCTCGTGCGCTCGCCCCCGGCGATCACGCGACCGCCCTGCTCCCGGCCGCGCTCGATCGCGGCGAGGATGTCCTCGAGCGCGCCCTCGTTGACCACCGGCCCGACCTCGGTGGTCGGATCGGCGGGATCGCCGACCGCGCCGCGCGCGATCCGCGCGAGGAACGCGTCGCGGAAGCGGTCGTACGCGCTCTCCTCGACGAGGATCCGTCGGGTCGCGGTGCACTTCTGCCCGGCTGACCAGAACGCGCCGGCGTACGCGGCCTCGACGGCCCGGTCGAGCTCGCAGTCGGCCATCACGATCAGCGGGTTGTGGCCGCCGAGCTCGAGCTGGACGCGGCAGTCGCGGCGGGTCGCCTCGTTGCGCACGTTGTGGCCGACGGGCACCGAGCCGGTGAAGGAGATCGCCCGCACGTCGGGGCTCGCGACGAGCTCCGCGCCCACCTTGGAGCCCGCGCCGGTGAGCACGTTCAGCACGCCGGCCGGCAGCTCCGCCTCCGCGAAGCACTCGGCGACGTGGAGCCCGGTGCGGGGTGCCTCGAAGCCGAGCTTGAGCACGACCGTGTTCCCGTGGATCAGCGCCGGCGCCATCTTCCACACCGGGATCGCGATCGGGAAGTTCCAGGGCGTGATCAGGCCGACGACGCCCAGCGGGCGACGCACCGTGTACAGGCGCTGCAGGGGCACCGAGGCCTCGTACACCTCCCCGACCGGCCGGAAGGCCTCG
Source organism: uncultured Gaiellales bacterium (assembly GCA_964623875.1). GTDB lineage: Bacteria > Actinomycetota > Thermoleophilia > Gaiellales > Gaiellaceae > Gaiella. The sequence goes on from CAZUVW010000001.1 coordinate 28,713, forward strand.
CCGGCGGAGAACCGGAGGATCGCCGCGGCGCGCAGCGTCTCCAGCCGCGCCTCGCGCAGCGGCTTGCCCATCTCCGCGGTCATGTCCTGCGCGATCCGCTCCGCCCGGGCCTCGATCGCGTCTGCCGTGCGCTGGAAGAACGCCGCCCGCTGACCCGCCGGCAGCGCCCGCCAGGCGGGGAAGGCCTCGACCGCGGCAGCGACGGCCGAGCGCGCGTCGTCGGCGTCCGAGGCGGCGTGCACGCCGGTCACCTCCGAGGGGCGCCACGGGTTGTGCTTCTCGTACGTCGCGCCCGCGGCGGGCTCACGCCACTCCCCGCCGACGTAGTTGCAGGCCGGGGCCCCGATGGTGGTGTCCGACATCGGAGGTCCTTTCGCTACAGCAGGGAGGAGGCGAGCACGACGGGGTTGCGGAGCGTGCCGATCTCGGGAACGTGGATCTCGACCACGTGCCCGGGCAGCAGGGTGAAGGCGTCGGGGGGCACGATGCCGGTGCCGGTCAGGAGCACGCTCCCGGGAGGCACGGGGTTGTCCCGCTCGAGCCAGGAGACGAGCTCGTCGAACGAGCGCGTCATCTTCGCCGTGGAGGTCGTCTCCGCGTGGACCTCGACGCTGCGCTCGTCGAGCACGCGCAGCTCGATCTCGAACACGGGTGGGGCGGCGCCCTCCGGCGGGACGTAGACCGTCGGGCCGACTGCGCACGCGCCCGCGTACACCTTGGCCTGGGCGAGGTAGAGGGGGTTCGCGCCCTCGATGTCGCGTGAGGAGACGTCGTTGCCGATCGTGTAGCCGAGGATCGTCCCTCGTCCGCCGAGCACGAGCCCGATCTCGGGCTCGGGGACGTTCCAGGTCGAGTCCTCGCGGATCCCGATCGGCTCTCCGGGCCCGACCGTGCGCCGGCACAGGGCGTCCTTGAGGAAGAGCTCCGGGCGGGGCGCGTCGTAGACGAGCGCGTAGACGTCCTGCACCGCGCTCTCCTCCATGCGCGCGTCCCGGCTGCGCTCGTACGTGACGCCCGAGCACCACACCTCCGGCGGGTCGAGCGGGCGCAACGTCGGCAGGTCTCCGAGCGTCGCCTCGGCCGGGTCGGCGCTGTGTCGGTGACGGGTGGGGTTGCCGCCGTCACGGAGCACCTGGAGCAGCTCGCCCTCCACCTCGCAGTAGACCCCCGGCTCCTCCTCGACCGCGGTGCGGACGACGCCGTCGCGCAGCGTGCGCAGCACGCGCATCAGTAGACCGCCCTGCCCCCGGAGATGTCGAAGGTCGCGCCCGTCGAGAAGGAGCACTCGTCGCTCGCGAGCCAGCAGGCGAGCGCCGCGACCTCGTCGGGCTCGCCCATGCGGCCCATCGGGATGCGCTCGACCATGTACTCGACGTGCTCCTGCGTGATGCCTTCGAGGATCGGCGTCTCGATCACCGCCGGCGCGATGCAGTTGACCAGCACGCCGGTGCGTGCCAGGTCCTTGCCGATCGCCTTCGTCAGCGCGATCACGGCCGCCTTCGCCGCAGAGTAGGCTGCGGCCATCGGGTTGCCCTCCTTGCCCGCGATCGAGGCCACGTTCACGATCCGCCCGTAGCCGCGCCCGACCATCCCGCCGATCACGGCCCGGTTGCAGAAGAAGACGCCGTCCGCGTCGATCGCCAGCACCCGGCGCCACTCCTCGTCGGTCACGTCCACGGTGCGCAGGGAGCGCCCCGGGATCCCCGCCGAGCAGACCAGCACGTCGATCGGCCCGAGCTCGGCGGCCGCGCGCGCGACGGCGTCGTCCACCTGGGACGAGTCCGAGACGTCGCAGCGGAGCGACAGCACGCCCTCGGGCGCCGTCTCCGCGAGGTCGAGCGATGCCACCCGGGCGCCCTCGTCGCGCAGTCGCCGCGCGACCGCGGCGCCGATGCCGCTCGAGGCACCCGTGACGATCGCGCAGCGGCCGGCGAAGCGGTCGTCGTTGATCCGGGCCACGTCCCTACCCTAACCTGTCGGGATGGAGTCCGATCCGGTCCCCGACTACCCCCTCGGCGCCCGCCGCCCCGACCTCGTCAGCACGCCCTCGGGGCTCCCGCTCGACGCCGTCACGCTCGACACGGCCCGCGACGGGCGCCTCGCCGCGTCCGACGCCCGCGCGACCGCGGCGACGCTCGAGCTGCAGGCGCGCGTCGCCCGCTCCGCCGGGCGGGAGCAGCTCGCGGCCGGTCTCGAGCGCGCCGCCGAGCTGACCGCGGTGCCCGACGCGGAGCTGCTCGAGGTCTACACCGCGCTGCGTCCGGGCCGCTCGTCGGCGGACGAGCTCGAGGCCTGGGCGATCCGGCTCGACACGCTGGGCGCGACGCAGACGGCGGCCTTCGTCCGCGAGGCGGCGGCGGCCTATGCGGAGCGGGGGCTCCTCGCCCGTGGCTGAGCGGCAGGACGCGCCCCGCTCCGGTCGCTTCGCGTCGCGCGCGGAGAAGGAGCTCCGTCGGGAGCTGCTCGTCGAGCCGTGGCCCGAGCTCGGGCTCGTCGCGCTGGACGGGCCGAACGACCCCGAGCCGGAGCTCGTCGTCGAGGACGGGGTGGTCACCCGGCTCGACGGCCGCGCGGCGGCCGACTTCGACCTGATCGATCGCTTCCTCGTCGCCCACGGGCTCGATCTCGAGATCGCCACGGAGGCGATGGCGCTTCCCGACGTCGAGCTCGCACGGATGCTGGTCGACGTCCACGTGCCGCGCAGCGAGCTCGTCCGGCTCGCGCGCGGGCTCACCCCGGCGAAGCTCGCGCGCGTGATCTCGCTGCTCGACCCGGTCGAGCTGATGATGGCGCTGAAGAAGCTCCGCGCCCGCCGCGACCCCGGCAACCAGGCTCACGTCACGAACCTGAAGGAGAACCCGGCGCTGCTCGCCGCCGACGCCGCCGAGGCAGCCCGACGTGGCTTCGACGAGCTGGAGACGACCGTCGGCGTCGCCCGCTACGCGCCGCTGAACGCGCTCGCGCTGCTCGTCGGCTCGCAGGTCGGCCGACCCGGCGTGATGACGCAGTGCGCGGTGGAGGAGCGCCGCAACCTCGAGCTGGCGATCCGCGGCCTCGTCACGTACGCCGAGACCCTCTCCGTGTACGGCACCGAGCCGGTGTTCGTGGACGGCGACGACACGCCCTGGTCGAAGGCGTTCCTCGGCTCCGCCTACGCCTCGCGCGGGGTGAAGGTGCGCTTCACGTCGGGCACCGGCTCGGAGGCGCTGATGGGCCATGCGGACGGCAGGTCGATGCTCTACCTCGAGGCGCGCTGCGTGTCCGTCGTGCGCGCGGGCGGCTCGCAGGGCGTCCAGAACGGCTCGATCTCCTGCGTCGCGCTCGTGCTCTCGGTGCCCGGCGGCACCCGCGCGATCCTCGCCGAGAACGTGCTCGCCGCCTGGCTCGACCTCGAGGTCGCCTCCGGCAACGACGCGATCGCCTCGCACTCGCCGATCCGCAAGACCGCGAAGCTGATGGGGCAGCTCCTCCCGGGCACGGACTTCGTCACCTCCGGCTACTCCGTCATGCCGCGTCGCGACAACACCTTCGGTGGCGGCAACTACGACGCCGACGACATCGACGAGTGGCTCACGCTCCAGCGCGACTGGCAGGTCGACGGGGGGATCGAGCCGGTCACCGAGGACGAGGTGCTCCGGGTGCGGGAGCGCGCTGCGCGGGCGATCCAGTCGGTCTTCGCGGAGCTGGGGCTGCCCGCCGTGACCGACGACGAGGTGGCTGCCGCGACGACGGCGTACGACTCGGACGACCTGCCCGACCGGGATCGCGCCGCCGACGTCGAGGCGGCCGACGATCTGCTCGCACGCGAGGTCTCGGCGCTCGACGTGGCGCTGGCGCTCGACCGCACGGGGTTCGGTGACGAGGCCGAGGCGGTGATCGGGATGATCCGCCAGCGCGTCGCCGCCGACTACCTGCAGACCTCCGCCGTGATCGAGCCGGACGGGCTCGTCCGCTCGGCCGTGAACGACCCGAACCGCTACTCCGGGCCTGGCACCGGCTACCGGCTCGAGGGCGAGCGCTGGGAGCTGCTGCAGCGGCTGCCGCACGTGGTCGACCCGCGCGAGCTCGGCTCGGGCGTGAATCCCGCTGGCGCGGGATTCACGCCTAGGGGTGTGGCCACGACCGGCACGGATCCCGCGGAGGTGGTCGTGGCCGTAGGACCTGCGTTCGGGAGCGAGATCACGGAGACGATCAACGGGCTCTCCCACGACGTGGTGCTCGAGGCGATCCTCGAGGGGGTGCGCGAGGGGGGTGCCACGCCGCGGGTCGTCCGCATCCGGCGGGTGGCCGACGTGGGCTTCATCGCGCACGACGGCGCGCGGCTCTCCGGCTCGGGGATCGCGCTCGGGATCCAGTCGAAGGGAACGGCGGTGATCCACCGCGCCGACCTGCAGCCGCTCGACAACCTCGAGCTGTTCGGGATGAGCCCGCTCTACTCGGAGGCGAGCTACCGGGCGATGGGGCGCAACGCCGCCGGGTACGCGCTCGGCCACCGCGTCGGCCCGGTGCCGACGGAGCTCGACAACTTCGCCCGCGCGAAGCTGATCGTCCGCACGACGCTGCTCCACGCGCGCGAGGCGCGGGCCGTCGTGCCCGACGCCGAGCCGGTCGAGCTCGTTCCGGCCGGCGCCCCCGTCGCCTCGTCGTAGGGGCGGGGCCTGCCCCGCGCGCGGCTCACCCAGGCCGCAACCCCGCCCGCGGCTCACCCAGGCCGCGGCTCACCCGCCTGGCGTCGGACGCCCGCTCGCGGTCAGTGCTCGCGCAGCCCAGCGGCCCGCTGGGCGTCCGCCAGGCGACGCTCCGCCTCTGCCTCCTCGTGCAGCAGGCGGATGAGCAGCCAGACGATCGCAGCCCCGAACACGAGCGCCTGCTCGGTCGACATGAGGATGCCGCCGAGGTTCTGGTCGGCCTCGGCCGAGATGCCCCAGAGGCGGTCGGGCAGCTCCTCGTAGTAGGGGTAGATCGGCGGCGAGAAGGTGAGCGCGATGCCGAGGAACGCCGACCCGACGAACGCAGCGAACACGTAGGCGAGCCGGACGAGGGTCGCGACCGCACGCGGTACCTCGACGAGGACGGGCCACCAGAAGACGAGGCCGATCGCGATCAGGAGCGCATGCTCGAGCGCCAGGAGGACGGGGTTGCGCACCGCTGCGTCGTACACCGGCGCCAGGTGGACGACGTACCAGCCGACGAGCCACACGGGCAGCGCCACGGCCGGGTGCACCAGCCGCGCGAAGGGTCGCCCGCCGCGTGCGGCGAGCGAGGCGCGCATCGCCGGGGTGAGCCCGATCAGCAGGAGCGGGGGAGCCCAGTCGCTGATGATCACGTTCTGGAGCAGGTGGAAGAGGACGAGGTGCTCGACCGCGATCGTGCCGAGCGGCGAGTTGAGCGCGACGACGATCAGCGCGACCCCGGCGCCGAACGACCAGGCACGCCACCGCGCCCCGGGTGCGGCGCGCCACGCGCGCACGTAGAGCACGACCGCCGCGACCGCGAGCACGACGAACAGCGGCTCGAAGCTGAACGACCAGGGCGAGGACATCAGGTCGGGTCGACGAGCGGGACGGGCTCGTGCGTGCGTCGGGCCTCGCCCAGGAGCAGGACGAAGGCGACGCCGAGCGTCAGCGCCTGCTCGACCATCATCACGACGCCCGCGAGCTTCTGGTCGGTGAGGGCCGAGATCCCGAGCAGCCGATCGTCGACGTCGGCGTAGGCGCCGTAGAACGGGCTGGTCGCGAAGACCATCACGTACGCGAGCAGCTGTCCGGCCCAGAAGACGAGCGCCACGACGCCGATCCGCTCACCGACCGTCAGCCGTCCGTGCCGTGCGGGGTCGACGATCAACGTCCAGACCAGCAGGCCGACGACCACGAACGAGAGGTGCTCGAGGCGGTGGACGAGCGGGTTCGTCAGCGCGGCCTCGTAGAACCGCGGGACGTGCCAGATCACGAGCACTCCCAGCCAGAGCGGGATCGCGACCTTCGGTCGCAGCAGGAACGAGAGCGCTCGACGCAGGGGCCGCACCCGCGCGAGCGGCACGAGCAGGTCTCGTGGCAGGAAGAAGAACGCGAGCGGCCCGCGCACAGCGACCAGGGTCAGCGCGATCCCGAGATCGGCGATCAGCACGTGCTGGAGCATGTGCGCGGACTGGAGCTGCTCCTCGGCGATCGCGTCGAGCGGCGACACGACGCCGAGCAGGACGATCGCCACGCCGGCCAGGAAGAGCGGGATCCGGGTCCACGGCGCCAGGTCCGGGCGCCTGCGGTGGAGCCGGCGCCAGCCGTGCAGGAAGAACCCGACCGAGATCGCCGCGAGCGCGAGCGCGAGCGGGTCGGGCGACCAGGCGGTCGAGTAGCTCCCGGTCGCAGCGGTCACGAGGCCGTCCTGCACGCTGGTCACCGTAGCGCCGGGGAGCCACGAACCGGCTCAGTCGCCGAGGATCGCCGCAGCCGCCGCCTTGCCCGACCGGACCGCTCCCTCCATGTGCATGTTCCCGACGCCCGCGATGTCGGTGCACGCCCAGTGGAGCCGCCCGATCGGACGACGCAGGTCGGCGCCGAAGCGGGTCAGGCCGCCGATCTCGAAGGTGGCGGAGTAGGCGCCCCGCGTCCACTCCTCGGCCGACCAGTCGAGCTCGAGCACGTCGAGCGGGGTGCGGGCGCGCTCCCCGAGCAGCGCCGCGAGGCCGTCGAGCACGGCCGCCTTGCGCGCTGCCGGGCCCATCCGCTCAGCCTGCTCGCACCGCTCCGCCGCGAGGAACGTCACGAGCACGCCGGGCTCGCCGCCGGGCGGGGAGTTGTCGTACACCTCGCGGACGAGCTGGTACGGCGCGAACGCCTCGCCCGCGAGCCCGTCCTCGCGCCAGAACGGATGGTCGTAGACCGCGAGCACCTTGATCACGCTGCCCTGCGAGATCCCCTGCTCGGCACGCAGGCGCCACGGGGGCAGCACCGGGTCGAAGCGGATGCTCCCCGTGAGGTTCGGCGGGATCGCGAGCACCGCGTGGCGCGCATGCAGCCGCTCGCTCTCCGTCGCAACCGTCACCGCATCCTCCGTCCAGTGGACGGCGCGCACCGGCGAGCCGACGACCACGTGGTGGCCGAGCGCCTCGGCCATGCGGATCGGGATCAGCTGCGAGCCGCCGACGACGCGGGAGTGGAGGCAGAGATCCGGCTCGAACAGGTTCTCGACGCCTCCCGCGCCGGCGATCGTCCACAACCCGCCGAGCAGGGAGAACGTGTGCGAGGGCTTCGTCATGTAGCCGCCGGAGAGGTAGGCCCGCAGCAGGTCGCGCGCGAGGTCGTCCTCGACCTCGCGCTGCAGCCAGGTCTCGAACGTCGTCGCGTCGAGCTCGGCAGCCCGGGGGTGGTCCCAGGGCGCCTCGGGGTCGAGCTCGCCCGCGAGCGCGTCGAGCTGCGCGGTGGCGGCAGCGTACGAGCGCTCGGCGGCCGCCCCGAGCGGCGCATCGTGGCCCGCGTAGCGATGCGCCACTCCGGCCGCGTCGAGGTAGACGCGCTCCCCCTCGCGGTAGGAGTGGAAGAGCTCGAGCCCGAGCTCGGCGACGAGCGCGTGCATCTCCGTCTGGTACGGGGCGATCCACTGCCCTCCGAGCTCCTGCGGCTGCCCCATCACCTCCGTGTTCCACACGCGTCCCCCCACGCGCTCACGTGCCTCGAGCACGATCACCCGCTGCCCGGCCGCCTCGAGCGCGCGCGCCGCGCTGAGACCGGCGATCCCGGCGCCGACGACGACGACATCGGTGTCGAGCACGCTCATCCCGCCCCTCCTGTCCCGGTGGTCAGCCGATCCTCGCACATCGCGTCGTCGGGCATCGGGGGGCCCACCGAGCCCGGGCCGGGATTGCCGCGAGCGCTCGCTGCTCAGGGCCCCGGCGCGGGAGGCATCTCGCCGACGGGCCACGGCTTGCCGCCGAGCCCCCAGTTCTTGGGCGAGTGGCCCTCCACGATCACCCAGGTGTGGTCGCGCAGGTCGGGGTGCACGGCGTCGCAGAGCGCGTCGGTCATCCTGGCGATCAGCTGCTCGCTGACCTCGGGCGTGACGCGGAAGTCGAACAGCTCGACGCGGATCAGGGGCACGGTCGCCTCCTCGGTCGGGATCGGGAGGCCGATCCTACGCCGGTCTCACCGCGCCGAGAAGCCCCCGTCCACGGGGAGGACGACGCCGGTCACGTAGCGCGCGTCGTCGGAGAGCAGGAAGGCGATCACGTCGGCGACGTCCGCCGGTGTCCCCCAGCGCCCGGCCGGGATCCGCGCGTCGATCTCCGCCGCGACCTCGGGCTGGAGGTCGCCGGTCATCTCGGTGCGGATCCAGCCTGGTGCGACGCAGTTGACGCGCACGCCGCGGCCGGCGAGCTCGTTCGAGAGCGACTTCGCGAGCTGGGCGACTGCGCCCTTCGACGCTGCGTACCCCGCCGCCTCGGTCGCCCCGATCAGCGACCGCAGCGAGCCGACGAGGACGATCGAGCCGCCCTGCTGCTCGAGCATCCTGCGCGCTGCGGCCTGCGCGAGCACGAACACGCCGGTCACGTTGAGCGCGAGCTGTCGCTCGAGCTCGTCGAGCGTGTGCTCCAGCACGGGCGTGCGGACGATCGTGCCCGCGTTCGCGACGAGCGCGTCGATGCGGTCGAGGCGCTCGACCGCGGCGCGAGCGGACTCCGGATCGGAGAGGTCGACCCCCGTGGCACGCTCGGCGGTCTCCACCCGCCAGCCGTCGCGGCGCAGGCGCTCCGCGGTGGCGGCGCCGATCCCGCGCGAGGCGCCGGTCACGAGCGCGACGCGGCGCGTCGTCACAGGCCTATCGCTCGACGTGCCGCGAGCCCTGCAGGTCGCCGAGCACGAGGTCGCGCTCGCGATCGGGGATGTGGTCGAGCGGCACGGGGGCGAGCGCCTCGATGAAGGTCACGCCTCCCGCGGAGTGCAGCTCGTGCTCGATCCCCCGGTTGACGACGCAGACGTCTCCGGTGCCGAGCTCGCGCGTCTCGTCGCCGATCGTCATCGTCAGCGACCCGTCGAGCACGAGCATCGCCTGCTCGGTGTGCTCGTGGCTGTGCCGGTGGACGGTCGTCCCCGGCGCATAGGTGACACGTCCGAGGAAGACCTGGTCGCCGGCGATGCCGTGGAGCCCCACCCCCGCGAAGATGGGGTGGGGCTCCACGCCGTTGAACGTGCGGAAGGGAGAGCTCACGACGCGTTGAACGCGATCCCGCCGCCCGACACGGTGTTCACCGAGAGGGCCTCGTCGAAGACCACCAGCTTGCCCTCGCGGCGGGGCTCGCCAGCCCCGGCCGCCTTCTCCTCGAGCGCGCGCAGCACCCGCTCCGGCGTGATCGGGAGCTCGGTCACCCAGACGCCGATCGCGTCGTAGACGGCCGCCGCGATCGCCGGGGACTGCGCGTTGTTCGCCATCTCGCCGATCCCCTTCGCGCCGTAGGGGCCGTCCTCGGAGGGGTTCTCGATGATGATCGTGTCGACCTGGGGCAGATCCTCCATGCCCGGGGCGAGGTACGAGCCGAACTGCCCGCCGCGGTGGTCGACCGACGGGTAGTACGGGTAGCAGCTCTCGAGCACGGCCAGGCCGAGGCCCTGCACGGCGCCGCCTTCGATCTGCCCCTCGACGAGCGTCGGGTTGATCGCCTTGCCGACGTCGTAGCACTGCCAGAGCCGGGTGACGCGCACGACGCCCGTCTCGTCGTCGACCTCGACCTCCGCGGCGCAGGACGCGTAGGAGATCGCGGAGTGGGGCGGGAGGTCGACGCGGCCGGTCTCCGGGTCGACGATCGTCGCGTAGGGCTTGAGCTGGGCGCCCGTGCCGGTGATCAGCTCGCCGTGGCCCCACGTCGCCGCGGCGGCGACGTCGGGGACGGAGATCTTCTTCTGCGGGGCGCCCTTCGCGATCACCTCGCCGTCCACGATCTCCAGGTCGGACGGGTCGATCTCGAGCTCCTTGCCCGCGATCTCGAGGATCTTCTCCTTCACCTTCTCGGCCGCCTTCTCGACTGCCTTGCCCGCGACGAACGTGGCGCGGGAGGCGAACGTCCCGGTGCAGACCGGCGAGGAGTCGGTGTTCGAGTTGTCGTAGGTGACCCAGTCGTAGGGGACGCCGATCGTCTCGGCGACGATCTGCGACTGGATCGTCTTCGACCCGTTGCCGATGTCGGACGTGCCGGCGAACACGTCGACGCGCCCGTCCGGCTTGACCTTGATCCATGCCTGCGACGGGTCGCCGTTCTGGTTCATCCCCGTCGGGTACTCGATCGCCGCGAACCCGCGGCCCGTGTGCTTGGCCATGGTCAGTGATCCTCCGGGTTGCCGAGCTGACCGACGAGGTGCTCGGGCAGCAGGTCGCCCTCGCGGGGGCCGCGGGTCATCGTCCGCGCGTCCGCCGAGAGCTCGTGCCCGACGGCGTCCGCCATCGCGAGGATGGTCGGCACGGTCGACGGGTCGGTGTACGTGATCCCGTTCGGCGAGGTGTCGCCGATGCGGTTCGCGTTCTTGAGGCGCACCTCGTAGGGGTCGAGCCCCAGCTCGTGCGCGACGCGGCTCATGTGCACCTCGGTCGCGAAGGAGACGCTGGTCACGCCGAAGCCTCGCATCGCCGTCGTCGGGGTGCGGTTCGTGAAGACGACGTACCCGTCGAACGCGAGGTTCGGGATCGTGTACGCGCCCGTGTGGTGGAAGGAGTGCTTCGTGAGCCCGTAGGGCGAGAAGCGCGCGTACGCCCCGGAGTCGTGCAGCGTGAGCATCTTCCGGCCGAGGATCCAGCCGTCCCTGGTCACGGCGTCCGCGATCTCCATGTGCCACGGGGCGCGCGTGGACGAGCAGAGGAACTCCTCCTCGCGCGTCCAGCGCCACTTCACGGGGCGCCCGGACTTCAGCGCGAGCAGCGAGCACATCGTCTCGGTCGCGGTGTCCACCTTGCCGCCGAAGCCGCCGCCGACGGTGCCTCCGACGACCTTCAGCCGGTTGAGCGGCACCTGCAGGTGGGCCGCGACGACGCCCATCGAGAAGTAGAGCGCCTGCGTGCAGGAGTAGATCGTCAGCCGGCCGCTCGCCTCCGGGACGACGAGGCAGACCTGCGTCTCGAGCGGCACGTGCTCGATCGCCGCCGGCCGGTAGACGCCCTGGACGATCACGTCCGCCTTGTCGAACGCCTCCTCGATCGAGCCCTTGCGGATCTGCCGGCGATCCATCTCCGCCTCGAAGTGCGGGTACCAGTTGCCCCACTGGTGGATCTTCGGGGCGTCCGCGTCGAACGCCTTGCGGATGTCGAACAGGGCCGGGCGCTCCTCGTAGGTCACCGCGATCGCCTCGACCGCGGCCTGCGCGGCGTCCTCGCTCTCGGCGGCCACGACCGCGATCGGCTGGCCCTTGTAGCGGACGTCGTCCTTCGCGAGCAGCGGCTCGTCCGCCGGGATCCCGAGCGCGGAGAGGTGCCCGTACTCGAGCAGCGGCACGTCGCGCCAGGTGACGACCGCGTGCACGCCCGGCATCGACTCCGCCTTCGACGTGTCGAGCGACGTGATCGCGGCGTGATGGTGGGGCGAGCGGAGGGCCTTCACCCAGAGCGTGCCCGGGACGCGCACGTCGTCGACGAAGACCGTGCGGCCCGTGACGTGCTCGATCCCGTCGTAGCGGGGCAGGCGCGCGCCGACGGCTTTCACTGGACACCTCCCAGGTTCGTCATCCCCGCGCTGGGCGCGGTGACGGTGAGGTCGAAGTCGTCGCCGCGTGCGGCGGCGGCGACGGCGTCGATGATCTTCACGTATCCGGTGCAGCGGCAGACGTGGCCGGCGAGCGCCTCCTGGATCGCCTCGCGGTCGTCGGTGCCGCCGGCGTCGACGTACGCCTGGGCGGCGAGCATCATCCCCGCCGTGCAGAAGCCGCACTGCGCGGCGTAGTGGTGCGTGAACGCCTGCTGGATCGGTGCGAGGTGGTCGGGCGTGCCGAGCCCCTCGACGGTGGTCACGCTCGCGCCGTCGAGGGATCCGACGGGCGTCAGGCACGACCGGCGGGCCTCGCCGTCCACGATCACGGTGCAGGCGCCGCAGCCACCCTGCTCGCAGCCGGCCTTCGGGCTCGTGATGCCGAGCTCCTCGCGCAGCACGTCGAGGAGCGTCGTGAGGGGGCCGCTCTCGATCGCGTGCGCGACCCCGTTGACGGTCAGGTTCATGCGGCCTCCTCGAGCTCGGAGAGGGCGCGGCGGACGAGCACGGGCAGGGTCTTGCCGCGGTACCAGGCCGACGCGAGGGCATCGTCGTGGAGCTGGACGTCGGCGAGCGCGGCCTCCCCCGCCGCGGCCGGGTCGCCGGCCTGCGCCTCGGCCGACGGCAGGCGCACGCCGTGCCAGCCCGCGCCGGTGGCCGCGAGCCGCACCGAGCCGTCGGCCAGGCGGGCGGCGGAGACGGCGAGCGCGGTGTACTCGTGCGTGTGCGGCCGATCGAGCGCGACGAACGCGCCCGCCGCCGGCTCGTCGTAGGACACGGACAGGACCAGCCGGTGCGAGCGCTTGGGGAGGAAGTCCTCGAGGGGCTCCTCGGTGGTGCCGTCCGCGCCGCCCGAGCGGACGACGGCGCCGACCGCGAGCAGGGCTCCCTGGAGATCGCCGCGTGGCGCCTCGGGCCCCTCGCCGGCGCACAGGTTCCCGCCCAGCGTCGCCTGGGCGCGGATCTCCCGGTCGGCGACGTTCGCCGCGCACGGGCCGACCGGCGCCCCGAGGCCGACGAGGTCACGGAGCGGAGTCGCGCCGCCGATCGTCACGCGTCCGCCGTCGCGGGTCACGCCCGCGATCCCGGCGCCGCCGAGCATCAGCGCCTTCGCCGGTGCGAGGCGCCCGTAGGTGATCTCAGGCACGACGATCGTGCCGCCACCGATCACCGTCACATCCGACCCGTCGCCGTACAGCGCGACGGCCTCCTCGGCCGAGGCCGGGAAGAGAACCTCCGTGGCTTGCGTCATCGACCCACCCTTCGCTCGAGAACCCTGCCGTAGCGCGAGTCTAACCCGCTCCGCCGCGGCCGACCGACCTTCGTCTCCTGCCGTCGCGCTCAGCCCTGCGGCTTGCCGGCAATCCCCCAGTGCGCGGGCTTGACGCCGTGGATCACGACCTGGATGTGGGCCGGATCGGCGCCGCTCGACTCCGCGAGCGCGTCGGTCAGCGCCGAGATCATCTTCGGCACGGACTCCTCGGTGACCCGCCGGTCGTACAGCTTGACCTCGATGAGCGGCATCGCTCCCCCTTCCGATTCGCGGTGAGCCGCGAGTGTTACACGGATGTAACAGCCTGTGCAACACTCCTGCCGTGGCTGCTCGCAGCGAGCTGTCCGAGCGGGTCGTGGCGGGGGCGTTCGCGGCCGTCGTCGAGCACGGCTGGAGCGGCGCGACGCTGGAGCGGATCGCCGCGGCCTCGGGCGTCTCGCGGATGACCCTCCACCGGCACGGCATCGGCCGGGACGAGGTCTTCGCGCTGCTCGCGGGCTCCTACGAGGCGGACTTCCACGCGACCGTCATCCGCGCCGCCGACGCAGCGGGCTCGGGCGCGGAGCGCCTGCGTCGCGCGCTCGGCGCGGTGTGCGACGTGTCGGAGCGCCACCTCGCCTTCCTCCGCGCCCTGGACGAGGAGACGGACACCCGGCTGTTCCACGTGCGCGACGGGGAGGTGCGCTCGCGCGGGGCCTACGTCGACCCGGTCGCGGCGCTCGTGCGCGATGGCGTCGGCGACGGCTCCTTGCGGCCCGACGCGGGCGGGGAGACCGCGACGTTGCTCGTGAACGCCGTCGACCGCACCTACCGGCATCTCCGGATCGCGCACGCGTGGTCGCCTCGTCGCGCCCGCGAGGCCGTCCTCGACCTCGTGCTGCACGGCGTCCTCGCACGCGACGACGGCTGAGTCGCGCCGACGGGCCGGCCGTCAGGCGACCGGCGCCGTGGTCGCGCGCTCGATCGCTGCACGCCCTCCCGCGTCGAGCGTCGCTCGAGCTGCCTCCCGGCCCGCCTCGATCGCCCGGTCGAGCGCCGAGAAGTCGCGGAGCTGCACGTCCTGCACGTCGGGCGTCACGACGAGGAGCGCGAGGCCGCGGTTCCGCTCCGCGCGCTCGACGCTGCCGAGGACGGTCGCGCGCGAGAGCGTCTCGAGGATGGACGGGACGGGTGCCGCGCCGCTCGCGCCGGAGCGCACCTGCCGGATCACGTCCACCGCCACGACGGGGCCCTCCCGCGCGCCGGCGAGGGCGTCGACCGGGAGGTTGTTGAGCACCCCGCCGTCCACCAGCAGCTGGCCGCCGCGCGGCATCGGGGGCGCCAGGCCGGGGATGGACATGCTCGCCCCGACCGCCTCGATCACGCTGCCGCGCCGGTGCTCGACCACGGTGCTCGAGAGGAGGTCGGCGCTGACGGTGACGAGCGGCTTCGGGAGCTCCTCGATCGTCAGCCCCTCGAACAGGCGCTCGAGCATCCTGGCCGCCTTGCGCGACCGGATCAGGGCCACCCGCGGGAGCGTGTAGTCGTTGAACGGCGAGCGCCGCACGAGCTCCGCGTCGCAGCGGGCTCGGATCTCCTCGGCCCCCCAGCCGGCGGCGGCCATGGCGGCGATCAGCGCGCCCATGCTGCAGCCGCCGAACCGGTCGACGGCGATCCCCTCCGACTCCAGCACCTCCAGCACGCCGATGTGCGCGTAGCCGCGCGCGCCGCCGCCCGAGAGCACCAGGCCCAGCGAGCGGCCGACGAGTCGTCGGGCGAGACGGCTCGCGCCGGGATCCGCGGGCTCCACGGTCGCGAGCCGGTGGTGGGCGCGCGGCTGCACGGCGTCGAGGAGCGCCCGGAGCTCCACGCCGTCGTGCGGCCCGAGCAGCACGAGGTCGGAGTCGGGAGCAGGGCCGTCGGCACGGCTGCCGGCAGGAGCGACGAGCAGCGTCCGGTCGGCCTGTCGGCCGCAGAGCGCCGACCACGCGTCGTCGTCGCCGTCGTCGGCTAGCACGACGTGGGCGCAACGGCGTTCGGCGCCGTCCACGTCGTCGGCCGTCCCGCGCTCGATCAGCTCCACGGGGCCGAAGGGAGCGAGCGAGCTGGCGAGCGAGCGCGCGACCTCGCGCACCGGCGCCGCTCCGCCGAGCGCCCGAATCGCGAGCAGCGCCGGGCGGGCAGGGGCCAGCGGCATCCCGCCCGATCGCTGCACCTGACGTGCCAGCTCGCGGGCGACGGCGGCTGCCAGACCGGGATCGACGGCCAGCTGCCGCGCGAACGCCTGCCCGGGCAGGCGGAGGAGACGGGTGTCCCGCACGGCGCGCACGGAGGCCGCCCTGGGTGCGCCCGTCAGGAGCGCGAGCTCGCCCACCGCCGCGCCCGGCCCGAGCTCGGCGACGTCGCGCGTGCCCTCCGCGTCGGTCACGGTCACGCGCAGCCGTCCCTGCACGACGACGTGCAGGTCGTCTGCCGGGTCGCCCTGGTGGAACAGCCACTCGCCAGCGAGCAGGTGCCTGCGCTCGGCCTGCGCCTCGAGCGCGCGCAGCACCTCGTCCCCGACCCCGGCGAAGAGGGGCACGTCCGCGAGCGTCGGCCCGGTCACCCGAGCGATCCTAGAGCGGCGGCGGCGGCCCGCCAACGTGCGGCAGACCCGCGAACGGCGCCGCTGCCCAGACCCCGGCTTCGAGCGTGGACGGATCCGGTGGGGGATCCGCCTCGGCCTCGGCGAGACCGGCGGCCACCTCGCGCGAGATGCCCGCTCGGAGCGCGTCGAGCTCCGCGTCGGGCACGCCGTCCAGCGCGAGCCGCAGCGAGAGGCGGTCGACGGGATCGCGCCCGGCGTACGCGGCTCGCAGCTCGGCCGGGACGTAGGAGCCGTCGTCGTGGGCCGCATGACCGTGGATCCGCAGCGTGACGGCCTCGACCGCCTGGGGCCCGAGCCCGGCGCGGGCGCGCTCGACCGCCGCGCGCACGGCGTCGTGCGTCGCGACCGCGTCCGTCCCGTCGACCGTCTCGCACGGGATCGACCAGCCGCCGTAGATCCGCTCCGCGAGGCTCGGGTTCACCGCCTGGCGCGCGAGCGGGGTCGAGTAGGAGTAGTGATTGCGCTGGAGCACGAACACGGCCGGCACCTGCCACACGCCGGCGAGCGTGAGACCCTCGTGCGTGTCCCCGACCGAGAAGCAGCCCTCGCCGAGGAACGTCAGGGCGACCCGCGGCTCGCCGCGGCGGCGGAAGGCGAGCGCCGCGCCCACCGTCACCGGGACGAGGTCGCCGAGCATCGAGACGAGCGGGAACACCCCGCGGGCAGGTGCCCCGAAGTGGAGGTTCCCGTCACGGCCCCCGGTCGGGCCGGTCGCGCGCCCGAGGACGTTGCGGAAGACGTCGGCGACCGTCGCGCCGCGCGCGAAGTGAACCGCGAGCTCGCGGTTGAGCGGGCAGACGGCGTCGCCGTCCACGAGGGCGAGCCCCGCGGCGGCGGCGACCGCCTCCTGCCCCCGCCCGTCGTAGTACGAGCCCGGGATCCGCCCCTGCCGGTACAGGGCGAGCGCGCGCTCCTCGACCAGGCGCTGCAGCAGGATCAGCCGCAGCAGCGCGAGCCGCTCGGCGCGCGACACGCTCTGGAGGTCGGTGCAGGGCTCAGTAGGCAAGGAGCTCCTCCAGCGCGGCGACGAGCGCGCCGGTCGAGGGCAGGTACGCGTCCTCGAGCTCGGGCGCGAACGGGACGGGCGTGTCGGGCGGCGCGAGCAGGGCAGGTGGCGCGTCGAGGAGCTCGAAGCCGTGCCGCGCGACGAGCGCCAGCACGAGCGAGGCGGCGCCGGTCGAGCGGCTCGCCTCCTGGAGCACGAGCAGCCGCGAGGTGCGCGCGAGCGACGCGAGCACGGCCTCCTCGTCGAGCGGCCAGACGGTGCGCAGGTCGACGATCTCGACGTCGGCGTCCACCTCCGCGCAGGCGGCCAGCGCGAGCGAGACGCCGGAGCCGTAGGTCACCACCGTCGCGTCACGTCCGGCCCGCACCACGCTCGCCGGGCCGATCGGCACCCGGTGGTCGGCCGGGGGCGGGGCGCCGCGCAGCCGGCGGTAGAGCGCCTTGTGCTCGAAGAACAGCACCGGGTCGGGGTCGTCGATCGCCGCGCGCAGCAGACCGTAGGCGTCGGCCACCGTGCCGGGGCACACGACCTTCAGCCCCGGCTGGCCGACGAACAGCCCTTCGGGCGAGCTCGCGTGGAACGGGCCGCCCCGCACGCCGCCGCCCGTCGGGCAGCGGATCACGATCGGCACCGCCTGGCCGGAGCGCCAGTGCGTCTTGGCGGCGACGGTGACGATCATGTCGAAGGCGCACGTGGCGAAGTCCGCGAACTGCAGCTCGACCACCGGGCGCTCGCCCATCCAGGCCGCGCCGATCGCCGCTCCCACGAACCCCTCTTCGGCGATCGGTGTGTCGAGGACGCGCGCCGCGCCGAACTCCTCGAGCAGCCCCGCGGTCGCGCCGAACGCGCCGCCGAAGGCGCCGATGTCCTCGCCGAGCAGGAAGACCCGGTCGTCCGCGCGCAGCGCGTCGGCGAGGGCGGAGCGGATCGCCTCCAGGTACGTCACGTCGGCCACACACGGAGGCTACGCACATGCCGCACCCGTGCGCGCGGCGGACGGCGTAGGCTCGGGAGCGGAGGCTGGACCCACCAGCGTCGACGGGAAGGAGCCCGCGGTGCGCAGCGCGGAGGAGTACCTCGAAGGCCTACGCGACGACCGGCTCGTCCACTACCGCGGCGAGCGCGTGCCCGACGTGGTCGAGCACGAGGAGCTCGGCCTCGTCGCGCGGCACGCCGCGCTCGACTTCCGCTTCGCCGAGGCGCGCCCCGACCTGGCGGTGACGGACGGGGCATCGACCTACTACCACCTCCCTCGCGGCGCCGACGACCTGCGGCGGCGCTCGGCGCTGATCGAGGAGGCCACCACCTTCGGCCACGGGCTGGTGCTGCTGGTGAAGGAGATCGGCACCGACGCGCTCTTCGCGCTGCGCCGTGTGTGCCACGGCACCGAGTGGCAGGAGCGCGTCGAGTCCTTCCACGCGCACTGCCGCGACGGCGACCTCGCGCTCGCGGTGGCGCAGACGGACGTCAAGGGCGACCGTCGGCAGGGGCCTGCCGGGCAGACGGACCCCGATCTCTACCTCCGAGTCGTCGACCGGCGTCCGGACGGGATCGTCGTCCGCGGCGCCAAGGCGCACACCTCCTACACGCCGCAGGCCGACGAGGTGATCGTGATCCCGACCCGGGCGCTCGGGCCGGGAGAGGAGGACTGGGCGGTCGCGTTCGCCGTGCCCGTGGCGACGCCGGGCGTGCGGCTCGTCTGCTCGGACTTCCTCCACGCGGAGACCGACCCCTGGACGCGACCGGTCTCCTCTCGCCATCGCATGATCGAGACGCTGACCGTGTTCGAGGACGTGTTCGTGCCGACCGAGCGCGTCTTCCTCCTCGACGACACGCGTCGCGCAGGCAGTCTCGCGCTCACCTTCGTCGAGTACCACCGCTTCACCGCGGTCTCGTACAAGCTCCCGCTCGTCGACGCGCTCGTGGGGCTCGCGCTCGCGCTCGCAGAGGCGAACGGGATCGCGCACGCCGGGCACGTGCGCGACAAGGTGACCCACCTGATCGGCTACGCGGAGTCGGTGCGGGGGCTGACGCACCTCGCCGCCGAGCGGGCGCGGATCGACGGGGGGCCGGGGCTCGCCTACCCCGACCCGCTGACCACGAACGTCGCGAAGTGGACGTTCGCTCGTGGGTACCTCGAGGCCGTCGAGCGCGTGATCGACATCGCGGGCGGCCTGCTCGTGACGGGCCCCTCCGGCGACGACTGGCGCTCGGACGAGCTGCGCCCGGTGCTCGAGAAGTACCTGGTCGGCGCGACGCCTGCGGCCGAGCGGATGGCGCTGCTCAACCTCGCCTCCGACCTGCTCGCGCGGGAGCACGCCGGCTACCAGGCGGTGCTCGCAATCCACGCCGAGGGCTCGCTCGAGGCGGAGAAGCTGATGATCTCCCGCGCCTACGATCCCGCCCCTGCGGTCGCGCTCGTGCGCGAGCTCGCGGGGATCGACCCGCCGACGCGCACCGCACCCGACGCCGAGCGGTGATCTGCCGGGCCGCGCCCGCGGTCGCCGTCGGGACGGACCGAGTGGCTGGCCCCCGACTTTCGCGCGCGCCCGGCGTCACACCGTGGGCCATGTCGGATGCAGCGGAGAGGAGCGCTGGAGTCGC
Organism: uncultured Gaiellales bacterium; assembly: GCA_964623875.1. Classification (GTDB taxonomy): domain Bacteria; phylum Actinomycetota; class Thermoleophilia; order Gaiellales; family Gaiellaceae; genus Gaiella. Next base: position 47,944 of record CAZUVW010000001.1, read on the forward strand.
ACGCGCGCGCGTGCGTCAGGACCGCGAGATCGCGGTCGCGCACTCGATCGCGGCCGCGGAGTTCGCGCTCGCGCGCGAGGCCTGCGCGGTCGGCAGGCTGCTCGACGGGGCGGGGATCCCGTTCGATCCGGCGACCTTCGTCGCGGTGCGCATCCTGGAGGCGGGCGTCGATGGCGGTGCCGAGCCGCTCGACTGCCTGCGGGTGCTGTGCGAGCTCGGCGTCGTCGAGCGCTCGGCCGGGCTGGCGAGGGCGCTGCTCGACGAGGCGGCGTGAGCTTCGCGACACCGGTGCCGGCCGGCCTGCGGCCCGGTGCCGGTACGCTCAGCCGGTGAGGTTCGACACCATCGACGCGCTCGAGGAGGGCCTCCGCGAGGCGGACTACCTGCCCGACCGCGGGCTCTCGACGGCGCTGTTCCTGGCCACGACGCTCGAGAAGCCGCTGCTGCTCGAGGGCGAGGCGGGCGTGGGGAAGACGGAGGCCGCGAAGGCCCTGGCGACGGCGCTCGACGCGCGCCTGATCAGGCTCCAGTGCTACGAGGGGCTCGACGTGGCGCACGCCGTCTACGAGTGGAACTACCCGCGGCAGCTGTTGCACATCCGCGCGGCACAGGAAGGGACGGTGTCGGAGAACGAGCTGTTCGGGCCGGAGTACCTGATCCGCCGACCGCTGCTGGAGGCGATCGACAGCGAGGAGCCGGTCGTGCTGCTCATCGACGAGATCGACCGCGCGGACGAGGAGTTCGAGGCGTTCCTGCTCGAGGTGCTGTCGGACTTCCAGATCACGATCCCCGAGCTCGGGACGATCCGCGCGCGACGGCGGCCGGCCGTGATCCTCACGTCGAACCGCACCCGCGAGCTCCACGACGCGCTCAAGCGTCGTGCCCTCTTCCACTGGATCGGCCACCCGTCGATCGAGCGGGAGGTCGAGATCGTGCGCCTGCGCGTGCCGGGGGTGCCGGAGCGGCTCGCCGCCGAGGCGGCGGCGTTCGTCCGCGGGCTGCGCGGCCTCGACCTCGCCAAGCCCCCGGGCGTCGCGGAGACGATCGACTGGACGATGGCGCTGAACGCGCTCGGCCGGCAGGAGCTCGACGCGGAGGTCGTGCAGCAGACGCTCGGCTCGGTGCTGAAGTACCGCGAGGACATCGACGCCGTGCGCGACGAGACGCTCGCACGGCTCGTGGACGAGGCGCACGCCGCCTCGGCCTGAGAGGGGCCTGAGTGCACGGCGACGCAGGTGCGGGGGCTGTTGGAGGCGATCACGGCGGCGAAGCGGCCGCGTCGCGCGGCAAGCATCAAGGCGACGCGATCGCACGGCACGTCGTCACGTTCGGCCGCGTCCTGCGCGAGGCGGGGCTGGAGATCGGCCCGGGGCGCGTGATCGACGCGCTCCGCGCGCTCGACGCCGTCGATCTCACGAAGCAGCCCGACGTGTACTTCGCGCTGCGCCAGACCCTCGTCTCGCGCCACGACGAGCTCGACCTGTTCGATCGCGCCTTCTCGGCGTGGTTCCTGCGCGCCCCCGTGCTGCCGCCGGTGCGGTCCCGGGCGAGCGCCCCGGCGCCGGTGATCGTCGGGGAGGCTCCCGTCGATCGGCTCCGCTCCGCCGACGCCGAGGAGGAGCCCGGGAGCGACCCGCTCGAGCTCGGGGCCTCGGCGCACGAGCTGCTGCGCGAGAAGGACTTCGGAGAGATGACCGGTGACGAGCTGCGCCGCATCCGCGAGCTGATCGCCACGATCGCCCGGCGGCGACCCCGCCGCTCGTCCCGACGTCTGCTCGCCGACCCTCGCGGCGACGCGCTCGACCTGCGCAGGCTGATCCGGCAGAGCCTCCGGACGGGTGGCGATCCCGTCGACCGGCCGTACCGCGCGCGCAAGGAGGTGCCGCGGAAGCTCGTCGTCCTCGTCGACGTGTCGGGGTCGATGGACAGCTACGCGCGCGCGCTCCTGCTCTTCCTGCACGCGGTCGTCGGCACGGGCCGCGGCGTCGAGGCGTTCGCCTTCGGGACGCGTCTCTCGCGCCTGACGCCCGACCTCGCGACCCGCGACCCCGAGGCGGCGCTCGAGCGGTGCACCGAGGCGGTCGTCGACTGGGGCAGCGGCACGCGGATCGGCGCGTCGCTGCGCGAGTTCAACGAGGTCTACGGCCGGCGCGCGCTGTCGCGCGGCGCGATCGTGCTCGTCGTCTCCGACGGCTGGGAGCGCGACGACCCCGACCTCGTGGGACGTGAGATGGCCCGGCTCGCGCGGGCCGCCTACGCGGTCGTGTGGGTGAACCCCCTCAAGGGCAACCCGGCCTACCAGCCGCTCGCCGGGGGGATGCGCGCCGCGCTTCCCTACGTCGACCGGTTCCTGCCCGGCCATAATCTGAGGAGTCTCGAGGAGCTGGCGACGGTGCTCGCCGGCATCGAAAGGAGGCACGCGGCGTGAAGGAGATCCTGGAGGACGTGGAGCGCTGGCAGGCGGCCGGCGAGAAGGTGGTGGTGGCGACCGTCGTCGCGACGCGTCGCTCCGCGCCGCGGCCGGTGGGCACGAGTCTCGCCGTGTCGGAGTCCGGCAAGATCTGCGGGTCGGTGTCCGGCGGCTGCGTCGAGAGCGACGTCTTCGAGGCGGCGATGGAGGTGATGGCGAGCGGCGAGCCCCGCCTGCTCCACTACGGGATCACCGACGACCTGGCCTGGTCGGTCGGGCTGCCGTGCGGCGGCGAGATCGACGTCTTCGTGGAGCCGGTCGAATGAGCCTCCTGGGCCGCTTGAGCGCCCTGCGCGCGAGCGGCGGGCGCGGCGTCCTCTTCACGGTAGTCGAGGGGGAGGGCGTCGGCGGCAAGACCCTCGTCGTCGAGGGCGGGGAGACCGTCGGCGCGGGGGTGCCGGACTGGGCGCTCGCGCGCTTCGACGAGCTCGTGCGCGGCGGCCGCAACGAGCTGCTCGAGGAGGACGGGGTCAGGGTGTTCGCCGAGTGGTACGGACCGCCCCCCCGGGTGCTCGTCTACGGCGCGGTCGACACCGCCGAGGCGCTCGCCCGCGGAGTGAAGCTCCTCAGCTGGACGGCGATCGTCGCCGACGCCCGGGCGACGTTCCTCACCCCGGAGCGCATGCCCTCGGCCGATCAGCTGATCGCGAAGTGGCCCACCGAGGCGATCGCCGAGGTCGCTCCCGACCACCAGACCGCGATCGTCGTCCTCACGCACGACGACAAGTTCGACGAGCCCGCGCTGATCGCAGCGCTCGACTCGGAGGCCTTCTACATCGGCGCGCTGGGCTCCCGTCGCAACCAGGAGCGCCGCCGCGAGCGACTGCTCGCGGCGGGCGTCGCCGAGGAGGCGCTCGAGCGGATCCAGGGACCCTGCGGCCTCGACATCGGCGCCGACACGCAGGAGGAGACGGCGCTGTCGATCCTCGCCGAGATCCTCGCCGTTCGCGCCGGCCGCAAGGGCGGCCCGCTGCGCGAGGCGAAGCAGCGCATCCACGCGGAGGCGACGTGAGGGGGCGCCGGCACGGGCCGAGCGCCCCCTCCGGCGTCCCCGCGTCGTGCCTGACTTCAGTCAGGCACCTCTCTCGCAGCCGTCCGACGTGATGCCTGGCCCCAGCCAGGCCGGGCGTCAGATCGACCAGGTCTTGCGGCTCACGTGCCACAGCTGGGCCGGGAGCAGCGCCCAGAGGAGGAGCTCCCGCGCGGACGCACGGAGCGACCGGCCGTCGGGCGACGCGCTGCGTACCACGATCCCCGTGTGCAGCAGCAGCCAGCGCATCGCCCAGCGGGCGCGCGCGGCGTGCCATGCGGACGTGACGACGACCACCTCCCGGGCGCCGACCCGGAGGACGTCGTTGACCGCGTTGGCGACGTTGTGGACGGTGGTGCGCGCGTCCGGGTCGACGACCAGCTCGGCCGCGTGCCCGCGCCAGGCCTCGGCCATCAGCTCGGCCTCGGGACGCGCGTGCGGCCCCCGCGCCCAGCCGGAGAGCACCACGACGTCCTCCGGGCCGGCCACGTCCTGGGCGCACGCGAGGCGCGCCGCGCAGACCGGGTGCAGTCCCTCCGCCCGGCCGTCCGAGTAGCCCAGGACGACGACGACGCGACTCACGGCCGACGGTGGCGGAGCCAGCGGAAGAAGAGCAGCGTGCCGACGACCGTCAGCACGAGCTTGACCGCCTTGCGGCCCTGCAGCTTCGACTCCCCGCTCTGGCGCTCCCGCATGTGCACCGCGACCTCCTCGACGCGGAGGCCCGCCTCCTGCAGGCGCAGGAGCGCCTCCACCTCGGGAGCGCCGCTCGTGTACGGCCGGGCCATCACGGCCATCGCCTGCGCGTTGACCGCAGCCATGCCCGAGGTCGGGTCGTGGAACGGCCGTCCGAGGCGCAGGTGCATCGCCTTCTGGAGCAGCCCGATCCCGAAGCGGCGGGCCGGGCTGGGGTCGTAGCGGTCGTCGGCATACCCGTCGCCCTCGGCGAAGCGCGAGCCGATCGCTGCGTCGCAGCTGCCCGAGCGAACCAGCTCCAGCAGTCGCGCGAGCTCGGCGACGGGGTGCTGGCCGTCGGCGTCCACCCGGCCGCAGTAGGCGTAGCCTCGCTCGTGCGCTGCGCCGTAGCCGGCGGCGATCCCGGCGCGCAGCCCCCGGTTCTCGCCGAACGAGAGGACGTCGGCCCCGTGGGCGCGCGCGACCTCGGCGGTGCGGTCGGTCGACCCGTCGTCGACGACGAGCACGTCGGCGGACGGAAGCCGGTCGCGCAGCTCGTCCAGCACCGTGGGCAGGTTCGCCTCCTCGTTCCACGCCGGGATGAAGACCACGGTGTCGGCGGTCGGCATGCGGCCAAGCGTACCCGGGGGTCACGGCAATAGGCTTCGCGCATGCTCCAGGCCCTGTTCTGGGGGCTCGTCACCTCCGGCTCGCTGCTCGTCGGCGCGATGCTCGCGCTGGCGCTGCGGCCGAGCCCGCGCACCATCGGGCTTGCGCTCGCGTTCGGCTCGGGTGCGCTGATCTCCGCAGTCGCCTACGACCTGGTGCTCGACGCGTTCGAGACGGATCACGTGGTCTGGCCGGCCATCGGCCTGGCCACGGGAGCGCTCGCCTTCTTCGTCGGGGACGCCCTGATCGACCGCATGGGCGGGCACGGTCGCAAGAGCGCGCTCGGGGAGCATCAGGCTGCCGGCTCACCGCTCGCCATCGTCCTCGGGGCGGTGCTGGACGGGATCCCCGAGTCGGTCGTGCTCGGCGCGACCCTCGTCGAGGGCGGCGCGGTGTCGGTCGCCTTCGTCGTGGCCGTCCTCTGCTCGAACCTGCCCGAGGCGATCTCGGGGTCGAGCGGCCTGGCCACCGCCGGCTGGGCACGGAACCGCATCCTCGGCCTCTGGGCGCTCGTGGTGGCCGCGTCGACGACCGCCGCGGTTCTCGGCTTCGCCGTGTTCGACACGGTCGAGGGACTCGACGCGTCGTTCATCCTCGCGTTCGCCGCCGGTGCCGTGCTCGTGATGCTCGCGGACACGATGATGCCGGAGGCGTTCGCGCTCGGCGGTCGCGCGGCCGGCCTGATGACGACGCTCGGGTTCGCGGTCGCATACCTGCTCTCCCAGGCTGGCTGACCGGGGGTCGCACCGCTGCGCCTGTGCGGTGCGCGCCGCCGTACTAGAGTCGTGGCAGGTCGAGGGATCCGCTCGACCACCCGTCATCTCGTCTCGAAAGGGGGAACCCCGTGTCGGGTATCGACGCCAAGTCCGACGCGATCTACGAGCTCGTGGAGGAGGGCTCGGCCGTGGAGCGGCTCGCGACGGGCTTCACCTTCACCGAGGGGCCGATCTGGCACCCGGAGGAGCAGTGCCTCTACTTCTCCGACATGCCGGCCGACATCCGCCGCAAGGTCACGCTCGACGGCGTGGTGACCGAGGTGCGCAACCCGTCGTTCAAGTGCAACGGCATGACGCTCGAGGCCGATCTGAGCCTGCTCGTCTGCGAGCACGTGACCAGCTCGCTCGTGCGCGAGCGCCGCGACGGCGTCCGCGAGACGCTGGCGTTCCACTACGGCGGGAAGTACCTGAACAGCCCGAACGACGTGACCGTCCGCTCGGACGGGACGATCTACTTCTCCGACCCGTGGTACGGGCGCTTCCCCGGGTTCGGCATCGAGCGCGAGCGCGAGCTCGGCTGGCAGGGGGTGTTCCGGATCCCGCCAGGAGGCGGGCAGGACGAGCTCGAGCTCGCCGTCGCCCAGGACGAGTTCGAGATGCCGAACGGCCTGTGCTTCTCGCCCGACGAGTCGCTGCTGTACGTCAACGACACCCCGCGCGCGCACATCAAGGTGTTCGACGTGAACGCAGACGGCACCCTGTCGAACGGGCGGATGTTCTTCGAGGGCGTCGGCAGCGGCGTGATCGAGGAGGGCATCCCCGACGGGATGAAGGTCGACGAGCGCGGCAACGTCTGGGTCACCGGCCCGCAGGGGGTCTGGGTGATCTCGCCCGAGGGCGAGCACCTCGGGACGGTGCTCGTGCCCGAGAACGTCGGCAACCACACGTGGGGTGGGCCGGACTGGCACACGCTGTTCATCCCCGCGAGCTCGTCCGTGTACACGATCCGCACGCTCGTCGGCCCGCGCCGCGAGCCGTACATGCGGTGAGCCCTGTTCCGAGTTCCATCGACGGGCGGGGCAGGCCCCGCCCAGACGGAGGTTCGTGATGCCCGACTACACGCTGGACGCCTCGCGATGCGCCCTCATCGTGCAGGACCTGCAGAACGACGTGATCATCGAGGGCGGCGCCTTCGCCGACTCCGGCTCGCCGCAGCACGCGAAGGAGCAGGACGTCGTCGCGCACGTCGCCGACCTGGCCGCGTTCTGCCGCGGCAAGGGGATCCCGGTGATCCACGTCTGGTACGTCGTCGAGGAGGGCGCTGCCGGCCTGAAGCTCAACGCGCCGCTCTTCAACGGGGTGAAGGACACGGGCGCGCTCGTCCGCGGCTCGTGGGGCGCCGCCCCGGCCGAGGGCCTCGAGGCCCAGCCCGGCGACTTCGTCGTCGAGAAGATGCGCATGAGCGCCTGGCAGG
>CAZUVW010000002.1:0-51000 GCA_964623875.1 uncultured Gaiellales bacterium
CACGAACTCGGCACGAAAACCCCTTGACAGCAACCGGTGTCTGGCACCGGAGCCCACCGGAGCCGGACGGGAGCCGTCGCCCAAGGGCGGGCGCTCAGCGGCGCAGCGTGAGGGCCGCCCCGACGACGAGCAAGGCGAGGCCGACTGCGCGGGCGGTGGTGACCGGGGCCTTGTCGAGCCCGAACCAGCCGAAGCGGTCGATCAGCGTCGCCATCAGGAGCTGCCCGGCGATCAGAAGGCCCGTCGTCGCGACCACGCCGACGCGCGGGGCCGCGACGGTGATCGCCAGGACGATCACGGCGCCCATCAGCGCTCCCAGCCACATCCAGCGCGGCGAGGCCCAGGCGGCCTCGTAGCCGGCGAGGGAGCGGCGCGCGACGGCGAGCACCACGAGCGTGATCGCGGCGGTCAGGAGCGTCGAGAAGGCGAGCGCCTCGAGCGGCCCGATGCGGCTCCCGAACCGCCCCATCACGGCCACCTGCATCGCACCGGCGACGCCGGCGACCAACGCGAGTCCTCCGGCGAGTCCCGACGATCCCACGCGGCCACGCTACAAGCCGGCCCGGTCGGGCCCGGTGTACCCTCCTCCGCGTGAGCGACGTGGTGCTGACCCAGCGCGACGAGGCCGTGCTCACGATCACCTTGAACCGGCCCGCGTCGCTGAACGCGTTCACGCACGAGCTGCACGGAGCGCTGCACGAGGCGCTGCTCTCCGCCCGCGACGAGGGCGTCCGCTGTGTCGTCGTCACGGGCGCCGGACGCGCGTTCTGCGCGGGACAGGATCTGACCGAGCTGGCGGCGATCGCCGGCTCGGTGGGCGAGGCGCTCGAGGAGACCTACCACCCGAATCTCCGGCTGGTCCGCGAGCTCGAGAAGCCGGTGATCGCCGCCCTCAACGGCGCGACCGCGGGGGCCGGCCTGTCGTTCGCCCTCGCCTGCGACGTCCGGATCGCATCCGACGCCGCGGTGCTCGTCCCGGGCTTCGTCGGCATCGGGCTCGTCCCGGACGCAGGCGGGTCATGGGCGCTCGAGCGGCTGCTCGGGCCGTCGCGGGCGTTCGACTGGATGGCCTCCAACCGCAGGCTCTCCGCCGACGAGGCGCTCGCGTGGGGCCTCGTCTCGGAGGTCGTCCCGGCGGACGCGTTCGCGGATCGGACCGCGGCGCTCGCGGCTGAGTGGGCGGCCCGGCCGACGGGCGCGGTCGCCGGGCTCAAGCGCCTGCTGGACGCCGCCCACGGGCGCGGCCTCGAGGCGCAGCTGGCCGACGAGGCCGCGGAGCAGCAGCACCGCGTCGAGTCGGCCGACTTCGCGGAGGGCGTGGCCGCCTTCCTGGAGACGCGCGCGCCGCGGTTCACCGGCTCCTGAGCGCCGCCTCGTGACCGCGACGGGGGGACAGACCTCGCCGGCCCGCCCCAGGAGCGTCGCGACGGCAGCCGGCGCCGGTCGTCCACGGCTCGTGGTGGAGGACGACCTCCGGCGCGGCCGGCTCGTGTCGCTCCTGCGGATCCCGCTCGCCGTGCCGCACGTGCTCTGGCTCGGGGCGTGGACGGCGCTCGCCCTCGTGGCGCTCCTCGTCAGCTGGCTCGCCGCGCTCGGCTCCGGCCGGCTTCCCGGTGGGCTGCACCGGTTCCTCGCCGCGTACGCGCGTGCGGTCACCCACCTCGTCGCGTTCACGACGGGAGCCGCGAACCCCTTCCCGGGGTTCCTCGGCGTCCTCCCCTACCCGGTCGACGTCGTCCTCCCGGCACCGTCGCCTCAGCGGCGGGCGACGGTCGCGGCGCGCCCGATCCTCGCCGTGCCCGTCGTCGCGCTCGCGGTCGGGCTCGCGCTCGTCCTCGCCGTGTGCGCGATCCCAGGGTGGACAGCGTCCGTCGCGCTCGGCCGGATGCCTGCCGGGCTGCACGGCGTCCTCGTCGCCTGCGTGCGCCACCTCGCGCTCACCGCGGCGTACGTGCTCCTCCTCACCGAGCGCTACCCTCGGCCCGGGACGGACAGCGGCGCATGACGATCACCGTCACCGACTACCACACCGGCGGCGAGCCCTTCCGGATCGTCACGGGAGGCGTCGAGCCGCTCGCCGGCGGGACGGTGCTCGAGCGTCGGCGGCACGCCGCGAAGCACCTCGACCACGTCCGGCGGCTCCTCGTGCTCGAGCCGCGCGGGCACGCCGACATGTACGGCTGTCACGTCGTGCCCCCCGACGACGCCGGGGCCGACCTCGGCGTCGTCTTCTTCCACAACGCGGGCTATTCGACGGCGTGCGGCCACGGGACGATCGCGCTGGTCACCTGGGCGCTCGACGAGGGCGTGGTCGAGCGGCGCGAGGGCGAGAACCGGATCGTCGTCGACGTCCCGTCGGGTCGGCTGGAGACCATCGCGACCGTGACCGCGGGGAAGGTCGTCTCGGTCAGGTTCCGCAACGTCCCGTCGTTCGTCTGGGGGCGCGGTCTGGCGGCCGCCGGGCGGACGGTCGACGTCGCGTTCGGAGGAGCGTTCTACGCGTCGCTCGAGGAGCGGGTCGCCCCGGAGGAGCTCCCGCGCCTGATCGCGCTCGGCCGCGCGATCAAGCACGACCTCGAGGCGGCGCACCCGCCCGAGCACCCCCTGGAGCCCGAGCTGCGCGATCTCTACGGGGTGATCTTCTGGCAGCAGGAGGCCGACGAGCCGCTCACCCAGCGCAACGTGACCGTGTTCGCCGACGGCGAGGTCGACCGCTCGCCGTGCGGCTCCGGGACGTCCGCCCGCCTGGCCCTGCTCGACGCCGACGGTCGGCTCCCGCGGGGCGCCGAGCTCCGCCACCTGTCGATCATCGGCTCGGCCTTCACCGGACGCGTCGTCGCCGAGGCGGAGGTCGCGGGGAGGCCGGCGGTGGTCACCGAGGTGGAGGGGCGGGCGTTCCGGACAGGCTCGGCCGTCTTCGGGCTCGATCCCGACGATCCGCTCGGCGAGGGGTTCCTGCTCCGGTAGCGGCGCGGGACGCGAGGTGCCGGCAGCGCAGGTTCCGACCGGCTGTCGGGTCCGGGGTGGCGGGCGGCGCCCGGCCCTACGACCGAGCCTCGACGAGGCGGGCGACCTCGCCGGGCACGGGGAAGCGTCCGGCGAGCCGCTTCGAGAAGATCCTCTCGCCGGCGAGCGAGACGTCGAACTGGCTCTGGGCTCCGGCGATCACGACTGCCTCGACCCCGACAGCCTGCAGCTCGGCCGCGACACGCGCGGCCTCGACGTCGTAGCCGCTTCAGACGGGGCAGTAACGGATCTCGACCGGCACAGTCCGACCGTACCGGTCCGAGGCGCCGACGGGGCGCAGAGGAGGTGAGCCGAGCGCGCATCGACGCCGACGAGCCGGTCGCTATCGTCGGCGCGTGTCCGGCGTCCTCATCGTCAACCCGTTCGCGACCGGGGTGTCCGAGGAGCGGCTCGCGGCGGTGCAGCACGCGTTGCCGCAGCCGCTCGCCACGATCCTCACCAAGGGGCAGGGCGACGCGACGGAGCTCGCCCGCGAGCTCGACGGGACGGTGGACGCGATCTACGTGTTCTCGGGTGACGGCACCTACAACGAGGTCCTGAACGGGGTGTCCGGAGCGGGCAGCGCCATCGGCTTCGTCCCGGGAGGGGGCACGAGCGTGCTCCCGCGGGCGCTCGGCCTGCCCCGCGACCCTGTCGCTGCGGCGTCGAGGGTCGCTGCGGGCCGGACGCGCCGGATCGCCCTCGGTCGCGCCAACGGTCGGCGCTTCGGGTTCAGCGCGGGCGTCGGGCTCGACGCGGAGCTCGTCAGACGGGTCGACAGGCTGGGCCGGGGGCCAGACGGGAGGCGACCCGGCGACGCCGCGTTCGTGCGTGAGGCGCTGGGGATGCTGAGATCGCACCGCGGCCGCTTCGTCCCGGTGCTCGAGCTCGTCGGCGTCGGCCGCGCCGCGTTCGCGCTCGTGGCGAACTGCGATCCGTACACCTACGCGGGCCGGCTCGGGCTGCACCTCGCGCCTCGTGCCCGCTTCGAGGGAGGGCTCGACGTCGTCGCGCCGGAGCGGCTCACGCTGCTGACCCTGCCGCTGCTCGCCTGGTGGGCGCTCGGGCGGGGCGGTCGCCATGTCCGAGCACACGACGTCGATCGGCTCGAGATCGCGTGCGACGCGCCGCTGCCGATGCAGCTCGACGGCGAGGACGTGGGCGACGTGGAGCACGTCGTCGTCGAGGCCGAGCGGGACGCCGTGGCCGTCTTCGTCTGACGGCAGCTCGGCCCCGCAGCGGTCGGAGGGCGGGCCGTACACTGCCACCCGTGGGCGACTGGTACGAGATCGGCGTCGCGCTGGGGCTCGGCGTGGCCGCGGGCGTGCTGCTCGCCGGTGTGCTCGCCGCGTGGCGCTACGGCCTGCTGCTCTCCGTGGCGGGCGCGCTCGGGATCGGGCTCGTCGCGGGCCTGCTGCTGAAGGGCTGGCTGGGGCTGCCCGGCGGCGTGATCGGCGGGGTCATCGGCGCGCTGTCGGCATCCGTGATCGCGCGCGGCGCGCTGCGGCGCGGCGGTGCGCCGGGAGGAACGGCCTTCCTGATCGGCTCGTCGGCGATCGCGATCGCGATGCTCTCGCTCATCCCGGTCGTCGGGTACGTCGTCGCCGTCGCCGTGCCCGTGCTCGCCGTACGGCGCGCGCGCCAGGAGCCCGAGCGGTACGCGGGGCTCCGCACGCTGGCGAAGTGACGTCCCGGAAGCTCGTCCTCGCCGTCGTGGACGGGCTGACCCCCGGGATGCTCGAGGGGGCCGCCGCCGCGGGTCTCGTCCCGACGCTCGCGGCCGTGGCCGAGCGAGGCTCGACCGGGCGTGCGATCTCGACGTTCCCGTCGCTGACCCCCGTCTGCCTCTCGTCGATCGCGACGGGCGCCCACGGCGACGTGCACGAGATCCCCCACCTCGTCTGGTGGCACCGCCAGGACCGGCGGATCGTGGAGTACGGCTCCTCGTTCGGCGCCGTCCGCGCAGCCGGCATCGGTCGCTCGCTGCGCGACACGGTCGTCGAGATGAACGCGCGTCACCTCGGGCGGGGTGCGGTCACCGTGTTCGAGGCGCTGGCCGATGCCGGGCTGCGAACAGCCGCGGTCAACTTCACTGCATACCGTGGCCGCTCACCCCATCGCTCGTCGCTGCTCCCGCTCGGAACCGTGCTCGGCCCAGAGCAGTTCTTCTTCTACAACCTCTTCGGCTCCGAGCGCACCGGCGCACCGTTGTCCTTCCGGAAGCGCTCTGCGGGCACGATCGACCGCTACGCGACCGCGGTCGGGCGCTGGCTCGTCACGCGGGACGCCTTCGACTTCCTCCTCTTCTACCTCTCCGACTACGACTACGCCTCGCATGCCGCCGGCCCCGACCGCGCGCACGACGCCCTCGTCGACTGCGATGCCGCGCTCGGCGAGCTCGCGGCCGCCGCCGGAGGGCTCGACGCCTTCCTCGAGCGCTACGCCCTGCTCGTGATCGCCGACCACGGGCAGACGGCGGTGACGGACGTCGTCTCGCTCGTCGAGCCCTTCCGTCACCTCGACGGGCTGTTCGTCGGAGCGTCGAACCGCGCCGCAGGCGTCTACCGCCTCACCGACGCCGCGCCGCTCCCGGCCGCGCTCGCGCGCCGCCTCGACGGCGAGACCTCGGTGGACGTCTGCTTCTACCGTGAGGGGGAGGAGGTGGTCGCGCGCCGCGGCGGAGAGGACGTGAGGATCCTCCAAGACGGTGGAGGGCTCCGGCTCGAGGGCGATCCTGGGCTGCTCGACCATCCCGACGCGCTCGCGCGCATCTGGGCCTCGGCGCGCTGCCCGAACGCGGGCGACCTGCTCGTCTCGGCGGCCGACGGGTTCGAGTTCTCCGACCTCGGCGGTCGGCACCACCTCGGCGGCGGCTCGCACGGATCGCTGCTCGCCGGCGACTCCGTGGTGCCGGTGCTCGCAGTCGGGCTGCCGGAGCTGCCGCGGAGCATCGTCGACGTCTCGCCGCTCGTGCTCGCGCACTTCGGCGTCGAGCCTCCCGCCTACGCGCTTGACCGCGCTGCCTGACCCGTTCGCTCCGGCTCGGGCCCGGATGGTCGAGCGCCAGCTGCGCCGGCGCGGCATCCGCGACGAGCGCGTCCTGGAGGCGATGGCGTGGGTGCCGCGCGAGGCGTTCGTCCCCGTGGAGCTGCAGCGCGAGGCGTACGCTGACATGGCGCTGCCGATCGGTCACGGCCAGACGATCAGCCAGCCGTTCGTCGTCGCCACGATGCTCGCGCTGGTCGCGCCCGTGCCAGGCGATCGGGCGCTCGACATCGGCACCGGGTCGGGCTACGCGGCGGCGCTGCTGGCAGCGCTCGGCGCGGAGGTCGTCTCCATCGAGCGCATCGCGCTGCTCGCGGACCGCGCGCGGAACGCGCTCGCCGGCGTCGTCGGCGACCGCGTGGAGGTGCGCGTCGGCGACGGGCGGCTGGGCGCTCCCGACAGGGCGCCGTTCGACGTCGTCACGGTCGCGGCGGCTGCGCCGGAGGTGCCGCCCGCGCTCGTGGAGCAGCTCGCGGACGGCGGGAGGCTGGTGATGCCGGTCGGGGGCGTGGGCGGCCAGCGGCTGATGCTCCTCACGCGGGACGGGCCCGCGCTGCGCGACCGCCAGGGCCTCGCCTGCCGGTTCGTCCCGCTCGTCGCCGGACCGTGAGCGATCCCCTGCGTCGGCTACCCTCGCCCGACCCGATGGAGGAGCCGGCCACCACCACCGTCGAGCGCGCCCGCGGGCCCGTCGAGTCCGCCCTGCGGCGGCGCGCGAACTGGGAGCAGCTCGTCAAGTTCTGCGTCGTCGGCGCCAGCGGCTACGTCGTCAACCTGGCGGTGTTCGCGCTGCTCGTCCGCGGCGCGGGGCTGCACTACACCGTCGCCGCCGTCGGCTCGTTCGTCGTCGCCGTGACGAACAACTACCTCTGGAACCGCCTGTGGACGTTCCGGTCGCAGCGCGGCCACGTCATGTGGCAGGGCGCCCGGTTCCTCGTCGTCTCGATCACGGCGCTCGTCGCGAACCTGGTCGTCCTGGCGGCCCTCGTCGCGCTCGGGATCGACGAGCTCGTCGCGCAGGCGATCGCGATCGTGCTCGTGACGCCGGTGAACTTCGTGGGCAACAAGCTGTGGTCGTTCCGGCGCTGAGCGCCGGCCGACGCAGGGGCGCGCGGAGCGCGCGGTGAGGAGCGTGCTGCGCGGGGCCGCGTGGAGGGCAGTGCTCGCCCTGCTCGTCCTCGCCCTCGTTCCCGCCGGCGCTGCGGCTGCGGACGGGTCGGCGCCCACCCCCGGGCCGCGCCTCGACGCCGAGCAGGCGCTCGGCGCGGCACTCGGCGACCCGCGTGTCGCGCGCTGGCTGGAGCGGTATCCACCCGACCCCACGACCGACGCCGACTACGACGCGGAGCGCGAGACGTGGGAGGTGAAGGCGTGGTCGGGCAAGGCGGGGCAGGTCGTCCTCGCGGTCGTGGACGACGGCACCGGGAGCGTGACCGAGGCCTGGGTCGGGCCGCAGGTCGCGTGGAAGATGGCCCGGGGCCGGCCGGGCGCGTTCGGAGGGCGGACGCTGACGTCGTGGCCGGTGTGGCTGGGCCTGACGCTGGTGTTCCTCGTGGGTCTCGGCGACCTGCGGCGGCCGCTCTCGCTGCGCAACCTCGACCTGATCGCGCTCGTCTCGTTCGGCGCGTCGCTGGGCTTCTTCAACGCGGGGCGGATCTTCGCGAGCACCTCGCTCGCGGTGCCGCCGCTGCTGTATCTCGCGGTGCGCACGGCCTGGATCGGCCTGCGCTCGCGTCCGCTGCCCGCGGTGCGAGCCGTGTGGCCCGCGTGGGTTCTGCTCGCGGCGACGCTCTTCCTCGTCGGCTTCCGCGTCGGTCTGAACGTGCAGACCCCCGGCTCGGTGATCGACGTCGGGTACGCCGGCGTGATCGGCGCCGACCGGATCCTGGACGGCCGCGCGCCCTGGGGCGCGATGCCGCAGCGCGACGGGCTCGAGACCTGCGGGACGATCGGTCCCGACGGCGAGCCGCGCGGGCGGATCCAGTCGAACGGCCGGTGCGAGACGCCGAACCCGCGCGGCGACACCTACGGCCCCGTCGGCTACCTCGTCTACGTCCCGGCCGTCGCGGTCTTCGGCTGGAGCGGCCGGTGGGACTCGCTCCCCGCAGCGCACGCGACGTCGATCGCCCTCGACCTCGTCACCCTGCTCGGGCTCGTCCTCGTCGGACTCCGTCTCGGCGGCATCCGCCTCGCTGCGGTGCTCTCGTTCGCGTGGGCCGCGTACCCGTTCACGGCGTACGTGCTGCTCGCCAACACGAACGACGCGCTCATGCCCGCGGCGCTGGTCTGGGGCTTCTGGCTGGCGTCGTCACCTGCGGCGCGGGGCGCCGCGAGCGCGGCCGCGGGCTGGGCGAAGCTCGCCACGCTGGCCACCGTGCCGCTCTGGCTCACCTATCCCGACGGGCCGACGAGGCGGGGTGCCGCACGGTTCGTCGCGGCGTTCGTCGCCGCGAGCCTGGTCGCGTTCACGGTGCTGGCGCTCGAGCCCTCGCTCGTGGAGGCGCTCCGGACCTTCTGGGAGCGGACGCTCGGCTTCCAGCTCGAGCGCCGCTCGCCGTTCTCCGTCTGGGGCTGGGGGCAGCACCACGCGCAGGGGATCCCGGACCTCGGCTGGCTCCAGCGCGCGGTGCAGGCCGCGGCGCTCGTCCTCGCCGGCGTGGCGGCGGCGATCCCGCGGCGCAAGGGCCCGCTCGAGCTCGCCGCGCTCACGGCGGCGATCCTCCTCGCGGTGCAGCTCTCGCTCACCCACTGGTTCTACCTCTACCTGCCGTGGGCCCTGCCCTTCGTCGTCATGGCGCTGTTCCTGCCGCGCACCGGGTCCGGCCCACGTGTGCCGCCCGTGACCTCGGACACCGTGTCGTAGGGTGGGGCAAGCCCCGCCCTACGACGACGAGCCGCGGGGCCAGGGGACGCGCACCGGGTCGATCGCCGTGGCGCGACCTGTCTCCGGGTCGCACGTCACGAGCGCCCCTTCGAGCCGCACGCCACCTGCCGCGGTGGTGAAGCGGACGGGCATCCCGGTGCGCATGCGGCGGATCGCGAGGTCCCGCTCGACCCCGAGCACCGAGTCGTGCGGGCCGGTCATGCCGAGATCGGTCATCGCGGCCGTTCCCCCCGGCAGCACCCGCGCGTCCGACGTCTGGACGTGGGTGTGCGTCCCGACCACGGCGGTGACACGTCCCTCGAGCCAGTACGCGAGCGCGATCTTCTCGCTCGTCGCCTCCGCGTGGACGTCCACGACGACGAGCGGCGTGTGCGTGCGGGCCTCCTCGACGAGGCCGTCGATCACCTCCCACATGCTGCGGGACGGGTCGAGGGTGAGCGAGCCGAGCACGTTCACCACCGCGACGGGCGGGCCGGCGGCCGTCGGGACGATCGCGAGCCCCCGTCCAGGTGCCCCCGCCGCCATGTTCGCGGGCCGAACGACGCGCTCGGAGGCCTCGAGGTAGGCGGCGATCCCCTCGCGCCGCCACGTGTGGTTGCCGAGCGTGATCGCGTCCGCGCCGGCGGCGAGCAGCCGCTCGGCGAGCCTCGCGGTGATCCCGATCCCGTCGGCGACGTTCTCCCCGTTGAGGATGCAGGCGTCGACGGCGAGCTCGGCGCGCAGCGCCGGCAGCAGTCCCTCGACCGCGTCGCGGCCGGGACGGCCGACGACGTCTCCCACGACGAGGATCCGCATCTACGGCAGCGCGCTCGGCGACGGGTAGACGGCGATCGAGACGTTGTTCCCGTCGTCGCGTGCGTGACGGGCGAGCGCCTGGCGCTCCACCGCCGCGACGTTCGCGGTCGTCCCGAGCTTCGAGGTCGATGCGAGCACCGGTGTGCCGACGGCGAGGGACGGGTCGGGTCGGACGTTGGAGATCGAGACGGTCATCGACGGCGTCAGCGTCGGGCGGATGTCGATCCGAGCGCCGATCTGCCGACCGTCGATCACGAGGTCGGCGATCGCGGTGACGGTGCCGTCGACGGGGGAGTAGACGTCGGTTCCCTCCGTCGCGCCGACGTCGAGCACGTCCGTGCCGGCGGCCCCCTCGAGCTGGTACCAGCGGGGGCCGTCGGTGCGCGCCCCCGCGATGCGGCGCCAGAGGCGCGCGAGCAGGCCCTCGTTCGCCTGGCGGCCGAGCGGCTGGAGCTCGAGCGAGCCGTCGTTCGCGCCGTGGTAGCCGATCGCGGTGACCGAGGCGGCGGGCACCGGCAGCCGCAGCAGGAGGTTGCCGATCTTCGCGAGCGGCTCGGGGCGCGGCCGGATCGCGCCGGTCGCCGTCACCTCCGGCTCGAGCGGCGTCACCGCCCGCGGTGAGGAGCTGCTGCTGCCGAACGCCGTCAGCAGCAGCGTGACGACGCCGAGCGCGGCGAGGATCGCGAGCACGGCGATGCGACGCGCGCGCAGCTGCTCGCGTCGTCGTCGGGCGCGGATCCGGGCCGCATGCCGTGAGCGCGCCGAGGCCATGGTGGCGCCACGGTACCGCACGCCTCCCCGGATCTTCACCTCCGAGCACGTGACGCGCGGAGGGTCGGGGCTACCATCCCGCGCATGAGCGAGCCCGCGACGACGATCCGGGTACCGCGCTGGATCCAGCTCGTCGGCCTGCCCGTGCTGGCGCTGCTCGCCTTCCTGCTGGCGCGAACGATGGGCCACGCGCTCTTCCTCTTCCTCACGGCCTCGGTGATCGCCTTCACCCTCCACCCCCTCGTCCGTGACCTCTCGCGGCTGCGGCTCCCGCGAGGTCTCGGCGTCGCGATCGTCTACACGGTGTTCACGACCGCGGTCGTGGCCGGGCTGGTGCTGCTCGGGACGATCGTCGTCGACCAGGTCCGGACGTCCGCCGATCGGGTCGACGCGTACCTGACCGAGGAGGACGCCGCGGGCCAGACCGGCGCTCAGCACGACATCGACCGACTCCAGGCGTGGCTCGACGACCACGGCCTCGAGCAGGTGCGGGTCGAGGAGCAGCTCGACGACGCGGTGGCGAACCTCGGGGCAGGCGAGATCTCCGGCTACGTCCAGGATGCGATCTCGTTCGCGCAGGGCGCCGCGCTGTCGGTCGTGATCCTCCTCTTCTCGGTGATCCTGATCGTGGTCATCTCGATCTACATGCTGCTCGACATGCCCCGCCTGGAGCGAACGATCGACGGGCGCTTCCCCCCGCACGGCGGCCCGCCGCTCACGCAGCGCATCGAGAGCGCGCTGTGGGGCTACGTCAAGGGCCAGCTGATCCTCTCGACCGTGATCGGGACGAGCGCCGGGGTCGGGATGTGGATCCTCGGCGAGACCGGTCTCGTCGAGGGCGCCCAGCGCTACGCGCTGCTCTTCGGCGTGTGGACGGCGTTCGTCGAGGTGATCCCGTACATCGGCCCCTGGCTGTCCGCGGTTCCACCCGCCATCTACGCACTCGTCGTCGACCCGATCGGGTTCCTCTGGGTCGCGGCGCTCTTCGTGTTCATCTACCAGGTCGAGGGGCACATCGTGGTCCCGAACGTGATGGCCAACGCGCTCCGCCTGCACCCGCTGCTCGTGATCTTCGGGCTGCTCGCGGGGGGCGAGCTGTACGGGATCGCCGGCGTGCTCGTCGCCCTGCCGACCATGGCGGCCGGCCGGGCGATCTGGGAGTTCTTCCGCGAGCGCGTCGCGCTCGAGCCCTGGGAGCCGGGCGACCACGTGCCGGTCGAGGTGGAGCTCGAGCCGCCCGGGGACGTCGGCACCCACCCGCCCGTCGACCTCGTCGACGACCCTCCGACGCGCGCGCCGAGCGGCGTCAGCTGAGGGCGACGGCCTCCTCGAGCCAGGCGCGCGCCTCGGCGTCGAGCAGCTTGAGGCCCTCCGCGCGCGCGTGCCGGTGTCTGGCGGAGTCCGAGCCCCACGCGTAGAGGAGGCAGATCTCGGGTCGGAGCACCGGGATGCCCGAGACGACCGTGCCGATCCCGGCGAGCGCGCGGCGAATGCGCGGATCGCGGCGGTACACCCAGTCGTCTCCCGCGGTCGTCTCGAGCTTGACGTCCAGCACCCACGGCCCGTCCGGTGTGGGCCGCGCCCACAAGGCGTGCGCCTCGTCGGGCACGGCGCCGCCGTGCCACGCCTCCAGCGAGCCCCGGTGTGCGACGACGATCTCCCACGCCGCGAGATGGCGTGCGAGCAGCGACGCGTCCGCGCGGAGGATGGCGACGTCCGCGTCGCCGTGGGCTCCGGTCTGGAAGCCGAGCGAGAGGTCGAGCGCCCAGCCGCCGGCGATCCACCAGGGGATCGTCAGGCCGCCGAGGATCGCCGCCGTCTCGACCGGCTCGGTGGCTCGCCAGTGCGGCTCCATGCGTGCAGTGTCGCGTACGCTGGACGCCGTGTCCCACCCCGCGAGCCGTCCCCGCAGGCTTCGACGGACCGAGACGATCCGGTCGCTCGTGCGCGAGACCCGTCTGACGCCGGAGGCGCTCGTCGCGCCGCTCTTCGCCTGCCCGGGAGAGGGAGTCGTGCGACCGGTCACGGGCCTGCCCGGGATCGCCCAGCGCTCGGTCGACGAGCTCGTCGCCGAGACGCGTGCGCTCGCCGAGCTGGGCGTCCGCGCCGTGCTGCTCTTCGGGATCCCCGAGACGAAGGACGACGAGGGATCCGGTGCGTGGGCGGACGACGGGATCGTGCAGCGGGCGGTGCGCGCGATCCGCGCCGAGGTGCCCGAGCTGACGCTCGTGACCGACGTCTGCCTCTGCGAGTACACGAGCCACGGCCACTGTGGTGTCGTCCGCGACGGCCACGTCGTGAACGACGAGACGCTGCCGCTGCTCGCGCGCACGGCCGCCAGCCACGTCACGGCGGGCGCCGACGTCGTCGCTCCGAGCGACATGATGGACGGACGGGTCGGCGCGATCCGCGCCGTCCTGCCCGAGACGCCGATCGTCGCCTACGCGGCGAAGTACGCCTCGGCCTTCTACGGGCCGTTCCGCGAGGTGGCCGACTCGACCCCGGCCTTCGGCGACCGCCGCGGATACCAGATGGATCCCGCGAACGTCCGGGAGGCGCTGCGCGAGTGCGCCTTGGACGTGGAGCAGGGCGCCGACGTCCTGATGGTGAAGCCTGCGCTGCCCTACCTCGACGTGATCCGCGCCGTCCGGGAGCGGTTCGACGTCCCGGTGTGGGCGTATCAGGTCTCGGGCGAGTACGCGATGGTGCGCGCTGCCGCTGCCGCGGGGCACCTCGACGAGCGCGCCGCGGCCCTGGAGTCGCTCACGGCGATCCTGCGGGCGGGGGCCGGCACGGTCGTCACGTACTGGGCGAAGGACGTGGCGAGATGGCTCTGAGGCGTGCGCTGGGCCGGGCGGGGCAAGCCCCGCCCCTACGGGCGAAGGACGTGGCGAGATGGCTCTGAGGTGTGCGCTGGGCCGGGCGGGGCAAGCCCCGCCCCTACGGGCGAAGGGCGTGGCGAGATGGCTCTGAGGCGTGCGCTCGGCCGGGCGGGGCAAGCCCCGCCCCTACGGGCGAAGGGCGTGGCGAGGTGGCTCGCGTGACCGGGCCGCCCTCCGAGCTCTGGCGGCAGGCGACGCGCCTCATCCCGGGCGGGGTCAACTCGCCCGTGCGCGCCATGCGCGCCGTGGGCCTCGACGAGCCGGTGTTCATGCGCCGCGGCGAAGGCGCCTGGGTCGAGGACGTCGGCGGTCGTCGCTACGTCGACTGGGTGCAGTCCTGGGGTCCGCTGATCTTCGGCCACGCCGACCCCGAGACCGTCGCGGCGGTCGAGGAGGCGGCGCGACGGGGCACGACCTTCGGCGCCCCGACGGCGGCCGAGGTCGAGCTCGCGCAGGAGATCGTCGACGCCGTGCCGTCGATCGAGATGGTGCGCATGGTCAGCTCGGGGACCGAGGCGTCGATGAGCGCGCTGCGGCTCGCGCGCGGGGCGACCCGCCGTGACCGCGTGATCAAGTTCGCCGGCTGCTACCACGGCCACGTCGACGCGCTGCTCGCAAGCGCTGGCTCCGGGGTGATGACGCTCGGCATCCCATCGACCCCCGGCGTCACCTCCGGCGTGGCCGCCGACACGATCGTCGTGCCCTTCAACGACGTCGACGCCGTCGCGGCTGCCTGCGAGCGCTACGGGGAGGGGCTGGCTGCGATCCTCGTCGAGCCGATCGCCGGGAACATGGGCTGCGTCCCGCCCGCGCCCGGGTACCTCGAGGCGCTCCGCTCGCTCGCCGACGCGACCGGCGCGCTGCTCGTGTTCGACGAGGTGATGACCGGCTTCCGAGTCGCCCGCGGGGGCGCGCAGGAGCTCTACGGCGTCACGCCCGACCTGACGATCCTCGGCAAGATCGTCGGCGGCGGCCTCCCGGCAGCGGCGTTCGGCGGGCGCACCGAGCTGATGGAGCGGCTCGCTCCGGTCGGCGACGTGTACCAGGCCGGGACGCTGTCGGGGAACCCGCTCGCGACCGCGGCCGGTGCGTCCGTCCTGCGGCGGCTGCGCGACCCGGCCGTGTACGCGCGGCTGGAAGCGGCGGGCGCGCGCCTCGAGGCGGGGCTCGCCCCGTTCGGGACCGTGCAGCGGGTGGGCGCGATGCTGACGCTGTTCTGCCGGGACGGAGCGGTGCGCGACTTCGAGGACGCCGCGGCGAGCGACACGGAGCGCTTCGGGGCGCTCTGGCGGCACCTGCTCGACGCGGGCGTCTACCTCCCGCCGTCCCAGTTCGAGTGCCTGTTCGTCTCGACCGCGCATGGTGACGCGGAGATCGACGCGACCATCGAGGCGGTGCGCTCGTTCTTCGAGGCCTGATGGGCGCGGGGCTGTTCGACACGATCGCCGACGGCGCGACCGCCGAGAGCCCGCTCTGGGCGGAGGCGCTCCGGCCTGCGGGCGAACGCGACGCGACGCCGGTCTTCTCGCGCCTCGTCCCGGACACCGAGCTGCACCTCGGGGTCGAGACGATCTACGAGGGCTACCTGCTCCACTACGGTCGCTCGCGGCTGTTCGACCCCGCCGACGACGACATCGCGCTGCTGCTCGGCGACACGCTGCTCGCGCACGGGCTGGTGCGGATCGCGGAGACGGGCAATGTGGCGGCGGTGGCGGATCTCGCCGACCTCCTCTCGCTCTGCGGCCAGGCGCGGGCGGAAGGTCGCCCGGGCGACGGCGTCGCGTGGGCCGCGACGGCTGCCCGGCTCGGTCTCGGAGGGCTCGACGACGCGCGGGACGCGCTCCGCCTGAACGCCGACCCGGATCCGCTCGAGGCCGTCGCGAGAGTCTCGGCCGAGCCGTCCGAGGTCGACGCTGCCCTGGCCGCGCACGCCGAGCGCGTCCTGTAGCATCGCGCCCGATGACCGCCGCGCTCTGGTTCGTCGCCAACGCCGCCGAGGAAGGACGGAACGTCGTCCTCTCGATGCTCGTCGTGGGGCTGATCTTCCTCGCGGTGATCGCGCTCGGCGAGGCAGCGCACGCCGTCGCCGCGCGCCGCAAGGCCGAGAAGGCCGACCGTCCCCTGTAGGAGCGGGGCCTGGCTCGGCCGCTCTTCGCCGTTCCGCCGCTGTCCGCTCGGCCTCGCCGCCCCGTCGTCAGCCTCTCGGGCAGAGCATGACCAGGTTGAGCCCCGCCCACGGCGCGGACGTCATCGGGCAGCGCACGTTCGCGGACAGGAACTCACGGACGGTCGAGTTGCCCGTGACGACGAACGGCGCCTCGCGGGTGATGTCTCGATCGAGCTGCGCGTACGCCGCTTCCCGTGCCTTCCCACGGAGCAGCGCCGCCTGCTCCATCCGCCGGTTGAAGACGGGGTCGTTCCAGTAGGCGGTGTTGATGTTGTTCGACTCCTGGATCGTCTTGCCCGACAGCAGCACGTTGACGAAGTCGTACGGGTCGGGGTAGTCGGCGAACCACCCGATCACGTTGATGTCGAACGGCTCGCCGCGTCGACCGGTCTTGGTGACGTGGACGCTGAACTCCCACTCCTTCACCTGGACGTCGATGCCGACGCGCTTGAGGTTCGCGCGGACGATCTGCGAGACCGCGCGCGAGTTCGGGTCGTTGGGCGTGTACAGCACCACCTTGCCCGTCCTGCCCGCGAGCAGCTGCTTGGCCTTCTCGAGGTTCGGCGTGTTCGGGAAGATCGTGATGTCGCGATAGCCGGGGATGCCCGGCGGCAGGATCTGGTCGTTCGGCTTGCCGCCGTAGGCTCCGACCACGCGGGTGATCGCGCTGCGGTCGAGCGCGTACGCGACCGCCTGCCGGTTCGCGCGGTTCGAGAAGAACGGGCGCGACGTGTTGAGCGCGAGGTACTGGATCGTCGGCAGCACGGTGACGAAGTACCGGCCGCGGTTCACGCCGAACTCCTTGCCGAGCGCGGAGTTCGCAGGCCCGGGCAGGCCGCCGAGGTCGAGATCGACCTCACCGCGCCGCACCTGCAGCAGGGAGGCGTTGACCTCGGTGCCGAGCACGACGCGCACCTCGTCCCAGCGCTGCAGCCGCTTGCCCGTGTAGTACGGGTTCTGGCGCAGCACCATCCCACGGCCGGGGTCGACCGACGTGACCGTGTACGGACCCGAGCCGGAGACGAAGCTGACGCCCTTGGCCGTGACCGGCGTGTCCGGGGGCGTCGCGCAGAAGAAGTTGAGCGCGATCCGGTAGAGGAAGTCGGGCGCCGGCCGCTGCAGCGTGAACGCGATGGTGTTCCCGCGCACCTTCATCCCGGCTGGTCGCGTCGCCTTCCCGTCGAGGACCGCCTTCGCCCCGATCAGGTCGGAGAGGAAGAGCCCACCGAACGCCTGCTGCTTCGGAGCGAGCGAGCGCTCGACCGCGCGCGCGAAGCTCTCCGGCGTGATCGCGCGACCGTCCGCGTAGCGGAGCCCCGGACGCAGCGTGAAGCTGTACGTGCGGCCATCGCGACTCACCCGTGGCGGGAAGCTCGCCTCCGGCACGAGCTGCGAGCCGGCCACGCCACCCTTGTCGGGGTAGTTCATGAGCTTCAGGCAGGTCATGTTCGAGAGGCGCCAGGTGACGAAGTCGTAGCCGAGCGCTGGATCGAAGGTCTCGAGGCTGTAGTCGGAGACGTTGAGTCGCAGGATGCGCTCGGCGCTTCCCGACCCGAGCGCGGTCGCGCCGGCCCCCGCGAGCATCGCGAGTCCGGAGAGAAAGAGGAGGGCCGCCAGTCGCCGCACGATGACCTCGCTTCGTCGCTGAGAACGGGGCGAGACGATGACTCATGTCCTCGTTCGTGTCAAGTGTGTCGAAGTGGTGGAGTCAGGCGGTCGCGCGGGAGGCGCTGCCGACAGACGATTGCGCCACGTCGTCGTCGGACGCGTCAGGCGGAGCCGAGCCCGATGATCGGGAAGCCCTCACGTGAGGCGGCGAGCGCGAGGCGCTCGTCGAGGGTGACGAAGGGCAGCGTGCCGGGATCGCCGTCCGCGGCCACGCGCGCGGCGGCGAGCTGGAAGGCGTCTGCCGCGCGCAGGTCGTGGACGCGGACGAGACGGCGGGCGTCGTCGCGAACCTGCTCGGTCGGCGGCACCTCCAGCCACTCGCGTGCCAGACGCTGCAGAGTCTGGACCGACACTGCCGCCCCGTCCGGGTCGAGCGCACCGCTGCGCTCGCGGCGTCCGAGGGCCGACGCGCACTCGACGAGCGTCCCCCACCAGGTCGTGATCGTCGTGCCGGTCGCCGCGCGGTGCCGGAGCTCGGCCGACGGCGGCTCCTCGACCAGGAGTGGAACGAGCGCGGAGGCGTCCCAGAAGCTCACCAGGGGCTCGTGCGACGCTCTTCGAGCAAGGCCTCGAGCACGCTCTCCCGGCTCTTCGGCAGCGGCTGGTCGAGGATCCAGCGCATGTCGGACGTCTGCTTCGGCCGCCGGATCAGCCCGCGCCGCTCGAGGCTCTCGAGCCTCGCGTCCCAGTCGACCTCGCCTCCGCCGTTGAGCGGCACGAGTCGCGCGACGGGCTGCCCGCGATCGGTGATCGTGATCGTCTCGCCGGCTTTGACCCGGTCGAGCAGGGCGGAGAGCTTCGCCTTCGCCTCCGAGATGGACGCGGTCGCCATATGACCATGATAGTCGGTTTGCTGTGACCATCAAGGTCGTCTAGAGCCGTGTCCCCAGGCGACCAGTGCGACCTTGGACAACGCCGACACGGAGACGGCTCCCTAGACTGACCTGAGGAATGCCGAGTCCCGTCTCCGACCTGCGGGAATGGATCGCGCTCCTCGAGCGCGAGGGCGAGCTCGTCCGGATCACGGCCGAGGTCGACCCCGACCTCGAGGCCACGGAGATCGTCGACCGGCTCGTGAAGAGCGGCGGTCCGGCGCTCCTGTTCGAGAACCCGAAGAACGCGCGCCACCCGCTGCTGGTCAACCAGTTCGGCACCGAGCGGCGGATGTGCCTGGCGTTCGGCGTCGAGTCGCTCGACGAGCTCGGCGCGAAGCTCGACGAGATCCTCGAGCTGCAGCCGCCGCAGGGGCTCGTCGACAAGGTGCGCTCGCTCGGCAAGCTCAAGTCGATCGCCGACTCGATGCCGAAGACGGTCTCCAAGGGCGCCTGCCAGGAGGTCGTGCTCACCGGCGACGAGGTCGACCTCGACCGCTTCCCGATCCAGCGCTGCTGGCCGCTCGATCCGGCGCCGTTCATCACGCTGCCGGCCGTGATCACGAAGGACCAGGCGACCGGCGTGCGCAACGTCGGCATGTACCGCATGCAGAAGATCGATCGGGCCTCGACGTTCATGCACTGGCAGATCCACAAGGACGGCCGCGCCGACCTGCGCGCCGCGCCCGACGGGCGCATCCCGGTGGCCGTGGCGCTCGGGCTCGACCCGGTCACCGCGTACTCCGCGAGCGCGCCGCTGCCGAAGCACGTCGGCGAGCTGATGCTGGCCGGCTTCCTCAAGGGCTCGCCGGTCGAGCTCGTGCAGTGCAAGACGGTCGACCTGCAGGTGCCCGCCAACGCGGAGATCGTGCTCGAGGGCTGGGTCGACCGCGCCGACGTCGGCATCGAGGGCCCGTTCGGCGACCACACGGGCTTCTACACCCCGCCCGAGGAGTTCCCGATCTTCCGGCTCAGCGCGATCACGATGCGCCGCGACGCGATCTACCCGTCGATCGTGGTCGGCAAGCCGCCGGCGGAGGACGAGTGGCTCGCGAAGGCCACCGAGCGCATCTTCCTGCCCGCGATCCGGATGAGCGTGCCGGAGATCGTCGACTACGACCTGCCCACCGCGGGCACGTTCCACAACTGCGTGCTCGTCTCGATCCGCAAGCGCTACCCGGGCCACGCCCGTAAGGTGATGCACGCGCTGTGGGGGCTCGGGCTGATGAGCCTGACGAAGTCGATCGTCGTCGTGGACGAGCACGTTGACGTGCACGACTACGAGCAGGTCTTCTTCTACGCCTGCGCCAACGTCGACCCCGCGCGCGACGTGCTCCTCAGCGAGGGCCCGATCGACCAGCTCGACCACGCCACCACGATCCAGGCCTACGGCGGGAAGATCGGGTTCGACGCGACGGCGAAGGGGCCCGACGAGGGCCGCCGGGAGTGGCCGCCGGAGATCGAGATGAGCCCGGCTGTCCGCGCGCGCGTCGACGCGCGCTGGGCGGAGCTCGGCCTGCCTGCGACACCGTCCGCCGGATCCGTGCAGAATGCGACGCGTCGTGCCGGGCGGCGCACGTTGTCGCAACGGATACGTCGTTGACATGCAGCACCGCCGCCGATTGAATCCTGCGCGGGAGGCCGAGTGACCGAGCATCACGATCAGAGCCACGAGCTGCCCGGCCCGAGCCTCTGGCCGATCGGGTTCGCGATCGGCATCGCCGTCGTCCTCGTCGGGCTCGTGATCAGCTTCCCGGTGATGCTGCTGGGCGCGGCGATCGCGCTCGTCTTCGGCATCCTCTGGGTGCGCGACCTCTTCGCGAGCTCGCCCTCCGCGGCAGCGGTGTCCGACGAGGCCCCCGGCGCGGCTCTCACCGCTGCCGAGGGGACGCCGCGCGCCGCGACGGCTGGTGCGGCGGCACACGTCGAGACGTACGACCGCGGCGCGTTCCTGTCGGTCGCGACCGTCGGGGTGGGCGCCGCGATCGGCGCCGCCGTGACGCTCCCCGTGCTCGGCTTCGCGGTGCTGCCGTCGTTCACCGGGGCCGGGATCGAGACGTTCGAGGTCGACCTGGGGCCGATCTCGAACTTCCCCGAGGGCACGTACGTGATCGCCACCTTCCTCGAGGATCCCGAGCAGGGCGAGGTCACGCGCCGCACCGCGTTCGTCCGCAACAACGGGTTCACCGAGGACGGCGTGCCGAGCTTCACGACGCTGTTCAGCCGCTGCGTCCACCTCGGCTGTCCCGTGCAGCCGAACGGGCCGATCGACGAGGAGGCCAGGCAGGACGTCAACGGCGTCGAGCTGCGCCCCGTGCTCGCTGCGAGCTTCGGCTGCCCGTGCCACGGCGGCCTGTACGACGGCGAGGGGAACCGCACCGCCGGGCCGCCCGTCCGCTCGCTCGACCGCTTCGAGTTCTCGATCAAGGACGGGAACCTGATCCTGGGGCGGCTGTTCTCGGTCGGCGACGTCGAGGGGACGGGAGCCAAGGCGAAGATCATGCGCTACTACCAGGCGTACCCGGGCGTCCACGTCGACGGCCTGGAGAAGTGGCTGTACCCCATCCCGACCCCGGGGTCGACGTAGGCGATGCCCAAGTCCACCTCACGCAGACAGCTCGAGACGGTCGTCCTCACGCCGCTCGACTGGCTCGAGGAGCGGTCGGGGCTCGTCGGGTACACGAAGTGGTTCCTCTTCCGGAACGTGCCGCGCGACATCAACTGGATGCAGACGCTCGGCGCCGCGACGCTGACCGCGTTCATCGTCCAGGCCGTCACGGGCGTCGTGCTCGCGATGTACTACAAGCCCGACCCGAACAGCGCCTACGCGTCGATCGTGAACATCACCGAGGAGGTCACGCTCGGCTGGCTCGTGCGCGGGATGCACAAGTGGGGCGCGAGCGTGTTCATCATCCTGATGTTCTTCCACATGGCGCGCACCTTCCTGTTCGGCGCGTACAAGTACCCACGGGAGATCAACTGGATCATCGGCGTCCTGCTGCTCGTGATGGGGATGGCGGAGGGCTTCACGGGCTACCTGCTCCCGTGGGACCAGACGGCCTACTGGGCGACCGTGGTCGGGATCAACATCAACGCGACCGCGCCGATCCTGGGGCCGTTCATCGCGCAGTTCCTCCAGGGCGGGCTGCAGATCGGGCCCGAGACGCTCGCGAAGTTCTACGCGCTGCACATGCTGGTGATCCCCGGCGGACTGATGGCCCTGATCGGGCTGCACCTGTACCTCGTCGTGCGCCTCGGGGTCACCTCGCCCCCCTGGTCGGCCGTGGCGGCCGGGCGCGAGCGCGACGAGGACGCGATCGGCGCCGGCGCGAAGGTCGGGCTGATCCGCGAGTCCTCGGCGGAGGAGGGCGCCTGAGATGGCCCGCTCGCTGAAGGAGCGAAATCGCGCGGAGTTCAAGCGCTACAAGGACGACGTCAAGGCCGAGGGCAAGCCGTTCTTCCCGTACGCGATCTTCCACGACACGGTGATGGCGCTCGTCACGGTGCTCGTGATCATCGGGCTCGCCGTGGTCTGGTACACTACCGCCGACGGCACCGAGGCCGGCATCCTCGGGCCGTGGTACGCACCGGAGGCGGATGCCGGGACGATCGACTTCATCCCGCGCCCTGACTGGTTCTTCTACTTCCTCTTCTACCTCCTGCGCGTCTTCAAGTGGCCCGAGTCGGTCGTGCTCGGCACGGTCGGCGTGCCGACCCTCTTGCTGATCCTGCTGCTGATGCTGCCGTTCTACGACCGGCGGCCCGAGCGGCGCCCCAGCCGGCGCCCGGTCGCGATGATCGCCGCGATCCTCACCGTGATCTCGATGGGCGTGCTCACCTGGAAGGGCGCCACGGCGGAGGAGGCGCTCGGCTCGGAGATCATCGCGTCGGGGACGACGGAGGTGTGGGCCGAGGAGCAGGGCTTCACCGGCAACGCGGACGCCGAGGCCGGGGCGAAGCTGTTCGCGCAGTCCGGCTGCCTCAACTGCCACGTGTACCTCGGCGAGGGGAACCAGAACCTGGGTGCCCCCGAGCTCACGGACGTCGGCGCGTCCGGGCGCGGGATCCAGTACTTCAAGGACTACCTCGTCAACCCCGCGCAGTTCGGGAACAACGTGATGATCTCGTACTCGTACCTCGGGGACGAGAACCTCGGGAAGCTCGCGGCCTTCCTCGACGCGTCGAAGGGGCCTGGGGCCGCGGAGGGCGAAGGGGAGTAGCGCGCCGTAGGCACGTCTCCTGCGGAGACGTGCCTAGTACTGCTCCTAGGCACGTTTCGCGCAGCGAAAGGTGCCCCTCTCACGGATACGCTGCTTCCGATGAGGGTCTTCCTCGGCATCACCGGCGCGTCGGGCGCCCCGTACGCGAAGGGCATCCTCGACGCGCTCGTCGCCTCGGGGGCCGAGGTCGGCGTGTGCGCGTCGGCGGCCGGGGTCGAGGTGCTCGGCACCGAGCTGTACGGCGATCCCGACCTGCCGCGCGACGAGGTGATGGCGCGGCTGGTCGGGGACGCGACCGATCAGGTGACGGTCGTGGGGACGAACGACTACCGGACCCCGTACGCGTCGGGCTCGGCGAAGGTCGATGCGTACGTCGTCTGCCCGTGCTCGATGGCGACCGTGGGCACCCTCGCCGCCGGCGCGATGGCGAACCTGATCCACCGCGCCGCCTCCGTCGCGCTCAAGGAGCGGCGCACCCTGGTGCTCGTCCCGCGCGAGACGCCGCTGTCGTCGATCCACCTCCGCGGCCTGGCGACGTTGAACGAGGCGGGAGCCGTGATCCTGTTCGCGGCGCCGGGCTTCTACCACGGCGCCGAGACCGTCCAGGACCTGGTCGACTTCGTCGTCGCGCGGTGCCTCGACCAGCTGGGGGTGCCGAACGAGCTCGTGCGGCGGTGGGGAGCGGGCACTTCCGGTCGGGGACCGGAAGTGCCAGGAGAACCGCGGGCGCCGGGCGGGCGCCCGTGAGCCACCGGGCGGGGTCCCTGGCACCTCACGAAGTGAGGTGCCTGTTCGACCGGATCGCGCCGGTGTACGACGCGATGAACCGGGTGATGACGGTCGGGCTCGACCGGTCGTGGCGGCGGCTCGCCGCGGAGGCGGTGGTGCAGCCCGGCGCGCGCGTGCTCGACGCGTGCTGTGGCACGGGCGACCTCGCGATCGAGTCCGAGCGTCAGGGAGGCGTCGTCACCGGCCTCGACTTCGCCCCGCTGATGCTCGAGCGCGCACGGGCGAAGTCGTCGACGATCGAGTGGCTCGAGGGCGACCTCCTCGCGCTGCCGTTCCCGGACGACGCGTTCGACGCCGCGACCGTCGGGTTCGGGGTGCGCAACGTCGCCGACCTCGAGCTGGCGCTCGGCGAGCTGCGACGGGTGCTCCGTCCCGGGGGCGGGCTCGCCGTGCTCGAGATCACGCAGCCGCGCGGCGTGGCGCGTGCCTTCTTCTCGCTGTGGTTCGACCGTCTCGTCCCCCTGCTCGGCAAGGTGCTGCCGGGCGGGAGCGCATACACGTACCTGCCGGCGAGCGTGCGACGCTTCCCGAGCGCGGAGGAGCTCGTGGCCCTGCTCGAGCGGGTCGGCTTCGAGGACGTCCGCGCCCGATTGCTCGGTGGCTCGATCGTCGCGCTGCACACGGGTCGGGCGGCGTGAGCGCGCTGGCGGCGGTCAGGGCCGCTCCCGGTCTCGCCTCCTACCTCGACCGGGTCGAGGCGCGCCTGCGGGAGGTCGTCGCCGCCCACCCGGGCGTCGTGCAGGCCGTGGGCACCGACGCCCTCGCCGCGGGGGGGAAGCGGCTGCGTCCGGCGCTCGCCTTCCTCTCCTCGCCCCCGGGCTCGCCGCTCCCCCTGGCCGAGGGGGTCGCCGTCGAGCTCGTGCACATGGCGACCCTCGTCCACGACGACATCGTCGACCGCGCGCGGGTGCGCCGGGGCCGGGCCGCTGCCTGGACGCAGCATGGCCCGGCCGCCGCGAGGGCCGCGGGCGACCACCTCTTCGCCCGCGGCTTCGCCGAGCTGGCGGTGACCGGCGACCGCGCGAAGGTGTCCCTGCTCGCGGAGGCCTCGCTCGCCCTCGCACGAGGCGAGGCGCTGCAGCGCCGCCAGCGACACGACGCCGACACGACCGTCGAGGACTACCTCGAGCGCGTCGCCCTCAAGACCGGCCGGCTGTTCGAGGCCGCCTGCGCGCTCGGCGGGGGGAACCCCGAGTACGGCCTGCAGCTCGGGATCGCGTTCCAGATCGCCGACGACATCCTCGACTGCGCCGGCGACACGATCGAGACCGGCAAGGTGCCGGGCACCGACCTGCGGGACGGGACGCCCACCCTGCCGCTGATCCTCGCGGCGCGCGAGGACGCGGTCGTCCGTGCCGCGCTCGCAGGGGGGCCGGTGGAGGGCGTGCTCGTCCGCGTGGCCGCCACGGGCGCCCTCGAGCGCTCCAGGGAGATGGCCCTCGTCTACGCTAGAAGAGCGAGGGAGAGCCTGGACGGCGAGGCCCGCCGGGACGAGCTCGAGGCCCTCGCCGACATCGTCGTGGATCGGAGCGCATAGACCCCGTGGCCCTGCTCGACCGCACATCGACCCTCGCCCCGATCCGGGAGAAGATCGAGGCGGGAGAGCGACTCGACCTCGACGACGGGATCACCCTGCTCGAGAGCGACGAGCTGCTCGAGCTCGGCGAGCTCGCAGACCGCGCCCGCCGCCTGCGCGGTGGAACCGACGAGGTCGGCTTCGTCCAGAACCTCTACATCAGTCAGACAAACGTCTGCCGCGTGAAGTGCAAGTTCTGCGCCTTCGCCGCGACCCGGAAGCAGGACCACGCCTACACGATCACGACCGAGGAGCTCGTGCGCGACGCCGTCGAGCAGCACGCCGCCAGCGCGTTCACCGAGATCCACATGGTGAACGGCGAGAGCCCGCACGTCACGCTCGACTTCTACCTCGACACCCTGCGCGCGCTGCGCGCTGCCCTGCCGGACGTGCACCTCAAGTGCTACACGGCCTCCGAGGTGCACCACATGACGACGCTGTCCGGTCTGACGCACGAGGAGGTGCTGCGAGAGCTGGTCGCCGCCGGACTCGGGTCGCTCCCCGGCGGCGGGGCCGAGATCTTCGCCGATCGAGTGCGACGCCTGGTGGCGCCCGGGAAGGAGCACCCGGACATCTGGTTCCACGTCCACGACGCGGCGCACCGTATGGGGTTGCGCTCCACGTGCACGATGCTGTACGGGCACGTCGAGACGTACGAGGAGCGGATCGACCACCTCCTCCGACTGCGCGACCAGCAGGATCGAACGGGTGGCTTCGTCGCGTTCGTGCCGCTCGCGTTCCATCCCGAGAACACCGTGTTCGAGCGCCGCGGGTTCCGTCACACGACGGGAGCGGACGACCTCAAGATGCTCGCCGTCTCCAGGCTGATGCTCGACAACATCGAGAACGTCAAGGCGTACTGGATCATGATGGGGATGCCCATGTCGGCCGTCGGCCTGCACTTCGGCGCCAACGACGTCCAGGGCACCGTCATGCGCGAGACGATCTTCCACGCCGCCGGCGCGCGCACGGAGACGGAGCAGCAGGTCGAGCAGCTCGTGCGCTTCGTGTCGGAGGCCGGGCGCATCCCGGTGCAGCGCGACTCGGTGCACAACGTGATCCGGCGGTTCGCGTGACGACCTTCCTGAGCTCGGTGCCGATCATCCCGGCACGCGACGTCACCGCCTCGACCGCCTGGTACAAGGACGCTCTCGACTACGATGTCGTCCGCGCGCAGGACGACTACGGCATCGTCGCCCGTGAGGGGTCGTGGATCCACCTCTACGGGCCGAGCGGCATCGCCCCCGAGGACTCGGACACCATGATCCGCGTCGGCGTGGAGGGCATCGACGACCTCTATGCCACGTGCGTCGCGAAGGGCATCGTCCACCCGAACGGGCGGCTCGGCCGGCGGCCCTGGGGGCTCCGCGAGTTCGCCGTGCTCGACCTCGACGGCAACCTCGTCACCTTCTTCGAGCCCGAGGCGTCGGCGTGACGGCCGTGCTGGCGCGTCGACAGGGATCCACTTCTGCGGTTCTCCGCTTCGCGAGGCAGGCTCCATGCTCTGCGGCGGCGAAGCCGACGCCTTCAGGGGTGTGCCCCCGCGTCCCGCGCAGCGGGGCCCGGGGGATCCAGCGGCGGGAATCCGCTCCTGCGGATTCCCGCTTCGCGAGGAAAGAGCCGTGATCCGCCTCGGCCGCATCTCGTACGTCAACATGGCGCCGGTCTTCCACCGGCTGACCTCGGAGGTGGAGGAGGTCGTCGGCGTCCCGACCGAGCTGAACCGGATGGTCGTCGCGGGCGAGCTCGACGTCGCCCCGATCTCGTCCATCGAGTACGCCCGCAACGCCGATCGGCTGCGCCTGCTGCCGCGGCTCTGCGTCTCCTCCGAGGGCGCGGTCGACTCGATCCAGCTCGTGACCCGCATGCCGCTCGCGAACGTGCGCACCGTGGCCGTCACGCCCGAGAGCGCGACCTCGGTCGTCCTCACCCGTGTGCTGCTGCCGCAGGCGGAGACCGTGCCGCTCGACCGGGCCGCTCAGGCGGACGCCAAGCTGCTGATCGGCGACGCCGCCCTGCGCAGCGCCTTCGAGGACCCGACGCCGCATCACGACCTCGGCCGGCTGTGGCTCGAGCGCACCGGCCTGCCGATGGTGTTCGCGGTGTGGGCCGCGCCCGAGCCCGTGGCGGACGGCCTGCTCGAGCTGCAGGACGCGCTCGTCGCATCCGTGCGCCTCGCGCGGTCGGAGCCCGAGCTCCTCGCGCACGAGGCGAGCCTGCGCTACGGCTACCCGGCCGGCTTCCTCGCCCGGTACTTCGAGAAGCTGCGCTACAGCTTCGGGCCGCGCGAGCGGGCCGGCCTGTACACCTTCCTCGAGATGGCCCGTGACGTCGGCGAGCTCGCGCACGTCCCAGAGCTGCGGTTCCTCAGCGCCGAGACGGTGGTGCGGGCGACGTGAGCGCCACCCTGGAGCCGGTCACCGCCGGCGCGGTCGACGCCGTGCTGGAGAAGGCCCTCGGCGGCGAGCGGATCGCCGACGAGGACGCGCTCACGCTGCTGCGCTCGCGCGACCTGCTCGCCGTCGGACGGGTGGCGAACGAGATCCGCAACCGCAAGACGGACCCGACGAAGGTCACGTTCATCGTCGATCGGAACATCAACTACACGAACGTGTGCGTCACCGACTGCGACTTCTGCGCCTTCTACCGCGTCCCCGGCGACACCCGCGAGGCGTACCTGCTCCCGAAGCCGGTCATCTTCCGCAAGATCGAGGAGACGCTCGCGATCGGCGGCACGGGGGTGCTGATGCAGGGCGGCCACCACCCGGATCTCGCGATCGACTTCTACGAGGATCTGTTCCGCTCGATCAAGAGCCGCTACCGCATCCACCTGCACTGCCTTTCGCCTCCCGAGGTCCAGCACATCGCGCGCAGGTCGAAGCTCACCATCCCCGAGACGCTGAGCCGCTTGCGCGACGCGGGCCTGGACTCGCTCCCGGGGGGTGGGGCCGAGATCCTCGTCGACCGGGTGCGCGACGTCATCGCGCCGAAGAAGACGACCTCCGACGAGTGGCTCGGCGTGATGCGCGCCGCTCACCGGCTCGGGATGTCGACGACCGCGACGATGATGTACGGGCACGTCGAGACGCTCGCCGAGCGGGTCGAGCACATGCGGCGCATCCGCGAGCTGCAGGACGAGACCGGCGGCTTCCGGGCCTTCATCTCCTGGACGTTCCAGCGGGACGGGAACCGGCTCGACGACGTCGTGCGCGACGAGGACATGCCGACCTCGTTCGACTACCTGCTCACGCAGGCGGTCTCGCGCATCTACCTCGACAACGTGCCGCACATCCAGTCCTCGTGGGTGACCCAGGGGCTCAAGATCGGGCAGGTCGCGCTCGGCTTCGGGGCCGACGACATGGGCTCGGTGATGCTCGAGGAGAACGTCGTGTCGGCCGCCGGCACGACGCACCGGACGTCCACCGACGAGCTCGTGCACCTCATCCGGGCGCTCGGCAAGACTCCGGTGCAGCGCGACACGCTGTACCGCGAGGTCAAGGTCTTCTGAGAGGCGCCCGTCGCCTGCGGGCGACCGCTCCGTCGCTCCGTGGCGAGCCGCGGGGTGGGCCCCGGTGTCAGACACCGGCTGCTGTCAAGGTGGCCATCTCCGCCGTAGCCGGGTCGCGCGCTGTCGGTGAACGGCGACCGCCTTCGGCGACCTCGCCTCCGTGCCTGACGGCGGCATCACCACCGTGATCCCCAGCTGTCAGGGGGGCTGCAGCCTGTGGAGCGATCGGCACGAACTTGGCACGATCTCCCCTTGACAGGATCGGGTGTCTGACACCGGTTGCGCACGCAACGGTTGCGCACGCAGTGTCAGCGGGCTGTCGGCGGCTGCGTGGCGCGGCCTACGGCTGCACGACGGCGGCGTAGCGTCGCTCGAGCTCGGCCGTGCTGCTCGCGCCGATCCCGATGTCCCGGAGGATCCCGTCGCGGAGGTCGTAGACGACGCCGTGCACCGTCACGGCCTGCCCTCTCGCCCAGGCGTCCTCGACGATCGTCGTCTGGCACACGTTGACGACCTGCTCGACGACGTTCAGCTCGCAGAGCTGGGCCAGACGGTCGGCGGGGTCGAGCGCATCCAGTCGCGCTCTGTGCTTCTCGACGACGTCCTCCACGTGTCGTAGCCAGTTGTCGACGAGCCCATGGCGCTCGCGCCGGAGCGCGGCTCCGACGCCGCCGCAGCCGTAGTGGCCGCAGACGATCACGTGCCGGACGCCGAGGACGTCGACCGCGTACTGCAGCGTCGAGAGGCAGTTGAGATCGGAGTGGACGACGACGTTCGCCACGTTCCGGTGGACGAAGACGTCGCCGGGCGGGAGGCCGATGATCTGGTTCGCCGGCACGCGGCTGTCGGAGCAGCCGATCCAGAGGTACTCGGGCGTCTGACGTGCCTCGAGCGCTCGGAAGAACTCGGGATCCTCTGCGAGGATCCCGGCCGCCCAGGCGCGGTTGTTGGCGAACAGGTCGGCGAGGTCGTCCACGGCGAGAGGCTAGTCGGTCCGTACGGAAACGATGAAGATCTCCGTCCGCCGGACGAGCCGCGGCTACCCTCGGCCGGGCCGGTGGGACGCCTCAGACCCCTCGCCCTGCTCGCTGCGCTCGTCGTCTCGCTCGCCGCCGTCGGGAGCGCGGAGGCGGCGCAGGTCTCCCTCTGGCCTGGCGTGACGTTCGAGCGCGGCGTCCAGTTCACCCCGAACGGCCCGGTCGCGATCTCGATCCTCCGCGGTCCTCGCCCCGGGGGGACGACCACGCTCGTCCCCGTCCTCTCCAACGAGTCGCTGCTCGGCCGCGAGACGCTCACGGCGATGCAGCGCCGCCTGGCAGGCACCGCGACCACGGCAGGGGTGAACGGCGACTACTTCAGCCTCGCGACCGGGCGGCCGAGCGGCGTGCTCATGCGCGAAGGGCAGCTCGTGTCGCCACCGCGCACCGCTCGCTCGAGCGCGGGCATCACGAGCGACGGCCGGCTCGACGTGCGCCGCGTCGGCTTCTTCGGCAGCTGGACCGGGGCGGGCCCTCGTCGGCCGCTGGCGACGATCAACGACGTCCCCGGCGACGGCCAGTCGGCGGTCTTCACCGACGCCTACGGTGCGCTCACGCCGTCCGTCCCCGGGGCCGTCGTCGCCCTGCTCTTCCCCTTCCCGGCGACGCAGCCGAGCACCGATCTCGTCGCCCCCGTCGTCGAGGTCCGCCAGAGCGGGGCTCCCGTCGAGATCCCGCGGGGCGGGGCGGTGCTGATCGCCCGCGGCCTGCAGGCGGCGGCGCTCGTGGCCGAGGCGATCCCGGGAACGCCGGTCACGGTTCGCCTGCAGCTGAGGCCGGACTGGCCGGGCGTGGTCGAGGCGATCGGTGGCGGCCCTCAGATCGTGCGCGACGGCGTTCCCGTCTTCCGGGCAGGCGAGGAGTTCACGTCGGCGCAGCTCACGCCGCGTGCGCCCCGCACGGCGGTGGGGCAGACCGCCGACGGCCGCGTCCTGCTCGTCGCAGTGGACGGACGGCAGCCGGGGCTCTCGGTGGGGCTCACGACGTTCGAGCTGGCCCAGGCGCTGGTCCGCCTCGGCGCCGTCACGGGCATGGCGCTTGACGGCGGCGGGTCGACGACGATGGCCTTCGACGGACGTCTGCTGAACAGCCCGTCCGACGGACGCGAGCGACCCATCTCCACGGCGCTCGTTCTCGCGTACACCGGAGCGTTCGTCCCCGAGGTGCCGGCACGCGTCTCGCCCAACGGGGACGGGGTCGCCGACGACCCCGGGCTCGCAGTGCGGGTCGTGCGCCCGTCGACCGTCACCCTGCGCCTCGTCGGCCCAGGGGGCCTGGTCGCCTCGGAGGTGACGGAGGAGCGGCAGCCGGGGGTGACCGCCGTGCCCTTCCCGTCCCCCTCGGCCCCGGTCGCGGCGTCCGCCGGTCGCACGGCGACGAGCCTGGCGATCGGCACCTGGCGGCTCGAGGTGGCGGCGACCGACGACCTCGGCCGCGTCACGTCCATGCGCAGGTCGTTCGTCGTGGACGACACGCTCGGCTTCGTGCGCGCGCCGCGCACCCACGTCGTGCGCCCGACCGGAACGCCGCTCGTCGTCCGCTTCAGGCTGGCACGCCAGGCGCGCGTCTCGCTCACGGCGCTCGACGCCGGCGGTCGGGTCGTCCGCAAGCTCACGGCGACGAGGCTCGCAGCCGGGGAGCAGAGCCTCAGCTGGGACGGCCGAGGCATCGCCGGCAGCGCGCTCCCGGGTGGTCGCTACACGGTCAGGGTCACCGCGATCGGTCCGGTCGGCAGATCGGAGCTCGACGCGGCGGTGGTTCTCCGCGTCCCGGCCGGGACGGGGAAGTAGCATTCGCGGATGCCGCTGACCGACCTCCTCCACGCGGTCACGGACACCATCACCGGGTGGATCGGCGACTACGGCCTCTACGCGGTGTTCTGGCTGATGCTCGTGGACGCCGTGCTCCCGGCCGCGAGCGAGGTCGTGATGGTCTACGCGGGCGCGGTGGCGTCGGGGGCGATCGCCGGCCAGTCCGTGTCGCTGTTCGGCCACACCTTCGACAGCGGTCTCCCCGCCTACCTGGCCATGGCCCTCGCCGGCACCGTGGGCTACCTGCTCGGCGCGATCCTCGGCTGGTGGATCGGGATCCGGGGAGGCAGGCCGTGGCTCGAGCACCACGGGCGCTGGCTCCATCTCGACACCGAGAAGCTCGACCGCGCCGAGCGCTGGTTCGAGCGCTGGGAGGACGAGGCCGTGCTCCTCGGCCGCGTGACACCCGTCGTCCGGTCGTTCATCTCGGTGCCGGCGGGGGTGTTCGAGGTCCCGATCCGCCGGTACACGCTGCTGACCGCGATCGGCTCGGCGGTGTGGTGCTTCGCGTTCGCCGGGATCGGCTGGGCGGCGGGCGCGAGCTGGGAGTCCTTCCACGACCGGTTCAAGGTGATCGACTACGCGATCGCCGGCGCCGTCGTCCTCGGCGTCTCCTACCTCGGCTGGCGGCTGTTCCGACGCGGTCGAAACGGCCCCGACATCGAGACCGAGACCGAGACCGAGGCGCCGTGATCCGCCTCGCGCTCGCCGCGCTCGTCGCGGCGCTCGTCGTCGCGCAGCCTGCGACCCCCT
The DNA here is from genome assembly GCA_964623875.1 of uncultured Gaiellales bacterium. Lineage (GTDB taxonomy): Bacteria > Actinomycetota > Thermoleophilia > Gaiellales > Gaiellaceae > Gaiella. The sequence goes on from CAZUVW010000002.1 coordinate 31,785, forward strand.
ACAGCGCCGCCGGCACGCCGTGGCCCGTGACGCGCATCACGGTGTGGAACGAGACGCCCTACCGAGCGCCGCTCGCCCAGGCGATGGCCGCCTGGAACGGGGTCGGGACGCGGGTGACGCTCGTGCCCGCTCCCCAGCGCTCCGCCGCCCGGGTCGTCGTCACGCTGCTGCCGCCTGGCGCGGCGGGCGACGACGTCGCGCAGGCGACCCTCGGCTGGACCCCGACCGCGCAGGGGAAGGTCGAGGTGCGGCCCGGGCTGGGAGCGAGGGTCGCGGCCGCGGTGCTGGCGCACGAGCTCGGGCACGTGCTCGGGCTCGGTCACGAGGAGCGCGGCTGCTCGGTGATGGCCGGCACGGTCGCCGTCGAGCGCTCACGTGCCGGCTGCCGGATCGCGCAGTGCCCGAAGGTCGAGGCGTGCCTCGTGACGCGCGACGATGCGGAGGGGCTGCGCGACCTGTACGAGCGGCGGCTCCCGGCGCTGCGCCCACGGTCCGTCGAGGCCGCGTCGGTGCGGGTCGTCCGGTCGGCGGGATCCTTCCTGGAGCTCGCCTGGACGTCGCCGCTCGCCGGTCCCGGCGCTGCGGTGCTCGTGCGAGCAGAGCGCGGCCGCTGCCCGGCGACGCCCTACCGCACACCGTTGGCGCGCACAGGCTCCCTTCCGCTCGAGCGGGGAGCCAGACAGTCCGCCGCGCTTCCCCTGCCCGGGCCCGGCGCATGGTGCGCCGGGCTCTGGGTGCAGGAGTCGAGCTCGCTCCTCACGGGCCCGCCGGTGTACGTGCGCGTCGCCGTTCCGTAGCGGCACAGCGCGCTCGGCGACCGCGACCACGCGGGGGTGCGCCCGCCGCCGGCCGTCCGGACCGACAACGGCCCCCGGTACACTCGTGCGGACGTGATCCCGCTCGTCGACGTGAAGGCGCAGTACGCGCCTCTCATCCCGGAGCTCGAGGCCCGCTTCGCCGAGGTGCTCGACTCCGGCCGGTTCATCTTCGGCCCGGAGGTCGAGGCGTTCGAGCGCGAGGCCGCCGCGTTCCTCGGCGTTCCGCATGCGATCGGCGTCGCGAACGGCACCGACGCGCTCGTGCTCTCGCTCGAGGCGCTCGGCGTCGGCGCGGGCGACGAGGTGATCTGCCCGGCCTTCACGTTCTACGCGACGGCCGAGTCCATCGCTCGCGTCGGTGCCACGCCGGTGTTCGCGGACATCGATCCGGCCACGATGAACCTCGACCCGCAGGACGTGGCAGGGCGGCTGACCGCCCGCACGAAGGCGATCATGCCGGTGCACCTGTTCGGGCGCCCCGCCGCGCTCGCGGAGCTCGCGTCGCTCGGGCTGCCGCTGATCGAGGACGCCGCGCAGGCCTTCGGCGCCGAGGGAGTCGCCACGACGGGCGTGTGCTCGACCTTCTCGTTCTTCCCGACGAAGAACCTCTTCGCGCTCGGCGACGGGGGGCTCGTCGCGGCGACGGACGACACGGTCGCCGAGACCGTGCGCATGCTGCGGTTCCACGGCTCTCGGGACAAGCAGACCTTCGAGCTCGTCGGCACGAACTCCCGCCTCGACGCGATCCACGCCGCCGCCCTGCGCGTCTTCCTCCCCCACCTCGCCGGCTGGAACGCCTCGCGCCGTGCCGGTGCCGCCCGCTACGCGGAGCTCGGGCTCGGCGACCTCGTGGAGCTCCCGCCGGACGAGCCGGGCCACGTCTACCACATGTACGTCGTCCGCTCGCCGGAGCGCGATCGGATCGCCTCGGCGCTGCGGGAGGCGGGCATCGCCAGCGCGGCGTACTACGTCACGCCGTTGCACCTCCAGCCTGCGATGCGACGCTTCGGCTGGGAGCCCGGCTCGCTGCCCGAGACCGAGCGGGCGGCCGCCGAGAACCTCGCGCTCCCGCTGTGGGGTGGCATCACCGCCGACGTGCAGGAGCGCGTGGTCGACGCGATCCGCTCGGCGGTGGGCGAGCACGCGGCCGCCCTGTAGGGGGCGGGATGCGGGCGCCGATCAGCCGCCACCGCCTCTGGCAGGTCGCCGTCGACGCGACGCTCGTCGCGCTCGCCTGGTGGCTCGCCTGGCGGCTGCGCTTCGACGGCACCGACGTGCCGCGTCCGCGCTTCTACGACCGGTATCTGGAGTGGGACATCGTGCTGCTCGTCGTCGCGATCAAGATCCCCGTCTTCGTGCTCGCGGGGTTCTACGACCGCTGGTGGCGCTACGTCTCGACGCGCGACATGTGGAGCATCCTGCGCGGAGTCGCGCTCGCCTCGCTCGCGGCGTTCGTCGTGTTCGTGCTGTTCGAGGTGCACCGGGTCCGGGTTCCGAGCGGGGTCTGGTTCATCGACCTCCTCCTCTGCCTCGCGTTCGTCGCGGGTGCGCGACTGCTGGCGCGCACGCTGATCGAGCGCCCCCGCCCGGGCAACGTCGTCGCCCGCGGCAAGGAGGTCGTGGTCGTCGGCGCGGGTGACGCCGGGCAGCTGGTCGTGAAGGAGCTGCTCCGCAACCCCGCGCTGGGGATGACCCCGATCGGGCTCGTCGACGACGACCCCCGCAAGAAGAACCTCCGCCTGCACGGCGTGCGGGTGCTGGGCACGATCGACGACCTCGGGGCGATCGTCCACGAGCAGCGGCCGGACGAGATCCTGATCGCGATCCCCTCCACCTCGGGTGCGACCCGGCAGCGTGTCGTCGACGCCGCCGCGCGCGAGGGCGTCCCGGTCAAGACTCTGCCGAGCCTCCAGGAGCTCGTCACCGGCGACTACGACCTCGCCCGACGCGTCCGCCCCGTGGAGGTCGAGGACGTGCTCGGCCGCGAGCCGGTCGAGGTCGACCTCGAGGCGATCGCCGGGTACCTCGGCGGTGAGGTCGTGCTGGTCACGGGAGCCGGCGGGTCGATCGGCTCCGAGCTCTGCCGCCAGGTCGCCCGGCTCGGGCCGTCCAGGCTCGTGCTCGTCGATCACGCGGAGCCCGCGCTGTTCGAGATCGAGCGCGAGCTCGTGCGCGAGCGCAGGCATTCCGGTGTCGTCGCCGTCGTCGCCGACGTCAAGGACGCGACGAAGGTGCGGCAGGTGCTGGCCGAGCACCGCCCGGCGGTCGTCTTCCACGCGGCCGCGTACAAGCACGTCGCGATGATGGAGGCGAACCCGGTCGAGGCGGTGCGCAACAACACCCTCGGCACGCGGACGCTGGTCCGCGCCGCCGTCGAGGCCCGCGTCGAGCGCTTCGTCCTCGTCTCCACCGACAAGGCGGCCAACCCGCAGACGGTGATGGGGCAGTCGAAGGCGCTGTGCGAGTGGATCGTCGAGATGGTCGGCCACCGAGACGACGTCGAGACCCGATTCTCGGCCGTGCGGTTCGGCAACGTGCTCGGCTCGTCGGGCTCCGTGATCCCGATCTTCCGCAGCCAGATCGCGAAGGGGGGCCCGGTCACGGTCACCCACCCGGAGATGACCCGGTTCTTCATGACGATCCCCGAGGCCGTGCAGCTCGTCGTGCAAGCGGGCGCGATCGCGGAGCGGGGGCTCGTGTACGTGCTCGACATGGGCGAGCCGGTGCGGATCGTGGACCTCGCCGAGCAGATGATCCGCCTGTCCGGCAAGGAGCCCGGCGTGGACGTGCCGATCGAGTTCATCGGCCCCGCACCCGGCGAGAAGCTCCACGAGGAGCTCGTGGGCGAGGGCGAGACCGTCTCGCCGAGCCCGCACGCGGCGATCATGCGCCTCAGCCGCCCTCCCGTCGACGCGCGCTGGCTCGAGGCGGAGCTCGTCGAGCTCGAGCGGCTGGTCGAGTCGGGGGTCGCGGCGGACGTCGTCGCCGCGCTCGACCGCATCGTCGGGCGGCCACGGCGGCTGGCGGAGTCCCCGGTGTCGGCCGGCGAGTCGCTCCGCTGACCGCGACCTTCGTCGTCGGCGACGTCCACGGCCACCGGGACGTCCTCGTCCGGCTCCTGCGCGACGCGGGGCTGCTGGACGGGTCGGAGCGCTGGACCGGGGCCGACGCGCGGCTGTGGCTGATGGGCGACCTGGTCGACCGCGGGCCGGACGGGATCGGCGCGGTGGAGCTGGTGATGGCGCTCGAGCAGCAGGCCGACGTCCGCTGCCTGCTCGGGAACCACGAGGTGCTGCTGCTCGCGGTCGACCGCTTCGCGGGGCGCCTCGTGGGGGGTGGCGATGCCACCTTCGGGGACGTCTGGCTGGCGAACGGCGGGCAGCTCGCAGATCTCCGGCGCCTGGACGACGAGCACCGGGCCTGGATCGCGCGCCGGCCTGCGGTCGCGCTCGACGGCGAGTGGCTCCTCCTCCACGCCGACACCGACCGGTACCTCGAGCTCGGCTCGTCGGTGGAGGGCGTCTGCGCCGCGGCCTCCGCCGCCGTGCGAGCGCACGACGCCCGCCGCCTCGAGCACCTGTTCGACGTGCTCTGCGACCGGGGGCGCCTCGGTGCGCCGCCCGTGGTCGACCAGGTGCTCGGAGCCCTGGGCGGCGAGCGGATCGTGCACGGGCACACGCCGATCCCGTTCGTGCTCGACTGCGACCCCGTCGTCGTGACGGAGCCGCTGTCCTATGCGGGTGGCAGGGTGCTCGACGTCGACCACTGCCTGTTCGCCGGCGGCCCCGGCTTCGTCGTCGAGCTGTGACGAGCGGGCCGGGCGCCGGGGCCCGACCCGCCCGCCTGCGGCCCCAAGCGCCGAGGACGGAGCGACCGTCACACGTCGAGCGCGGTCAGCAGCAGATCGAGCATCAGGGCGGGATCGCGGAACGGTGGGGGCGCGCCGGGCTTCCGCTTGACCGGCGCGAACGAGGCCGCATCGTCGAGCAGCCGGAGGCGCCCGTCCGCCACGAGGCCCTCGTCCACCGCCCCCAGCTCTCCCGCGAACGTCGTCCACACGGGCGTGCCGAGCGCGACTGCCTCGCGGTTCATCGTCCCGCCGGCCGACACGACCGCGTCGGCGAGCGCCACGAGCGTCCGCGCGTCGACCGCGCGCTCGGGGACGACGAGGGACGGCAGGCCGAGCGCGACGATCGCGGCGCGCTGCTCGGGGGTACGTGGCAGCACGACCGCCTGGACCCCGGGGTCACGGCCGAGCCGCTGGAGGAGCTCGGCGAACAGCGGGTTGCCGTGCCGGTGGTAGAGCGAGACCTCGGGCGGCGTGCGCACGACCACCTGCACGCGGGCGGGATCGAGACCCAGCGCTGCGGGGACGGCAGGGTCGGGGTCGAAGCCTGCGAGCGCGTACTCCTCCTTCAGCCCTGGGTAGCGGCGCACCTTGGCCGCGTGCGCTCCGAGCCGGTCGAGCCGCTCCTGCGGGATCGCCTCCGGCACGACCACTCGCGTCGCCGCGTGCGAGCCGATGGTGTGCTGCGCACGGGCGAACTCGTAGTCGTAGGCGTAGGACGACGGGATCCGCAGCGACCGCGCTGCGAGCGGGAGCTCGTGCGACGCGTGCGACAGCGCCACGTCGAAGCCGCGCCCGCGCGCGAACGCGCGGAGGGCTCGTAGCCGCGACCCCATCGCGCGCACCTTGCCCGCGCGTGACGCGCCGCCGTGCGGCGGGCCGACCACCGTGTGCTCCAGGCCTGCGTCGGCCAGCAGCTCGAGCGTCTGGGCGAAGTCGCGCGCCGACAGCACCACCTCGTGCCCGCGCTCCTCGAGGAGGGCCACGAGGGGACGGAAGAAGACCACCTGCGGCGAGTTCGTGACGTCGATCCAGACTCTCATCGCAGCCACCGGTCCTCCCGCTGGAGCCACTCCACGAGGAACGGCTCTGCGATGGCGTACCCGCCCGCGGGGACACGGGCGATCACCCCCGCGCGGTCGAGCGACGCGACGGCCCGCTGCACCGAGGCCGCGGCCGGGAGCCCGTGCCGTCGGCGGTAGGCCTCCCCGTACACGCCGCCCGGCTCGGCCGCCAGGGCGAGCAGGAGGAGCCGCTCGTTCGGGGTCGCATCCTCCCAGAGGCGCGCCAGGTTGTTGTGCTCGGAGCGCAGCACCTGGGCCAGCGCCAGCTCGACGTCCGCGCCGCGGGCGGCATGACCGAGCGGCACCAGCTCCCAGGTGAAGTACGCGAGCTCCTGCGTCGCGTACGGATGGCCGTCGGTCAGCTCGAGCAGCCGTGCGAGCGCGTCGTCGTCGATCGCCCGCTCCGTCGATGCGAAGCGCTCGGTCACGAACGGCGCGACGTGCTCCTCCGGAAGGCGGCCGAGCTCGACCTGCTTCGCCGACCGCCAGAAGGGGGCGTTGCGATCCTCGAAGATCTGCTGCAGCACGTGGCGTCGGCTGCCGAGGTAGACGTGTGCCACTTCGGGCTGCGTCTGGAACACCGCCCGCATCACGTTCGGCAGCGTCTCGTCGAGCGTCAGCACCTCCTGGAACTCGTCGAGCACGAGACAGACGCGGCGACCCCGGTCGGCGGCGATCTCAGCCGGGAGCTCGAGCAGCCGCTCGATCGTCGCGTCGATGTCGGCGGCTCGCCGGACCGGCTCGAAGACGAACCGCAGGTCGCCGTCCACGTCCACCTCGACCGTGGGGCGCACGCGGAGCCCGCGGAAGAGCCCGGCGACGCGCTCGAGCGCCTCGCCGAGCGGGGAGGCCAGCTCGTCGTAGATGGTCTTGGCGAGGGCCGCCGCGAAGCGGGTCTTGGTCGGCGTCCGCATCAGGTCGCAGTACGCGACGAGCACCCCTTGGGATGCCGCCTCCCCCGCGGCGCGCAGGGCGAGCGAGGTCTTGCCATACCGTCGCGGCGCGATCACCACGACGTCCTGCCCGCTGGCGAGATCGCCGACGAGCGCGCGCAGCTCGTCCTCGCGGTCGGCGAACCGCTCGTCGAGCGCGAGCGCGCCGAAGGTGAACGGGTTGACGTTTCGCACAGGTGCATTATGCATCTCTGCGTATCGCACGCGGCAGGTGAGGCGAAGGACGCGAGATACGGTTTGCTCATGGACACGCGTCAGCTGGCTGCGTTCTGCGCGGTCGTCGAGCGACGGTCGTTCTCGCAGGCCGCCGAGCGGCTCGGGGTGACGCAGCCCGCCGTCTCGCTCCAGGTGCGGGCGCTGGAGAAGCGGCTGGGGCACCAGCTGCTCGACCGCTCCGGTCGGCGCGTCGAGCCCACGGAGGCGGGCTGGCGGCTCTACCGTGGCGCACAGCGGATGCTGCGGGTCGAGGAGCAGCTGCTCGACGACATCGCGGCCGAGGCCGACGGAGAGCTCGCGGGTCTGCTGTCGCTCGGCGCCTCGACCGGGCCGGCGGCGGTCGTGGTGCCGCGCCTGGTGTGCGAGTTCCACCTCCGTCACCCGGCAGTCCGCGTCGTGCTCGAGGTGCACGACACGCAGACGGTCGTCGACCTCGTCGCCGAGCGCCAGCTCGAGCTCGGCATCGTCGGCGCCGCGCCCCGGCACCGCGGCGTCCGCTTCGAGGCGCTCGCGGAGGACGAGGTGATCCTCGTCGGCCCGCCGGGGCATCCACGGGCGGGCGGCTCGATCCCGCCCCAGGCGCTCCGGGAGGAGACGCTGATCCTGATGCAGGAGGGCGCCGGCGTTCGTCAGGTCGTTGAGGACGAGCTGCGGCGGCTCGGCGTGCGGGCGGCGGACCTCGACGTTCGGCTCGAGCTCGGGCTGCAGGAGTCCGTCCGCAGCGCCGTGCTCGCGGGGTATGGCATCGCCTTCATCTCGAAGGCCTCGGTGGAGGCGGAGCTCGCGCGCGGTGCGCTCGCCAGGATCGCCGTCGAGGGCATGGACGTGCGACGCGAGATCGTGCTCGCACGCGGCACCGGACGGGTGCCGTCCCGTGTGGCGGAGGCGTTCGCCGCCTTCGCCCTGGCGTCCGCCGCGGCCGAGGACGGCTCGGGCGCCGGACTCGAGCCGTGAGCGCGCAGGGGCGCCGCACGATTCGCTTCGGCGCGGGCGCCCTCGGCGAGCTCGGGGCGCTGCTGGCGGAGCTGAGGATCGAGCGGGCGCTGCTCGTCTGCTCCGCGCGGTCGGCGCCGCTGGCGACGGCGCTCCCGGTGGTCGGCGCCTTCACCGGCGTCCGGCCGCACGTGCCAGAGGCCACGGTCGTCGAGGCGGCGGCGCTCGTCGAGGGCCTCGGCGCCGACGGCCTCGTGGGGCTGGGCGGCGGGGCAGCGATCGACACCTGCAAGGCGGTCGTGGCGCGGCTCGCGGCCGAGCGCGCAGACGGGCGCCTGCCGGCCGTCGTCGCCGTGCCGACGACCTATGCCGGCGCCGAGTGGACGCCGTACTTCGGCATGCTCCTCGGGCCGGGGCGGAAGGGTGGCGGTGCTCACCCGGCTGCGGCGCCGGTCGCCGCCGTCTACGACCCGGAGCTCACGCTCGGGCTGCCGGTCGCGGAGACCGTCGGCACCGCGCTCAACGCCCTCGCGCACTGCGCCGAGGCGTACTACCACCCCTCTGCGAGCGAGCGAGCGGCCCGTCATGCCGACACCGGCGCGACGGCGATCTCCTACGCGCTCCCGCTGGTCGTCGCCCGGCCGGAGGCGATCTACGGGCGCACGCGGCTCTTGGAGGGCGCGATGCGGGCGGCTCTCGCGCTCGCGGAGTCGGGTCTCTGTCTCGGCCACGCCATGGCGCAGGGCGTCGGGGGCCGGTACGGAGTGGCTCAGGGGGCGGCGAACGCGGTCTGCCTGCCGGCGGCGCTGCGCTTCAACGCGGTCGCCGTGCCGGCCGCGGTCGAGCGCTTCGCCGCGGCGCTCGGCGACGAGGACGCTGCGCGTCGGTGCGCCGCGCTCGCCGCGCTCGGAGGCTTCGGCCGTCTCCGCGACCTGGGCGTCCCCGGAGACGACCTCGGCGGCCTCGCCGAGGCGATCGCGGCCCGGCCCGGTGCCCGAGCGAACCCGCGCCCCGCCGACGCGACAACGATCGAGGGGCTGTTGCGGGAGGTCTGGTAGCGCGCTACGCAGGGTCCGCGGCGGTCTGCACCGCGGCGACGACGCGGCGCAGCGACACGACGCCGACGACGGCACCGCCGGGATCGACCACGGGCAGGTGCCGGAACCCGTGCGCGATCATCATCTCCGCCGCGTCCTCGGCATCCATGTCGGCGGCGACGGTGACCGGGTCCTCCGTCATCCACTCCCGCACCCTCGCGTCGGAGGTGTGCACCCGCGCCGCCATGGCGCGCAGGAGGTCGCGCTCGGTGAGGATGCCGATCAGCCGGCCGAAGTCCTTGACCGCGACGGCGCCCATGTCGAGCGCGGTCATCCGCTCGGCGACCTCGCCCAGCGTGTCCTCGGGTGCGACTTCGACGAACTCGGAGCGCATGATGTCGGCGATGCTCGGCACGGGACGAGTCTATCGCGGTGCTGCGCATTGCGTGGGTACCGGTCTGGTGAATAAGAGTGTCTAATGCATGTCATTAGCCATGATAGGGTTCCCCCGTGACGCCGCCACCGGCTCTCGACGTGCTCGTGATCGGCTCCGGCGCAGCCGGGCTCGCTGCTGCCACCGCGGCCGCCGCCGCCGGAGCACGGGTGGTGCTCGCCACCAAGGGCGCTCTGCAGGCGAACAACTCGTCGAAGGCCCAGGGTGGCATCCAGGCAGCCGTGGCGCCCGACGACGCGCCCGAGGTCCACTTCGCCGACGTCATGCGCTCCTCGCGCGACACTGCCGACCCGGCGCTCGTCGAGGCGCTGGTGGGCGACGCGCCGAGCGCGATCGCCTGGCTCGAGCAGCTCGGGTGCGCGTTCACGCGCGAGAACGGCTCGTACCGCGTCGCCCGCTGCGGCGGGGCGACCCGGAAGCGCCTCCTGCAGGTCGGCGACCGCACCGGGCACGCGATCGTCAAGGCGCTGCGCGGCGGCCTCGGCGCGACCAGCGCGGAGGTGCTGGAGCACCACGCCCTCGTCGGGCTGGCGTCGGGCGCGCACGGCTGGTGCGCGGAGCTCGAGCGCCCGGACGGCGAGCGCGTCCTGCTCGAGGCTGCGACGATCGTGCTCGCTGCGGGCGGCCGCTGCTACGCCGAGGCCGCCGAGCGGGGCGAGCTCTCGACCAACCACCCGAACGCGACCGGCGAGGTGACGCGCATCGCGCTGGACGCCGGAGCGAAGGCGCGCGACCTCGACGCGCTCCAGTACCACCCGAACGGCGGGGCCTGGCCCGCGACGATGCAGGGCTATGCGATCCCGGAGACGACGCGGGCCTACGGCGCCGTGCTGCTGAACGCCGACCGGGAGGAGTTCACGGACTCGCTCGGGCCCCGGGACGAGGTCGCCCGCGCGATCGTCGAGGAGGTCGAGCGCGGCAAAGGGGTGCAGACGCCGGACGGACGCCCCGCCGTGTGGCTCGACACCACGCGGATCCGGACGGCGGACGCCGAGATCTCGCTGCCCTACATGCTCCGCCGCTTCCGGGGCGCCGGCATCGACCCCCTGACCGAGCCGCTCATGACCTATCCCGTCCTCCACTACCAGAACGGCGGGCTGGTGATCGACCCGTCCGCCGAGACCACGCTCGAGGGCGTCTTCGCGTGCGGCGAGATCGCCGGCGGCACCCACGGGCGCAACCGCATGATGGGCAACTCCCTGCTGGAATGCGTCGTCTTCGGCCGACGGGCCGGCACGTGCGCTGCTGCCGCAGCGCACTAGGAGAGCTGCAGACCTCGACCAGGAGACAACCGTGTCGGACACCGTGACCTCCCCTAGCAGCTTGCAGGACGTAGTCCTGGAAGCTGCCGCGCACCTGTACGTCTGGGCGCTGAAGGACATCCCGCAGGATCTGCGCGACGCGCTCGGGGAGGCGCTCGAGCGCGAGACCTCCGTGCCCGGGATCCGGGTGCTCGAGACCATCCACCGCAACGTCCAGATCGCGGACGAGCAGCGCAACCTCGTCTGCCAGGACACCGGGATCGCCGTGTACTACTGCCGCGTCGGAGAGCACTTCCCGCTGCACCCGGCCCGGATCTACGCGTCGCTGAAGAGCGGCACCGAGCGGGCGACGGTCGAGCACCCGCTGCGGTCGAACACGGTCCACACCCTCACGCGCGAGAACACCGGCGCGAACGTCGGCTATCGCGTCCCGATCGTCCACTGGGACTTCGTCCCCGACTGGGACGGCCTCGACGTGAAGTGCGTGCCGAAGGGGTCGGGCTCGGAGAACATGACGTTCCTGAAGATGCTCGTCCCGGCCGACGGGGTGAAGGGGATCAAGAAGTTCGTGCTCGAGTCGATCGTCGGCGCCGGCGGCAAGCCGTGCCCGCCGGGGATCGTGGGGATCGGGATCGGCGGCTCGGCCGACTACGCGATGCACCTCGCCAAGGAGGCGATCGCGCGACCCGTCGGCACCAGGAACGCCGACCCGCTCGTCGCCCAGCTGGAGGACGAGCTCTACGACCTGCTCAACCAGACGGGGATCGGGCCGATGGGGCTCGGCGGCGACGTGACCGTGCTCCAGTGCCACATCGAGCACGCGGACACCCACATGACGCTCAACCCCGTGGCGGTCAACTACCAGTGCTGGGCAGCCCGGCGCGCGTCGGCGCACATCGGCGCCGACGGCACCGTCGACTTCGACAGGGAGTTCTGATGAGACACGACACCGTTCGCCTGCGCGACCCCCGCCGAGTGGCCCGCCGCGTGCCACCGGCAAGTGACAAGTTGTCACTTGCCGGTCTCGTCGTCGTGCGCTGCGGGCCGGTGGCCGGGCGCCACGAAGGAGGTTCGCGCTGATGGCGACGCACGAGGTGACCTTCCCGATCACCGATCCGGCGGAGATCCTGAAGCTCCGCGCCGGCGACGAGGTGGTCGTCCAGGGCCACATCATCGGCATCCGCGACCGGACGCAGATCCGCATCTTCGACCAGGGAGTGCCGCCGCCGATGGATCTCACCGGCGCGTTCCTGCTGCACACCGCGCCCAACGTGCGCAAGGTCGGCGAGGACGCCGAGGGCAGGGGCCGCTACGAGAAGATCTGCATCGGCACCACGACGAGCGCGCGCATGGTGCGCTTCACGGAGGGGCTGGGCGCGCAGTACGGCGTTCGGGCGATCTGCGGCAAGGGCGGCTTCCCCGACGAGGCGATCGAGCCGATGCAGCGGCTGGGGATGGTCTACTTCGCCATCGTCGGCGGAGCGGCTGCGCTCGAGACGACGCAGATCGAGGAGATCGAGGAGGTCGCCTGGGAGGAGCTGATGCCCGAGTGCCTCTGGAGGTTCCGGGTCAAGGACTTCGGGCCGCTGACGGTCGGCATCGACGCGCACGGCGGCTCCCTCTACCGCGACGTGCAGAACCGCGCGCAGCAGAAGCTGGAGGAGCTCTATGCCACCCTTTGAGGACGGATTCCTCGGCGTGCCCGCCCGACCCGGGAAGCCCCGGGAGACCGGGCTCACGCACGTGATGGACAAGGGCCTCAACCTGCGCGACATCGAGGGCCTGTTCGACACCGCAGGGCAGTTCGTCGACATCGTCAAGTTCGGCTGGGGCACGAGCTACGTCACGAACAACCTCGAGAAGAAGATCGCGCTCTACCGCTCGTTCGAGACGCCCGTCGTCTGCGGCGGAACGCTGTTCGAGGCCGTGTACGCCCGTGACCGCATGGACGAGTTCAAGGCGTGGCTGCAGCACCACCGCTTCTCGCACGTCGAGATCTCGGACGGGACGCTCGAGATCCCGCGCGAGCGCAAGCTCGAGCTGATCGCGGACTTCGCCCGCGACTTCACGGTGCTCTCCGAGGTCGGGTCGAAGGACTCGGACGTCGTCTACGCCCCGTACCAGTGGGTCGAGTGGATCAAGGAGGAGCTCACGGCGGGCTCGTGGAAGGTGATCACGGAGGGTCGCGAGGGCGGCACCGCGGGGATCTTCCGCTCGGACGGCGACATGCGCACCGGGCTGATCGACGAGATCGCCCACGGCGTGTCGGTCGACGACGTGCTCTTCGAGGCGCCGACGAAGGCGTCCCAGGCGTGGTTCGTGAAGACCTTCGGGCCGAACGTCAACCTCGGCAACATCCCGCCCGACGAGGTGATCCCGCTCGAGACGCTGCGTCTCGGCCTCCGCGGCGACACGCTGCGCGAGGTGCTGCTCGGCGCCGACGCCTAGGCCGTGGACTGGAAGCTCTCCATCGCCGGGCTGGCCATCGGCCTGCTCGTCGGGGTGACCGGGATGGGCGGCGGCTCGCTGATGACCCCGCTGCTCGTGCTGCTGTTCGGCTTCAAGCCGACCGTGGCGATCGGCACCGACATCGTCCACGGCGCGATCTTCAAGTCGTTCGGCGCCGTGCAGCACCGTCGGCTCGGGCACGTCCACGCGCGGCTCACCGCCTGGATGATCGCCACCTCGGCGCCGTTCTCGATCATCGGGATCGCGCTTGCCTGGTGGCTGAAGCAGGAGTACGGCGACGGCTACGAGGAGGTCGCGAAGGAGGTGCTGGGCGTCGCGCTGATCCTCGTCGGGATCGGCTTCTTCGTGAAGGCGTACCTGCACTCCGTGCCGGAGGACAAGCCGTTCCTGCTCACGAACCGCGACCGGGCGATCGCGCTCGCGACCGGAGCCGTCGGCGGGTTCGTGGTGGGGCTCACCTCGGTGGGCAGCGGCACGATCTTCGGGCTCGTGATGGTGATCGCGTTCCCGCTCACGGCGGCCAAGATCGTGGGGACCGACATCTTCCACGCCGCCCTGCTGCTGGCGGTCGCGGGTGCGGGGAGCATGGTCGTCGGGAACGTCGACTACGCCGCGACGGGCTGGCTCCTGATCGGCTCGATCCCGGGCGTGCTGATCGGCGGGCGCCTCACCGTTCGGCTCCCCGATCGGACGCTCCGGTTCGCGCTGGCCTCGACGCTGGCGCTGGCGGGCGTGAAGCTCCTCGATCCGCCGGGTGCCGACGCGGTCGTCGTGGCGGGCGCGGCGATCGCGGCGGTCGCCGTCGTCGTCGGCCTCGCGCGCTGGTTCCTCCACCGCCCCGAGATCGACGAGGAGCCCGCCGTCTGACACGCGTCGGACGCGACCGGTCGGTCCTGCGCTGCCGGGAGGGGGTGAGCCCGGCCCCTACAATCCGTTGGCCGTGGCCCGCACAGCCTCAGTCGCCCTCGTCGCGGCGCTGCTCGTCGCCACCGGTGCAGCCTTCGCGTACACCGAGAAGCTGAAGCTCACCCCGAGCCCGATCCTCGGCACGCGCGTCGACAAGGTCTTCTCGCCCGTCTGCGACTGCCCCCTCTCCACCGCCACCATCTCGTTCCGGCTGCGCAGCGCCGACCGGCTCTCGGTCGAGATCGTGGACGGGTCGGGGGCCCCGGTGCGGACGCTCGTGCAGAACCGCCCCGTCGCCAGGGGGCCGGTGGAGGTGGTCTGGGACGGCAGGGACGACGCCGGCGCGGTCGTCGCCGAGGGCGCGTACCTCCCGCGCACCCGGCTGGCCCGGCAGCGGCGCACGATCACGTTGCCCAACCCGATCCGGGTGGACGTCACCCCGCCGACGATCGAGCGCGTCAGCGTGCGTCCACGCGTCTTCTCTCCGGACGGCGACGGGCGTCGTGACAGCGTGCTCGTCTCCTACCGCGTCTCGGAGCCGAGCCAGGTCGCGCTCTACGTCGACGGGCGGCGTCAGGTGCTGAAGCGCGGTCGTCGCGAGGAGGGCGAGATCCGCTGGCTCGGCCTCGTCGGCGGCGAGCCCGTCGCCGACGGCTCGCACGGGCTCCAGCTCGGCGCGGTGGACGTGGCCGGGAACGTCGCCCAGCGGAGCCGCGAGGTGAGGGTGGTCGCGCGGTCGGTCGCCCTCGGCCGCGATCGGATCCAGGCCGTCGCCGGCCGGACGTTCGCCGTGCTCGTCGTGTCGGACGCCCGTCGCGTGGAGTGGCGTCTCGGCGCGCGCCGCGGCTCGGCTCCTCCGGGCACGCTCCGTCTTCGCGCACCCGCTCGGCCCGGTCGCTACGCGCTCGTCGTGACGGCGAACGGAGGCTCCGACCGAGCGACGGTGATCGTCACCGCCCCGCCGGGGAGCGCTCCGTGACGCCGCTCGTCGCGGTCGGAGGCGTGCTCGGGACAGCGGGACTGGCCGTCCTGATGGCCGCGCCGCGGCGCGACCTCCGTCTCGCCGGGCTCGGCGCGTGGGGCGTCGGTCTCAGCTGTCTCGCGTTGTACCTCGCGCCCGACGTCGCCCCCACCCTCGCCGCAGCAGCGGTCGTCGCGGGCTTCCTGCTCGCCGCGGCCGGGGGTGCCGTGCTCCTGCGCTGGCCGTACGCACTGCCGTTCGCCGCCCTCGCGTGCGTGCCCCTACGGATCCCGATCGACGTCGCGGGCGAGGAGGCGAACCTCCTGCTGCCGCTCTACGGGGTCGTCGCCGCGCAGGCGGTCGCGCTCGCGTGGCAGATCGGCGTCCGCCGCGACCGCCGCTCGCGCGAGCTCGGCCCGGTGACGCTTCCGCTCGCCGCCTTCGTGGCGTGGCTCGGACTGACCACGCTGTGGACGGGCGACCCGCGCGAGGCGGCGATCGCGCTCGGGGCCTTCGTGCTCCCGTTCGGGCTGCTCGCGGTCGGGATGTCACGGCTCCCGTGGCGCGGGCGGCGACTCGCGTGGCTGTGGGGAGCGCTGGTCGCGACCGCGCTGCTGTACGCGTCGGTGGGCGTCTACCAGTGGGCGACGCGCGAGGTCTTCTGGAACCCGAAGGTGATCGTCGGCAACGCCTACGCGCCCTTCTTCCGGGTCAACTCCGTCTTCTGGGATCCCTCGATCTACGGCCGGTACCTCACCGTCGGGATCCTCACGGCCCTCGCGGGCGCGCTGCTCGGCGGCGTCCGCGGACGGAACTTCGTGGGCCTGGCGCTCGTGATCGCCGGGATGTGGGTCGGTCTCTTCTTCTCGTTCTCGCAGACGAGCTTCGTCGCACTCGCTGCGGGCGTCGCCGCGGCGGCGTTCGTCGTCTGGGGCTGGCGGGCCTTCGTGGCGGCGGTCGCGCTGGCGCTGGTCGTCGCAGCCGGGACGTTCGCGATCCCGCAGGTGCGGGAGCGCGTCCTCGACGAGGGGCGGAGCGGGATCGACAAGGTGACGAGCGGCCGTGCGAGCCTCGTCGGACAGGGCGTGCGCATCGCGGTGGACCACCCGGTCGGCGGGGTCGGGGTCGGCGGCTTCAAGCGCGCCTACGCCGAGCGGACGGGCCTGCCCGAGCGCGACCCGCGGAAGGGTGCGTCGCACACGACGCCGATCACCGTCGTCGCCGAGACCGGGATCGTCGGCCTCGTGCTCTTCCTCTGGGTGGTGGCCGCGGCGCTTCGGGGAGCCCTCGGCGGGCTCGGCACGGGCTTCACGTCGCGCGTGTCGTTCGCCGTTGGCCTTACGCTACTCGCGATCTTCGTGCACAGCCTCTTCTACAGCGCGTTCCTCGAGGACCCGATGACGTGGGCGCTGCTCGGGCTGGTCGGGCTCGCGACGAGCGTCCCCCGTCGCCCGCCGCCCTCCGGTGTGCCGTCCGCCGGCGCGGAGCCGGCAGCCGAGCCGTCACCCGTCGGAGCGGCGACGTGATCGAGGGGTTCTCGAGGGCGGTCGTGCTCGCGCCCCACACCGACGACGGCGAGTTCGGCTGCGGTGGGACGCTGGCGCGGCTGGTCGAGGCCGGGTGCGAGGTGCACTACGTCGCGTTCTCGATCGCGACGCGCTCGCTGCCCCCAGGGTTCCCGCCCGACACGCTCGCCCGCGAGGTGCGCGAGGCGACGGCCGAGCTCGGGATCCCCGAGGAGCGACTGACCGTGCACGACTTCGACGTGCGCACCTTCCCCGAGCGCCGGCAGGACATCCTCGAGCTCCTCGTCGCGCTGTGGGAGGAGCTGCGGCCGGACGTGGTCTTCCAGCCCTCGCACCACGACGTCCACCAGGATCACCAGACGATCGCGCAGGAAGGGCTCCGGGCGTTCAAGCGCACCACGATCCTCGGGTACGAGATCCCGTGGAACAACTTCGACTTCTCCTACGGGGCGTACATCGCGCTCGAGGAGCGGCACGTCGAGCGCAAGATCGCGGCGGTGCAGCACTACGCGTCGCAGCAGCACCGCCGCTACGCCGACGCGGAGTACATCCGCAACCTCGCCAGGGTGCACGGCACGAACGTCAACCGCGCGTACGCCGAGGTCTTCCAGGTGTACCGCGTCGTCGTCTAGCGCGCGCACGCATCCCGGACGACCAGCCGCGCGCGTCTGCGACCATGGTGCTCGTGCTCGTGCGGATCCTCGACGCGGCCGGCCCGATCCTGTGCGGGCTGGCAGGCGTGTGCATGCTCGCGGCGCTCGCGGTCGACCTGGGCTCGACCGCGGCGAAGGCGCTGATGGCCGCCGCCGCGATCCTGTTCGTCCCGGGCGCCTTCCTCACGCTCGTCTACGTGCGCCGCTACTACGGACCAGGCCGGTGAGCCGTGCGGCGCTCGTCCCGGCGCTCGTCGCTGCGGCGGTGCTCTTCGGCCGGGCGGCGGCACCCGCGGCAGACCGCCCGGTGATCGTCGTCGATCCCGGGCACGACGCGCGCGCGAACCTCGCGACCGAGCCGATCGGGCCGGGGTCGCCGACGCGGAAGATCCTCGACGGCGGCGGGACGCGGGGGGTGGTCACGGGGATCCGGGAGGCCGATCTGGTGCTCGACGTCTCGCTGCGGCTGCGACGGCTGCTCGAGCGCGCCGGCGTGCGCGGCGTGCTGACGCGCACGCGGACGGCCGGGGTGTCGATGGGCAACGTCGCTCGGGCGCGGATCGCAAACCGGGCCGGGGCGGCGCTGTTCCTCCGGGTGCACGCCGACGGGCATCCGGACGCACGCGTTCGCGGCTCGCACACGCTCGTCCCGGCGCTCCGACGGGGCTGGACCGGCGACGTCCACGCCGCGAGCCGCAGGGCAGGCGAGCTGGTGCAGCGCGAGCTCGTCCGCGCCACCGGCTTCCCCGATCGAGGCGTCTCCGAGCGCGCGGACTTCACGGGCTTCAACTGGTCGGACGTCCCGGTGATCCTCGTCGAGACGGGCTTCATGACGAATCCGGTCGAGGACCGGGCTCTCGCGCGTGCCGCCCTGCGCGATCGCGTCGCCCGGGCGCTCTGTCGAGGTGCGCTGAGGTTCGTCGGTCGCCCGCACGCCGCCTGCGGCCGCGACGGCGCGCCCGTACGCTAGGTTTTAGCCATGGCTAAACCAGGCCTGTGGCCGGCGATCGCGGCGGGAGTCCTGCTCGCCCTGCTCGCCGCCTCCTGCGGCCCCGTCTCGACCTCGGCGCTCCCCGACCTCTCCTCGAAGGAGGAGATCCGCGTGGTCACCACCGTGGGCATGCTCACCGACGTCGTCGAGCAGGTCGGGGGCGACCGCGTGCGCGTCGAGGGGCTGATGGGCCCGGGCGTCGATCCGCACCTCTACAAGGCGAGCGAGGGCGACGTCCGGCGCCTCGAGCGGGCGGACGCGATCTTCTTCGTCGGGCTCCACCTCGAGGCGAAGATGGCCGACGTGCTCGAGCGGATCGGCGACCGGCGGCTCTCGCGTGCCTGCGGCGCGGGGATCCCCGAGAGCCGACTGCGACGTCCGGCGGCCTTCGACGGCCAGTTCGACCCGCACGTGTGGTTCGACGTGGCGCTGTGGCGCGGCTGCGTCGAGGAGGTGCGCGACCGCCTCGCCGAGGCCGACCCGGCGCACGCCGCGACCTACCGCGCGAACGCGGAGCGCTACCTCGCGGAGCTCACCGCGCTCGACGCGGAGGTACGGCGCACGACCGCGACCGTGCCGAGGGAGAGGCGGGTGATCGTGACCGCGCACGACGCGTTCGGGTACTTCGGCCGCGCGTACGGCTTCGAGGTCGTCGGGCTGCAGGGGATCTCGACGGCTGCCGAGGCAGGGGCCCGGGACGTGGACGAGCTCGCGGCCTTCATCGCGACCAGGCGCATCCCGGCCATCTTCGTCGAGTCGTCGGTCGCGCCACGGACGATCGAGGCCGTGCGGGCGGCCGTGCGCGCACGCGGCTTCGACGTCCAGATCGGGGGCGCGCTCTATGCCGACGCCATGGGCTCGGCGGGGACGCCCGAGGGGACGTACGTCGGCATGGTGCGCCACAACGTGCGCACCATCGTGTCCGCGCTCGGAGGTCAGGCTCCGTGACGAACCCCGCGATCGAGGTCACCGACCTCACCGTCGCGTACGGCGAGAAGCCCGTCCTGTGGGACGTCGACCTGGAGGTGCCCACGGGAACCCTCACCGCGATCGTCGGGCCGAACGGCGCGGGCAAGACGACGCTGATCCGCGCCCTCCTCGGCCTCGTCCGCCCGGCCGCGGGTCG
>CAZUVW010000003.1:0-32475 GCA_964623875.1 uncultured Gaiellales bacterium
CTCGCGAACAGGCGGCGTCGGGGTGATCGGCAGCTCGTGGCGAACGCGGCGCTGACGCTGCGCGCGGCGGCGCTGGCCGAGGGCGACCTCGACGGCGCCCAGACCGCGCTCGAGGAGTGCCTCGAGCTCGCAGTGGCGATGGGCGACGTGCTCCATGCGGCCGGCGCACGCTGCTGCCTCGGCGAGATCGCGGCGCTGCGCGGCGAGCACGACGCCGCCGCGGAACAGCTGTTGCCGGCGCTCGCGGCGTTCGTGCGGCTCGGCAACGATGCCGCGGCGGCCGAGTGCCTGGTCGCGCTCGCAGCGACTCGCGGCGACGACACCGGTGCCGCACGGCTGCTGGGCGCGGCGGCGGCAGCTCGGGAGCGGCTCGGGGTTGCCCCGGTCCCGACCGAGCGCCGGCTGGAGCAGCGGATCCGGCGGCGGCTTCGGGACGCGTCGGTCGACGACCGCGCGGGGCGGGACCTCTCGCTCGTCGAGGCGGCGCTCCTCGCGGGCGTCGATCCCGGCGGCATCTGAGTCGTCCCTTGTCAGGAGGGTCGCGGAGGCGCAGGATGGCGGGACGGACAAGCGACACGGAGGGCGGGAGCATGCAGCGAGACGAGAGCGGGAGGGGCGGAGCGACGTACCAGGGAGTCGGCAGGACGCTCGACGAGGCGTTCGAGGATGTGGCGAACAACGCGGTGGCCGACTCCGTCGGCAACGTCGGCAAGGAGTTCGACGTGGTGCGCTGGGTCGTCACGGTCGACAACCCCCGGATCAGCCAGCACAAGGTCGTGATCAACGAGCGCTGAGGATCGGGCCGCAACCCCGGGCTCGTCGGGCGACCACGCCGTCGCCAGTGGGCTGCTCCCCTGGTGACATGTCAGCGTGCCCGGGCGCGTAGAGTCTCGGCATCCATGGCCACGCGCGACGAAGGGACGGATGCATGCGGCTCGTGACGTTCGGGGAGGGACACGGTCGGGTCGGCCGGCTCGAGGGAGAGGAGGTCGTGGTGCTCGATGCGCCGACGATGCGCGCGTACTTCGAGCACGGCGGCGCGAACGAGACCGGCGAGCGCGTTGCCCTGGCCGACACGCGGCTCCGGGCGCCGATCGTGCCGAAGAAGTTCTTCCACACGGCGGGCAACTTCCGGGAGCACGAGGAGGAGTCCAAGAACGTGGGGTGGTCGCACGACATCGCCCCGTGGATCAACTTCTTCCAAAACGTCGACGCGATCATCGGTCCCGACGAGCCGGTGATCTACCCCGAGCACCTCACCGAGGAGCTCGACTACGAGCTCGAGCTCGCGGTCGTCCTGCGCAAGCCCGGCAAGTGGTTCTCGCCGGAGGAGGCGATGGACTACGTCGGCGGGTACGTGATCTTCAACGACATCACCGCGCGCGACATCCAGCGCGGCGAGATGCGCTCGGGCGTGTTCTCGTTCTGCAAGGCGATCGACACGTTCTGCCCGCTCGGCCCTTGGATCGTGACGCCGGACGAGATCGCCGACCCGCACGACCTCGCGATGCAGCTGCGCGTGAACGGGGAGGTGCGGCAGGAGTCGCACTCGAGCCGGATGTCGGTCACGATCGCCGAGATCCTCTCCAACTTCTCGGGCCTCACCTATTCGGCCGGCGACGTCCTCTCGACGGGGACGGTCTCGGGCGTGGCGGGGTTCAAGTCGCCGGAGGAGCGCGCGCGCCTCTACCTCAAGCCAGGCGACGTGATCGAGGCCGAGATCGAGGGGATCGGCGTGCTGCGCAACCCGGTGATCTCGTGGCAGGAGGGGCACGGCACCCAGCCGCCGCCGCGCGTGCGACCGTGGGGAGACGCGTAGCCGGCGCAGCCGGGTCGGCGTCCGCCGACCCCGACCGCAGCCGTCGAGCAGCCCGCTGCCTACGCCTCGACGAGGATGACGAGGGTCTCGGGCAGCACCCCGTCGTACTCCATCGCGTCGGCGGCTCCCTGCGTCTCCATCGCGTCTGCGAGCGCGTCGAGGTCGGGCACGTCCATCAGCACGCCCACACGAGTGGCGTTCGCCGGATCGACGAACGTGCGGATGTTCGTGACGCCGAGGGGCCCGAAGAACTCCTCACGCCGCGGTGACGAGAGCCAGTGGGCCTGGTCCTTGACGTCGTGGTACCCCATCACGGTGGGCATCGCTCCTCCTTGGTCGATGGTGCTCGGCTGACTCGGCCACTCGTCGATCCATGCCTCCCACTCACCGCCCTTCTCGGCCGAGAGCGGTGCAGCGAACGGCGTCATCGGGCTCCTCTCGCTCGTGCGTGCGAGCACTATCCCTGGGTGCGCCGACAGGGTCAAGGTGCGCATGGTGACGAGCCGGTGGCGATTCCGTGGAGGACACGCGCGGCGGAGTAGGATCGCTGACATGTCATGGCCGCGCGACGACGCCAAGCTCGACCGCGTCCGGGCGTTGATGGCCGAGCGCGGACTCGACGCGCTCCTGGTGCGCGCGCCCGACAACGTGCTCTACCTGACCGACTTCTGGGGGATGAAGGGCTACGACGCCGTCGTGTTCCCGCGCGAGGGCGAGCCGACGCTCATCTGCCTCGAGGCCTCGGCCGACGACGCCGCGTGCACCGCGTGGACGCAGGACGTACGGCTCTTCGCCGGCTACCACCCGGCGGATCCACGGCCTCCTGTGGCGCGCGCGCTCGACGAGGCGGTCGCAGCGGCGTCCGAGCACGGTGTGGTGGGCCTCGAGCTCTCGCTCGGCACGCAGGCCTCCGACCGGATGGTCGGAGAGCCGACGACCTTCACGCAGGCGTGGTTCGACGCCTTCCCCGGAGCCGTGGACGCGACGCCGCTCCTCGCCGAGGCCCGCATGGTCAAGACCGCCCAGGAGATCGAGCGGATCCGCCTCGCGAACGCGATCGCCGCCGCGGCGATGGAGCACGTGCGCGCCGTGATCCGCCCCGGGATGACGGAAGCGCAGATCGCGGCGGAGTGGCTCGGATTCGTGCACGGCGAGGGCACGGGCTGGGAGGGGAGGGTGGAGCTCGCGCTCGGCTTCTCGCTCGTCTGGTCCGGCCCGGGGATCAGGACGTTCACGGCGACGACCGATCGGCCGGTGGTCGAGGGGGAGCCGACGCTCTTCGAGATCTGGGTGTGCGCCGACGGCTACTGGTGCGACCACACCAAGAACGTGGTCGTCGGCGAGCTGACCCCGCGGTACAGAGAGCTCGAACAGGGGCTGATGGAGGTGTACGGCGACGCGATCGCCTTCGCGCGGCCCGGCGCGAGCCTCGCCGAGCTCGACCGCCGGATGCGCTCAGGGCTCGAGGCGCTCGGGTTCCCGGGGCAGCCCAGCCACCCCGTCTGCCACGGCGTGGGCGCGCGCCCCCACGAGCCGCCGTATGCGCACCAGGCCGGCGAGGGCGAGGTGCGCGAGGGGATGGTCCTTGCAATCGAGCCAGGATGCTACTTCGAGGACGGTGGCGGCCTGCGCGTGGAGGACAACTTCCTGATCACGGTCGAGGGTCCCGAGCAGCTCTCCTCGTTCCCCGACGGCATCGTCCCCGCGCACGCATGAGCGAGCTGCCTGCGTCCTGCCCGAGTGACCGGCCGGCGGCAGCACGGCAAGTGACAAGCTGTTGCGAGCACTCTCCGGAGGGGTGGTCGGCGAGGTGAGGAGGTCGGTGACGCGATGACGCTGGACAGGAGCAAGGTCTGGACGGGGGCGATCAACGAGCAGGCCCTCGACCCGCAGCCGCACGTCACCGTCGGGCTGTACGACACGACGCTGCGCGACGGGGAGCAGACGATCGGCGTCGTGCTCACCCCCGAGCAGAAGCTGGAGATCGCCCGTGCGCTCGACGCCGCCGGGATCGACCGGATCGAGGCCGGGTTCCCCCGCGTCTCCGACGACGACTTCCGGGCGGTGCGGCTGATCGCCGAGGCGGGGCTGCGCGCGGAGGTGTGGGGCTTCTCCCGCGCCGTGCAGGCGGACGTCGAGGCGCTCGTGGAGCTCGGCGTGCAGGCCTCGGTGATCGAGAGCCCGATCTCCGACGGGAAGCTCGCCGCCCTCGGCGTGTCACGCGAGAAGATGCTCGACCGCATTCGCTCGGCCGTCTCCTTCGCGACGGCGAACGGGATCCGCGTCGCGTTCTTCGGGGTCGACTCCTCCCGTGCCGACCTCGAGTTCTTCGACCAGGCGTACGCGGCGGCGGTGGAGGCAGGCGCGGTCGAGGTCGTGGTCGTCGACACGCTCGGCATCGCGAGTCCCGAGGCCGCCGCGCTGCTCGTCTCGCGAACGGTCGACCGCATCGGGCCGGAGATCCCGGTGCACTGGCACGGGCACGACGACTTCGGCCTCGCCACCGCAGCCGCGATCGCGGCCGTCCAGGCGGGCGCGACCTGGGTGCAGGGCACGGTCAACGGCATGGGGGAGCGGGCCGGCAACGCCGACCTGATCGAGGTGGCCCTCGCGCTCGAGGCGCTCTACGGCATCCCGACGCGACTCGATCTCGGCCAGGCGCGCTCGCTCTCGCGCCTCGTCCAGGAGCTGGCGCACACGCCGCTGCCGCCGTGGAAGCCGGTCACCGGCGAGGCGCTCTTCACGCGCGAGTCGGGCGCGGTGGCGGCGCAGTTCCACGACCCGCCCGCGATCGAGCCCTACGCGTCCGAGCTCGTGGGCGCCGAGCGGGGGATCGTGCTCGGGAAGAAGAGCGGGATCGACTCGATCCGGATCGCGGTCGAGCGTCTCGGGCTCGACGTGCGAGAGGAGCGGTACCCGGAGCTCCTGCGTGCCGTGAAGCAGCGCGGCACCCAGAAACGGGGCCTCGTCGGCGACGACGAGCTGCGCGCGCTCGCGGCCGAGGTCTAGCCGCGGCGCTCGCCGGTGCTCGCCGGTGTCAGACACCGGCGTCCGTCAAGTCGGCCGCTGCGGTCACGGCTGGGTCGGACGCGGTCGGGGATCATCGATGACGCTGGGCGTCCTCGATCTCGGCTCCGCCCAGGACGCGCGACGGACGAGGCCTTGCTGTGACGCGCACCCGGCCTGTGGAGCGATTGGCACGAAGTCGGCACGAAAACCCCTTGACAGGATCCGGTGTCTGACACCGAACGACGCCATGGCAGCGGTGGGCGGGGAGCGGGCTGCGGCTTGACTGTCATGTCACCGGCGGGTGATACTCGCGGCCGTGCTTGACATGTCACAGACCTCCGCCGGCTCGCCGGGCACCCGGCGCGCGTGATCGAGCGGGTCTGCGTGATCGGGGCCGGCTCGATCGGCAGCCTCTTCGCCGGACACCTGGCGCAGGTCTGCGAGGTCTCCGTGCTGACCCGCCGCCGCGAGCACGCCGAGGCGCTCAACCGGGACGGGCTCCGGGTGACCGGGCGCAGCCAGCTCCACGCGCACGTCGTCGCGTCGGCGGATCCGGACGCGCTCCCGGCGTTCGACCTCGGGATCGTCGCGACCAAGGCGAACGGGCTCGAGGACGCCGCCACCGCGCTCGAAGGCCGGTTCCCCGCTGCGACGATCATGACGACGCTCAACGGGCTCGGCGCCGAGGAGGTCGTCCGGGCACACGGGCAGTGGCCGATCGTCTCCGCGGTCACCTTCATGTCGGGGACGAAGCACTCCGACACGGAGGTCGAGTACATCCTCGACACCGAGACGTGGATGGGGCCCTACGAGGACACGCCGCTCGAGCGGGTCGAGGAGGTGGGCGAGCTCGTGCGGAGCGCGGGGCTCAGGTGCGAGGTGCTCCCGGATCTCAGGCCGGCGCAGTGGTCGAAGCTCATCTTCAACGCCACCGTCAACGCGGTCGCGGCCCTCACGGGGCTCCCGCACGACCCGCACTTCGCCGCCGAGGAGACGCCGTCGGACCTCGGTCACCTCGTCCACGACCTCGTCGACGAGGGCAAGGCGGTCGCGGCGGCCGCCGGCATCGAGCTGCACGACGACCCGTGGGAGATGAACGTCCACGCGACCCGACGCGGCTCGGCCCACTATCCGTCCATGCTCGAGGACGTCGAAGCCCGTAGACCCACGGAGATCGACCTCATCACGGGCGCGCTCGTGCGCGAGGCCGAGAGAACCGGTGTGGAGGCCCCCCTGCACACCGCGCTGTACCGGCTCGTCAAGGCCAAGGAGGCGTCCTGGCGAGTCGAGCCCACCAACGGACACGCGGACACCCGCGACAAGGAGGACGCATGAGAGGAAGGAGAGGTGGGGCGCTGCTCGCGCTCCTCGCGACGGTGGTCGCGAGCCTCGCCGTGATGGCCGGCTCGGCCACTGCGGCCGGCAACGAGATCGTCATCGGCTGGGCCTACGACGGCAAGGGAGCCATGGCGCCGTTCGACGGCCCGGCGCTCGCAGCGGCCCAGATCCGCGTCAAGCAGTGGAACGTCCGGGGTGGCGTCGGTGGCAAGAAGCTGCGGATCGTCACCTGCGACACGCAGGGCAACAAGCCGGCGATCGCGAAGGCGTGCGCGGCCAAGCTGCTCGGGCAGAACGTGGACGTGATGTTCACCACGTGCGACGTCGACTTCGCGGCGCCGGTCGTGCAGGAGTCCATCAACGCTGGGAAGCTGACCGTCGCGCCGTGCATCGGCACCGATCAGATGGGCCCGAAGCGCTTCGGCGCCAAGGGGAGGCTCGCGTTCTCGTTCGGCAACGTCGCGCAGGACGAGGGCTCCGCGATGGCGGAGTACGCGTGGCGCAAGGGCTGGAAGACCGCCGCGCTGGCCACCGACACGGTGATCGTGTACTTCAAGGACGTCGTGAAGGCGTTCAAGGCCCGGTACGCGCAGCTCGGCGGCAAGATCGTCGCGGAGGAGAGCTACCAGTCCCTCGGCTCGAGCAGCCAGACCGCCATCGTCACGCGTCTCAACGGCGCGAAGGCCGACGTGATCGTGACTGCCACCGCCGGTGCGTTCGGCGCGCTGCCGCAGATCCTCGCCGGCCTCCGCACGCTCGGGAACGACACGATGGTGCTCAACTCGTGGGCCGGTGACGGCGTGTACTGGGTCACCAAGGACCCGGTCGTGTCGAACTACACGTTCGTCACGTACGCATCGATCTTCGGCGACGATCCGGTGCCGGCGATCAACCGGCTCGCGAAGCAGCTCAAGGCGGGAACGGGCGGGTTCGTGACGGGCTCGGCGGCGATCGACGGCGTCGTCACCGCGATCAACCGCTCGGGCGGGAGCACGAGCGGCGTCCGCCTCGCGGCGACGATGGAGAAGTTCAGGCGCGTGCCCACGCTGTCGGGGCTCGTGAGCTTCTCGCCGCAGCTCCACTCGGTGTTCGGCCGGGCCTACCGCGTCGTCACCATCCAGAACAACAAGGGCAAGCGCGTCGGCGCCGTCACGGCGAAGGTCGTCCCGAAGATCTAGGGCGACTTGAGCGACGCGGACGCATCGTCGCGGGATCCACGGCGGCCCGGAGGAACCCTCCGGGCCGCCGACGTCTCCCGCTCGTTCGACGGCGTGCACGCGGTGCAGGGCGTGTCGTTCGCGCTGCACCGGCACGAGGTCGTCGGCTTGATCGGCCCGAACGGCGCGGGCAAGTCGACGCTGGTCAACCTGCTGAGCGGCTTCGACCTCCCGACCTCCGGGTCGGTCGCGCTCGACGACACGGACATCACCCGCTGGAGCGCGAGCCGCCGGGGGCGTCACGGCCTCGCCCGCACCTTCCAGCACAGCCACGCGTTCCGGTCGCTGACCGTGCGCGAGAACGTCGAGGTCGCCGCTCTCGGCGTGGGGGCCTCGCCCCGCGTCGCTCGCGAGCGGGCGGACGAGCTCCTCGGTCTGCTCGGCCTCGACCGCTACGCGCAGGGGCCTGCCGGCGCCCTCGCACACGGAGACGAGCGGCGGCTGGGCGTCGCCCGTGCCCTCGCCACCGAGCCGCGCTTCGTCCTGATGGACGAGCCCGCAGCCGGGCTGCCGGAGGGGGAGGTGCCGGAGTTCGCGGAGGTCGTGCGCTCGGTGCGCGACGAGCACGACGCAGGCGTCCTGCTGATCGACCACAACATGGCGCTGATCATGGAGGTCTGCGATCGCATCCAGGTGCTCGACCAGGGCCGCACCCTCGCCGAGGGGACGCCCGACGAGATCCGGGCGAACCTCGACGTCGCCGCTGCGTACCTCGGTGAGAGCGCCGTCCACGACGAGGGCCCCTCGTGAGCGAGGCGGCCCTGGCGATCCGCGGGCTCGAGGTGCGCTACGGGGCCGTGACCGCGGTGCGAGGAGTGTCCCTCGAGGTGCGCCCCGGCGAGATCGTCGGCCTGATCGGGCCGAACGGGGCAGGGAAGTCGTCGACCCTGCACGCGATCATGGGGCTCGTGCATCCCTCCGCCGGGGACGTCGTGGTCGCCGGCCGGTCGATGCGCGGCGCGGCGCCCGAGTCGGTGGCCCGGAGCGGCGTCGCCCTCGTCCCGGAAGGACGCCGGATCTTCGGCGAGCTGACCGTCGAGGAGAACCTGCGCCTCGGCCTCGCCGCCCGGCGTGCGCGGAGCGGCGCCGCCGACGCCGACCTCCGTGCGGTGTTCGAGCTGTTCCCCGTGGTGGAGGAGTTCCGCGCGCGTCATGCGGGCGCCCTTTCGGGTGGTCAGCAGCAGCAGCTCGCCATCGCGCGGGCGCTCGTCGCCCGCCCCGACGTGCTGCTGCTCGACGAGCCGTCGCTCGGCCTCTCGCCCACCGTGACCTCCATCGTGTTCGACGCGCTCGCCCGCATCCGCGACCAGGGCATCGCGGTCCTGCTCGTCGAGCAGCGCGCACAGCGCACCGTGGCTCTCGCGAACCGGTCGTTCGTCCTCGCCAACGGGGAGGTGCGCCTCACCCTGACCCCGGACGACGCCGGCGACACCGAGCGCATGATCCAGGCGTACCTCTCATGACGGGCCTCCTCGCGAGCGGTCTGACCGACTTCCTGGACTCGATCCTCGACGCGCAGGTCCAGGTCGACGCGATCGGCCAGGGGGCGATCTACGCTCTCATGGCGGTCGGGATCGGCCTCGTGTTCGGCGTGCTGCGCCTCGTCAACTTCGCCTACGGCCAGCTGATCATGGCGGGGGCGTTCGCGCTCGCCTTCGCGTCCGAGCAGGACTGGCCGGTGCTCGCGGGCATCGCTCTCTGCTTCGTCGTCGTCCTGGGCCTGACGATGGCGATGGACGTGCTCGTCTTCCGGCCGCTGCGGACGCAGTCGCCCGCGACGATGCTGATCGCCACGTTCGCGGTGGCCTTCCTGCTGCAGAGCCTCGCCCTCCTGATCGACCAGCGCGACGACACGCTGGGGGAGCCGGCGGCCTCGCTGGCACAGCTGATCCAGCCCTGGACGATCGCCGGGATCGACGTGCGCAAGATCACGGTCGTCGCGATCGTCACCGCGGCGGCGTGCCTCGGAGCGCTGCTGCTCTTCCTGGGGCGGACCTCGGTCGGCCTCCAGATGCGCGCTGCGGCGATGGACTTCGAGACCGCTCGTCTGCTCGGCGTACGCGCGAACCGCGTGGCGGGGTCGGCCGTGCTCATCTCGGGTCTGCTCGCCGCCACCGTCGCGGTCCTGCTCACCGTCCAGAACCCGATCGTGACGAAGGACTTCGCCTTCTTCGAGACGATCGTCGTGCTGGCCGGGGTGGTGCTCGGTGGGATGAACCGGCTGCTCTCGGCGACGCTCGGCGGCTTCGCGATCGGCTACGTCTCCGGGCTGCTCAGCGGCGCGCTGCCGACCGACCAGAGCCAGTACCTGCCGTCGTTCCTCTTCGGTCTCGTGATCCTCGTGCTCCTGATCCGACCACAGGGGCTGTTCACGCGGGGCCGCGGGCCGATGGAGCGCGTGTGAGGGGCCGCCTCGCGTCCTGGCCGGTCGTGCTCGCGCCTGCGCTGCTCGTCGTCGTGACGGCGGTCGTCGGCGCCTTCGTCTCGCGCTCGAGCGAGATCTACTTCATCAACGCGCTGATCGCGGTGTGCGTCGTCGTCGCGCTGTACGTCTTCGTCGGCAACTCGGGCGTCCTCTCCTTCGGTCACGTCAGCTTCGTCGCCGTCGGCGCCTGGACCGCGGGGGTGCTGTCGGTGCCCGTGGAGGAGAAGCCCGCGACGATGCCGTACCTGTTCGGGTTCCTCGCGGACACGACGGTCGGCAACGTGACGTCGCTCGCGCTCGCGGCGCTGGCGGGGGGCGTGTTCGCGCTCCTGGCCGGACTGCCGCTGATGCGGCTGTCCGGGCTCGCGGCCGGCATCGCGACGTTCGCCGTGCTCGGGATCACCAACAACCTGCTTCGCTACTACGAGAAGATCGGGCCGGGGCTCAACGTCTTCTCGTCGGTGCCGGAGACGACCGACCTCGTGCAGGCGGCGGTCGTCGCGATCATCGCGATCGTCGTCGCCTTCGCCTACCAGACGAGCCGCTTCGGCCGGCAGCTGCGCGCGGCCCGGGAGGACGCGGCTGCCGCGCGCGCGGTGGGCATCTCCGTCTACGGGCAGCGCCTCGTGGCGTTCACGCTGTCGGGCGCGCTCGCGGGGCTCGCGGGCGGCCTGTACGTCCACTTCCTGCCGATCAACGCCGACTTCGTCTACCTCGAGCTCACGTTCATCACGCTGGCGATGCTGGTGATCGGCGGCATGACGAGCCTGTGGGGCGCCGTGGTCGGGGCCCTCGCGGTCTCGGGGCTCGATTCCCTGCTCGCAGAGGCCGAGGAGGGCCTCGGGCGGGTCGACCTCCCCTCGGGCAGCCGGCTCGTCGTCGTCGGTGCGCTGATGGCGCTCGTCCTGATCCTGCGGCCGAGCGGGATCACAGGAGGCAGGGAGGTCACGCTGGCGCGGCTGACGCGTCCGCGCAGCGGCCGCGAGGGCGCCGCATGAGGGTGTGCGTGGTCGGCTGCGGTGCCGTCGGCTCGCTGTTCGCCGCGAACCTCGCCACGCTGCCGGACGTCGAGGTGTGGGCGTTCGACCTGAACGAAGCGCATGTTGATGCGATCAAGGAGAACGGATTGCAACTGGTTGGCGCGGGCGAGGTGCGGAGCTTCCCGCAGGCGACCGCCGACGCGTCGGCGCTCCCCGCGTGCGACTACGGGATCGTCGCGACGAAGGCGATGCACGCGGCGGGTGCGATCGCGGCGACCGCGCATGCCTTCCGCGACGGCGCGGTCGCGTCCGTGATGAACGGCGTGGGCAACGAGGAGACGCTGGCAGCGCACGTGGAGCGCGTGATCCGCGGCACGACCTTCCCTGCCGGCAAGGTGCTCGAGCCCGGGGTCGTGCAGTGGGACGTCAAGGGCGACACCACCTTCGGGCCGTTCGAGCCTGCGCCGATCCCGCTGGAGCGGATCACACCGCTCGCCGAGGCGTGCACGCGGGCCGGGATGCCGACCCACGCGGTGCCGGACGCCAGGCCGGGGCAATGGCGGAAGGTGATCTTCAACGCCTCCACGAACCCGATCGGCGCGCTCACGGGCCTGACGCACGGTCGCGTGTGCGAGCGCCCGGACCTCCGCGCGCTCGTCACCGGGCTCGTGGACGAGGGGAAGGCGGTCGCCGCCGCACAGGGGATCGTGCTCGACTCCGATCCGGAGGAGCTGATCGACCACGCCGCCCGACCCGACGTCGCCTACGGGCACAAGGCGTCCATGCTCCAGGACGTCGAGGCACGCCGGCTGACCGAGGTGGACTTCCTCAACGGCGGGATCGCGCGCTTCGGGCGCGAGCTCGGCGTGCCGACGCCGTTGCACGACACCATCACCGCACTCATCAAGGGGGTCGAGTCCTCGTGGACCTGAATGCCGAGCTGAGCCGACGTCATGCCAACGCTCGCGCCGCGATGGCCGAGCACGAGCTCGACGCCCTGATCGTCGCGGGCAGCGAGTACTCGGGCTTCGAGGGCGCGGTCACGTACATGTCGGGGTTCCAGATCGTCCATCGCTACGCGTACGTGGTGCTCCCGGCCGACGGTGCGCCGGTGGTCGTCTTCCCGAGCGAGGCGCGCTACGTCGGCGAGCACGCCCAGACGCCGCTGGAGCAGGTCTTCCACCCGCGCCCGGGCGAGGAGATCGCGGCGCGCGCACGCGACGCCGGCTGGCGCCGCATCGGGGTCTACGGCCTCGACTACGTGATGACGGTGCGCGACTACCGGGCGCTCGAGGGGCTCGACCTGGTGGGGTTCGACGTCGAGCTCGATCATGCGCGAGCGGTGAAGAGCGAGGCCGAGCTGGCCAGCGTGCGGGACTCAGTGCGCATCAACCAGCGCGGCTTCGAGATCTGGTTCGAGCACTATGCCCCCGGCAAGACCGCCGCCGAGGTGATGGCGGCCGCGGAGGAGTGGTTCCTCTCCGAGGGCTGCGGACGCCTGACGATGAACATGGTGCTCACCGCGCCCGGGCGCTCCGGGCTCGCGCTGCCCGAGTTCAAGATCGCGCGCAAGGAGGAGATCCTCGGCGACTTCGTGCTCCCGTCGCTCGAGGTGGCGGGACCGGGGATGCACTGGGTGGAGGTCTCGCGCGCCGTGGCCGCGGAGGGCACGACGCTGTCCGCGGACACGGAGGCGATGATGGAGGCGTACGCCGAGTACTACGAAGCCGCCAAGCACGCGATGCGCGCGGGTGCGACCTGTCACGACGTGCACGTCGCCGTCGCGAAGGGCTTCCACGACCGCGGCTACCACCTCGGTCACGTCACCGGCCACTCGATCGGGATGACGATGATCGAGTTCCCGAAGGTCGGCGAGGGCGTCGAGACCGTGCTCGAGGAGAACATGGTGCTCTCGATGCACCCGCACGCGATCGCGGCGAACGGCGAGGACTGCCTCTACATGCAGGACACGTGGCTCGTGACCGCCGACGGCGGCATGCCGCTCGCCGACCTGCCGATGGAGATCTGGTTCCGGTAGGCCCACGCGCTCGCGGCAGTGTATGCTGTACACATGAGCCGCACAAACATCGACATCGACGAGCGTCTGGTAGAGCGCGTGATGCGGCGGTACGGATTGCGCACGAAGCGCTCCGCCGTCGACTTCGCACTACGCCGGCTCGACGTCGAGCCGATGACGAAGGAGGAGGCGCTCGCGATGCGTGGGTCGGGCTGGGACGCAGACCTCGGGAACCTGCGCGAGAGCCCCGTTCGGCCCGCGTGATCCTCGTCGACACCTCCGCGTGGGTCGAGCACCTGCGCGCCACCGGAAGCGCGACGGACGAGTGGCTTCAGGCAGCGATCGTCTCAGATGAGTCCCTGCTGACCACTGGTGTCGTGACGATGGAGCTGCTCGCCGGGGCGCGCGACGACCTGCACGCCGATCGGCTCCGTCGGTTCCTGGCCCGCTGGCCGGCGGTCCCCGTCGACGAGCCGTCCGACTTCGAGGTCGCAGCGGCCATCTACCGCGAGTGCCGCCGGAGCGGTCGAACCGTGCGCCGCCTGCCCGACTGTCTCATCGCGGCGATCGCCCTGCGGTCGGGCGCACGCCTGCTGCACCGCGATGGGGACTACGACGCCATCGCGGAGGTCGTCCCGCTTCGGGTGGTGACGGTCGGTGGCTGACCTCCAGCTGGCAGATGGACTGGTCCGCAACCAGGACGGCGTCGTCCGCTGCTGGTGGGGCGCCGGGGAGCACGCCGAGTACCGCGCCTACCACGACGACGAGTGGGGGATGCCGGTCACGGACGACCGCCGTCTGTTCGAGAAGCTCTGCCTCGAGGGCTTCCAGGCCGGGCTCTCGTGGCTGACCATCCTGCGCAAGCGCGAGGGGTTCCGGAGGGCGTTCGCGGACTTCGACCCCGAGCGGGTCGCCGCCTTCGGTGCGCCCGACGTCGCGCGCCTGCTCGCAGACGCGGCGATCGTGCGGCACCGGGGCAAGATCGAGTCGACGATCAACAACGCCCGCCGGGCGCTCGAGCTGATCGACGCGGAGGGGTCGCTCGCCTCCTACGTCTGGCGGTTCGAGCCGTCGGCCGAGACGCGGCCGGCCGTCGTCACGCACGCCTGGCTGATGGAGCAGGCGCAGACCGAGGCCTCCCGGGCTCTCGCGAGGGACCTCAAGCGCCGTGGCTGGTCGTACGTGGGGCCGACGACGGTCTACGCGTTCATGCAGGCCATGGGGCTCGTCGACGATCACCTCGACGGGTGCCACGCCCGGCCCCGTGTCGAGCGGGCACGCCGGGCGCTCGCGCCTCGCCCAGGCTGAGCCGTCCGCGATACACTGCACGTCGTGAGCTGGCCGTGGCTCGTCCTGCTCGCCCTCGGGGCCGCCGTGGTCGTCGCTGCGGAGTGGCCCCGGGTGACGGGTCTCTTCGGCGCCGACGCGCGCCGCTCACGCGAGCGCGAGCGCCGCAAGTCGGAGCTGACCGTGATCCAGGGCGGCGAGGACGACGAGTTCGTGCGCAGCGTGCAGGCCGACCTCGACGCGCTCCCCACGATCGAGGAGCCGAAGACGAAGCGCTGAGCCCGGCGCTCGTGCGCGCTCAGCGGACGACGACGCGGACCGAGAGCACGCGGGTGTTGGGGAGGATGCGGGCGACGTTCTCGAAGTTCCGCGTCTCCTGGTAGTCGGAGATCTGGAATCGGATCGTGTGCGTCCCGCGCGGCACGTCTCTCGTCGCGATGCGGGCGACGCCGTTCGCGACGGTCGTGCGGAGCGACCTGCTCCCGAGACGCGTGACCACCGAGCCGGGGTCGACCCCCGAGCCCGCGTCCGACACGCGGACCCGGATCGGCTCCCCACGGCGCACCGTGCGCGTGACGAGCCGCGCGGACGGCCGTGTCCGGTCGTCCACCCAGAACCGGAAGGTGAAGGCGCCGGCGCCCTGCGCGGAGGCGCTGTCGAAGACGACGTCGTAGACGCCGGGCGCGGGGGCGAGCGCCCCGGCGACGAGCGTCCTCTCCCCGAAGCCCGCGAGGTACGGGTTCAGGTTGACGGGCAGGGCCGCGTACCCGGTCAGGCGGTTCTCGTCACGGGCGACGACGACCCGCGGCTCGACGGCGACGCCCTTCCCGCGCGTGACGATCACCACCCCGAAGTTGGCGACCGGGCGGTCGACCCGCACGCGGAACACGCGCTCCGGACCACGGAGGCGGGCGGTGATCCCTCCTCCCTGCGGGACGTCGGGGTAGCGGTAGGACACGACCCGCGAGCCCTGACCGCGTGTGGTGGCGGTGACGAGGCCGGGCGCGCGCAGCAGCGTCGCGGGAGCCGACGTCAGGCGCGGCGTCGCGAGCCTGCCCCAGAACGGGATCCGCCGCGTGAGGCCGCCACGGCGGAGCACGACCACGCCGGTGAGCTCGCCGTCCGCGGCGCCGGTCGGCGTGGTGACGGTCAGCGTCAGCGCTCCGGGCACGGCTACCGGGGGGGTGGCCGTGATCTCCGCCGGCGGGCCACCCGCCGCCCGCTCGACCGTCGCCTGCCAAGCACCCGCGCCCCCGGCGACATCGGTGAGCTCGACGGTGGCCGTCGCTGTCGTCCCGGTGCCGAGCAGTCCGAACGACACGGCGGTCGGAGTGGCGGCGAGGTGTGGCTCCAGCGCCGCGCGCACGTCGACGAGCCCGGCCCCCACACGACTGGCAGGTGCCTGGCCGCTCGTGCCCGTGACGGGTCGCGAGGTGCCGACGAGTGCCGCCTTGACGGTGGGCGGCGGCCAGTCGGGGTGGGCCTGGAGCAGCAGGGCGGCAGCTCCGGCGACGTGGGGTGCGGCCATGCTCGTGCCGGACATCTCGTCCCACCCGCCCGGCACCGAGGACAGGATGCCGACGCCGGGCGCTGCGACGTCGGGCTTCGCGCGCAACGACAGCGCCGTCGGCCCGGCGGCCGAGAAGCTCGCCACCTCGGGTCGGGTCTCGTCGGTGACGGCGGCTACGGTGATCGCGTCCGCGGACGTCCCGGGCGACGAGAGCGAGCCCGCCCCGAAGTCGTCGTAGTCGTTCCCGGCCGCCACGACTGGCACGACGCCGGCCGCTGCAGCCGCGTCGAGCGCGCGCGCGACGACGTCCTTGCTCGGCTCGATCTCCGGCTCGCCGAGCGAGAGGTTGATCACGTCCATCCCGTCGGCGACAGCCGCCTCGATCGCCGCCACCAGCTCCGGCGCGTTGCCGTCCAGCCCGACGCCTGCGTCGGTGGGGATCGTCAGCGCCTTGTAGTTGCCGAGCCACGCGCGCGGCGCGACGCCCGAGATCCGCGTGCCGCGGGCCGCCGTGCCCTCGTTCCCGGCGGCGATGCCCGCGACGTGCGTGCCGTGGTAGGAGGAGCCGTCGTCGAAGGGGAGCGCGGCGCGCGCGTAGGTCGAGCCGGGCGGGGGGAACGCCCGCGCGACGATCACCTTCGCTGTCGTGAACCGTGTGTTCCCCTTCGGGAAGCCGACGGGCATCGCGTACCCGGCCGGCGCGAAGAACGGATGCGTCTGGTCGAGCCCGTCGTCGATCACGCCGATCTTGATCCCCTCGCCTCCCTGAGCGGGGGCGATGCCGGGGAGCTCGCGGGCGCGGATGCGCGCCCCGGCGGGGCCGGCAAGGGCCGAATACCGTGCGGCCGGGAAGACCTGCGTGACGCCCGGCAGATCGCGCAGGCGGCCGACGGCGCGGGCCGGGAGGACGACGGAGACGCCGTTCTCGACGATGCGGTAGCGCCAGTGGACGGCTGCGGCGGGCACCGCGGCGCGAAGGGCCCGCTCGAAGCGCGACTGCTCGAGCCGGATCCTGCGCGTGGCGGCCGATCGGGGCCCCCGTGCCCGGGCGAGGGGCGGGGCGGTGAGCGCGACGACGACGTGCGTCGGCGCCATCGCCGCGGCGCGGCTCGGCGGCCCGCCCGACCACGGCGACGTCGCGAGGAGCACAGCCGCCGCCAGCGCGCCGATCGCACCGAGCGCCGGGCCGCCCGGGATGCGCACGGGGGTCATGCTGGGTGAGACGGCGACGTCACCCGAAAGGCGAGCCGCCGGCGCTCGAGTGCG
Source organism: uncultured Gaiellales bacterium (assembly GCA_964623875.1). Classification (GTDB taxonomy): domain Bacteria; phylum Actinomycetota; class Thermoleophilia; order Gaiellales; family Gaiellaceae; genus Gaiella. Next base: position 16,869 of record CAZUVW010000003.1, read on the forward strand.
GATGAGAGGACTTGAACCTCCACGCCCTTACGGGCACACGGACCTGAACCGTGCGCGTCTACCAATTCCGCCACATCCGCGCGGAGCGACAGTGTAGCCGCGTCGCGGTCAGGCGAGGACCTCGAGCACCTGCGCCGCGTGCTCCGCCGGCTTCACCTTGCGGAGCGCGCGGACGATCGTCCCGTCGGGGCCGATCACGAACGTCGAGCGCTCGACCCCCATGTAGGTCTTGCCGTACATGGACTTCTCGACCCAGACCCCGTAGGCCTCCGCCACGGCGTGATCCGGATCGGCGAGCAGCGTGAACGGCAGGTCGTGCTTCGCCCTGAACCTCGCGTGACTGGCCTCGCCGTCGGGGCTCACGCCGAGGACGACGGCGCCCGTCGCCTCGAAGTCCGCCCAGGCGTCGCGGATCCCGCAGGCCTGGGTCGTGCACCCTGGCGTGTCGTCCTTGGGATAGAAGTAGAGGACGACGTGCTTCCCGCGGAGGGAGGACAAGGTGACGAGCGAGCCGTCGTCGGCGGTCAGGGCGAAGTCGGGTGCCGGGGCTCCTGCGTCCATCCGTCGTGCCTCCTCGCGTGCGGTCGTGATCGTGCGGGTGTAGGTCGCCGCCGCCCGGAGAACGAGCGCGTCGACTCTCCCGACGAGCAGACGCAGCGTATCCGCCAGGCCAGCGTGAACGGCGTGCGACGGCTCACGGGCCGGCTCCGGAGCTCGCGCACGCGTCGACGGCTGCGCGCACGGTGGGGTACAGGTGCTCGCGGCCGACGACGTCGAGCACGCCGGCGTCGGCGAGCTGCTCCTCCATGCGCGTGCGAAGGCGGGCGAGGACGAGCGTGATCCCGTCGCGACGGAGGTCGTTCGTGAGGTCGAGCAGGGCATCGAGCCCCGGGGCGTCTGCGTGGGTGATCGCGTCGGCGTCGAGCACGAGCCAGCGCACGGGGCCCGTCGCCGCCCGCACGGCCTCGCGCACGCGTCCCTTGAAGTAGCGGGCGTTCGCGAAGAAGAGCCGGTCGTCGAGGCGGTAGACGACGACGCCGGGGGTGACGCGGGCGGAGGGGTGCAGCGAGACGTCGGCGTAGCGGCCGAGCCGCTCGACCCAGCCCAGGACCGCGTCGTGGGGACGGGCACTGCGGCGGACGGTGTCGATCATGGAGAGGCCGACGGCGACGACGAGGGCCTCGAGCACGCCGAAGAAGACGACGCAGCCCGCGGTCACCCCGGCGATCGCGACCTCGACCGGGTCGATCGCGGCGAGCGCGCGCCAGGCCTGCGGCTCGATCAGCCCGATCGCGGCGAACACGATCACCGCTCCGAGCACGGCCTTCGGCAGGTACTGCACCGGCTCCGTGAGGACGAGCAGGATCACGGCCACCGCCGAGGCCGCGAAGAGGCCGGCGATCTGGCTGCGCGCGCCCATGTCGTCGTTGACCGCAGTGCGCGAGCCGCTCGCCCCGATCGAGAAGCCCTGCGTGAGCCCGGCCGCGGCGCTGGCGCCGCCCATCGCCAGCAGCTCCTGCGATCCCCGCACGTTCTGGTTGTGCTTGCCCGCGAACGACCGGGCCGTGAGGATCTCGTCCGCGAACGAGACGAGGAAGATGCCGAGCGCCGCCGGAACGAGCCGGACGAGGTCGGCGAGGGCGGGAGTCGGCAGCTCAAAGGCCGGCAGCCCGGCGGGAATCGTCCCCACGACCGCGATCCCGTGCGCAGCGAAGTCGAGCGCCCAGGAGAGCCCGATCGCGGCGACCACGACCAGCAGCGCGGCCGGCAGCTTCGGCATCAGCAGCCGGAGGCCGAACAGCGCGGCGAGCGACACCGCGCCGACCGCGAGCGTCGCGCCGCTCACGTCGCCCAGCTCCGTGATCACCTCCCACAGCTGAGGGAGAGGGTCGGTCGCGTCGATCGAGAGGCCGAGCAGCTTGCCGAGCTGGCCGATCACGAGCACGACCGCGACGCCGTGGATTTACCCGATCAGCACCGGGCGCGAGAAGTAGTCCGCGATCCAGCCGAGGCGAAGCGCCCAGGCGGCCGCGAAGCAAACGGCGACCAGGAGCGCCAGCATCGCCGCAAGCTCGGCCGCGTCCGGTGAGCCGGCGACGGCGAGCGGCAGGATGGCCGCGGCGACGAGCGTCGAGATCGAGCCCTCGGGGCCGATGGAGAGCTGCTTCGACGACCCCAGGAACGCGTACGCCACCACCGGGAGCAGGAGGGCGTAGAGCCCGTTGACGGGCGAGACCCCCGCGACCTCCGCGTAGGCCATCGCCGAGGGAAGCGCCAGGGCTGCCACGGTCACGCCGGCGACGGCATCCCGTCGCGCGCTCGGCACGCGGTACCGAGGGAGCTCGGCCGCGACCGGGATCGTGCGCGTCAGCAGAGGCTCCTCCCGGGCAGGCCGGAAGGGAGCTCTCTGCTCGTAGTCGGCAGCAGCCGACGCCGAGCCTCTCTCGTCCCGGTCCTCTCCGGTGTCCGAGCTCACCACCGCTCCCTCCGTCGCCGACTCGAGTTCCCGCGCGTCTCGGCGATCGGTTCCCGTGCGCCGAGACCGAGCGACTGCATCTTCCCATCATCGCGCCGACGCACGTCCACGTTACGATCCTGTGGTGCGGCGGGCAGGCACACGGGCCACGCGTTCACCGGGGAGGACTCGGCGGGCTGTGAGCCGGTTGGAACGGACTGCTCGGCCGTGTGCCATCTGGTCGATGCAGACGGCGGCCGCGAGGATGAGCGCGTCGTTCCGAGCTGCGCACCGTCTACGAGGGGCCGGTCGCGACAACCTGGCGGTTGTCTCGCCACCGGCGTCCTGAGCGGGTCGCGGTGTCCGCCGAGCCGATATTGAAGCCGGGGCCCGTCGTCCGGGCGATCAGGACGCCTCGTGCTGCCGCGGTGGCCGGGATCGCATTCTCGGTCCTCTTCACGATGGCGCTGGTCCTCGTCCGGACGGCCGTGCCAGCGGATCCGGAGGACGCGGGGCGTTGGCTCTCGGACAGCTCACGGCGCGACGCGGTCTTGCTCGGGCTCGGTCTCGTGCCGTTCGCCGGGATCGCGTTCCTCTGGTTCATCGGCGTCGTGCGCGACCGGATCGGCGAGGCCGAGGACCGGTTCTTCGCGACGGCCTTCCTCGGCAGCGGGCTGCTGTTCGTCGGGATGCTCTTCGTCGCCTCGGCCGTGGCCGGCGGGCTGGTCGTCGCTGCCGACAGGAGCGTCGACGCGTTGCTCGACTCCGGCGCCTGGGAGCTCGGCCGCGAGGTGACGCACGAGCTGATGGTCGTCTACGCGATGCGGATGGCCGCCGTCTGGATCCTGGCCCTCTGCACGATCCTGCTGCGGACGAGGCTCGCACCCCGGTGGCTCGTGGCCTCGGGGTACGCGATCGCCATCGTGCTGCTGCTGACGACCGGCTCGATCGCCTGGGTCGAGCTCCTCTTCCCCGCGTGGGTGCTGGCGCTGAGCCTCCACGTGCTCGGCACGAGCTTCCGGAGTCGCGCCGAGGGGGTGAACCCGGCATGACCTGGGCCGAGCGCTTCCGCCGGCGCGAGAGCATCCGCCACAGCCTGTGGCTCGTGCCGCTGCTCGGCGCTCTGGTCGGGATGCTGCTCGCCTTGGGCGCCGTTCGGGCGGGGAACAGGCTCGACATGCCCTCGGAGCTCACCTTCACGCCGTCGACGGCCTCGTCGGTGCTGTCGGCGATCCTCGGCGCCATGATCGGCTTGGTCGGCTTCGTCGTCACGGTGACCGTCCTCCTGGTGCAGACCTCGACGAGCCAGTTCTCGGCGCGGTACATGAGGCTGGTCTACCGGGACCGCCTGCTCAAGGCGGTCCTCGCGGTCCTGGTCGGGACGTTCGCCTACTCGTTCGTGCTGCTCCGCCGCGTCGGCGAGACCGAGTCTCCCGACCTCGGCCTCGTCATCGTGGGAGCCCTCGTCCTCCTCGGCGTCCTCCTGTTCCTCCTCTTCTTCTCGCGCCTGCTGCAGCGGCTGCGTCCCGTGGCCGTCGCAGCCTCGGTCACCAGGCTCGGGATCGAGGCGTTCCTCGACCTGGCGCAACCGACGCCCACGACGGCTCTCGAGCTGCCCGACGCCGACGCCCACCCGGTGGTGGGCACGAGGACGGGCACCATCCAGGCGGTCTCCCTCGACGGCCTGGTGCGCTGGGCGCGCGACCACTCCTGCACGCTCGTCTTCCGGCACGGCGTCGCGGACGTCGTCCACCCGGACTCCACGCTCCTCGACGTCCGGGGGGCGCCGCCACCTCCGGATGCCGCTCGCAGCATCGAGGGGATGGTCGCGCTCGGACAGGAGCGCACGATCACGCAGGATCCCGCCTTCGCCGTCCGGGTGATGGTCGACGTCGCGAACCGCGCGCTCTCTGCCGCGATCAACGACCCGACCACGGCCGTCCAGGTCCTCGACTACCTGGAGGACATGCTGCTCGTGATCGGCAGCACGGACGTGTCCGGTCGCGGGGTCTTCTGCGATCCCGACGGCACGCCGCGTGTCGTGCTCCCCTCACGGTCGTGGGAGGACTACCTCGCGCTCGCCGTCACCGAGATCCGCCGGTACGGCGGCAGCTCCGTCCAGGTCGTCCGACGCCTCCGCGCGCTGCTGCTCGGCCTGCAGGAGCACGTGCTGCCCCAGCACCGCGCCGCGGTGGATCAGGAGCTGGCACGACTCGAGGCGACGGTGGCCGAGTGCTTCGGCGACGGCGTCGATCTCGATCGCGCGCTCGTGCCCGACAGGCAAGGGCTCGGCGGACCGGGGCGCGCCGCCGCTCGCCGGAACGGCGGGTTCGTCGGCGACGGCGTGGTCGGCTAACACGCCGTCGGCTAGCCGACGAGGCGTCACCGCGTCGTCAGGAACCCCTCGTAGAGGAACTGGAACTGCGTGTTCTCGGGCGCGAACAGGTCCAGCACGCCGGTCGCGGGGCCTCCGCCCACCGCGCCCTCGTACGCACCCGTGCCACCGATGGTCTTCCACGTGCCGGTGAACACCTGGTACCGCTTGCCGGCGCTGACGAACGTGGTCGTCGATCGGAGCTCCAGCGTGCCCTCCGTACCCTTGAGCGTCAACGTGATCCGGTAGCGCTCCCAGTCCTGGCCCGCGCGGGTGCCGCGCGCGACGAACGCCCTCGGCGGGCCGCTGACCTTGCCGACGTCGCCCCAGATCGAGCGGGGTGAGGTGAGCACGAACCTCCCGAACAGCTCGAGCTCGCCGTTGAACACGACCTCGATCGCGACGCGGCGCTTGGCCGCGGTCGCGCCACCGGCTTCGTCAGTGGCCACGGCGAAGGCCGTCGCGGCCGCTGCGATCGCGACGAGACAGAGCGTCACGACGCGCCACACCAGCAACCGCGGGACGGCGGTGCGACTGAACATCATGACCCCTCCTTTCGTCTTCGATCCTGCCACGCAGCGGGCGTCGGGGCATCGGGGGTTTCCGTGAGCGTCGCTCCCCAACGCGCGCGCTGGACACACCCGTGGACGCGTGGTTGCGCCAGCCCGGGGTCGGGGTCACGATGAGCGGGTGGCCGAGTACGCGCTGATCACGTCCGTGATGGCCGCCGTGATCGTCGGCGCCCTGAGCGCAGGCAGCCTGCCGACGAGCCTCACGAAGGCGACCGCGACGGTCGCCGTCGCGGCGCGCAGCGCCGGCGTCGCCCCTGCCGAGGCGCGGCGGGCGGTCGCGCGCGCACCGTACACGCGGCCCTCGCTGCGGACGCTCTACGGGCTCGGCTGGGTCGCGGCCCGGCGCGACCGCCTGACGTGCGCGTTCGCTCGCGTCTCGCCCGGGGTCGCGGAGCGGGCGGCACGCGAGACGCTCCGCAGCGTGCCCGGCGTCGGGACGCTGCTCCGTCGCGCGGGGCTCCTCGAGGCACAGGCCGTGCGCGCGGTCGACCGGGGCTTCCGGGCGGGCTGCGCCGGCTGACGGCCGTGACGCCCGCCGGGGAGTGGTGCCACGCCACGCGACGAAGGCGTCCGGTGCCGGCGCCGCTCGTCTACCCTCGTCCCATGGCGGAGATCCATCCCTGGCTCGGCGTCGCCGCGATCGTCGTGGCGGCGAGCGCGGCACTCGTCGGCGGGCTGCTCTACTGGCGCAGGCGCGGTGCCGGGCCGATCGCCGCGCACCTCCTGTCGCTCGCCCAGACGCTGCTCGTGGCCCAGGTGGGGCTGGGACTGCTCCTGCTCGCCGACGACCGGCGCGCGCCTGACGACATGCACTACCTGTACGGGTCGCTGGCGATGGGCGTCGCGCTCGCGCCATGGTTCTACGCTCCGCAGGCGGGGCCGAAGCGGCTGCTGTGGTTCGCGGGCACGGCGGGCGTCGCGGCGGCGCTCGCGATCCGCGCCTACACGACGGGTGGGCTGTGAGGAAGCTCTGGGAGAGTGGGTTCGTGCGCGGGATGGCGCTGATCGCAGCCGTCTCGCTCGCGATCGTGCTCCTGTCGCTGGAGGAGTCGCTCGTCACGGCGCGGGCGCTCGTGAGCGTGGCCTTCTTCCTCGCGATCGCGTTCTTCGTGTTCCTCCTCTGGCGCGAGCGACGGTCGGACATCGAGACGTGGAGCGACCACTCGCGCTGGACGTTCTACGGCGCGATCGTGCTCGTCGTCGTCGACGTCGCCGCCGCGCTCACGCTGGACCCGAACGGCCCCGAGGCGGTCGTGTTCGTCGTCGTGCTCGTCGCGTGCGGCTGGGCGATCTTCCGCGTCTGGCGGCGCGAGCACACCTACGCGTCGTAGGGGCCGGGCTTGCCCGGCCCGCGTGGGGCGACCGTGGCTGGACGGGCGAGAGCCGGTCGTCGGAACGGCGGGCGAGGCATGCCTCGCCCCTACGACGGGGCGGACGGCGAGGCGGCGGGTGTCGGGTGCTCGGCGAGCGTGACCGCGCCGTCGAGCGCGTCGAGCGCGGTGCGGATGTCCACCCTGCGGCCGACGAAGATCGGCGTGTCGCGGTCCGTCCAGCGCGAGGCCTCGGTCTCGCGCAGCGTCATCATCAGGTGCATGAAGTCGGCCGGCTCCTCGCACTCGAAGGCCGGCATGAACTCCTGGTCGTCGAGCCCGAAGGAGTACGTCGTGTGGTTCGTCACGGTCACGAACTTGCCGCCCACCTCGGCGTGCTCCCGCATCGCCTCGCGGCGCTCGTCGAAGGTCAGGAAGTACCACGGCCGGAGCTTCACGAAGGGGTACACGACGAGGTACGGGGCGCCGCGGGGGATCACCCTGCCCTGGCGCACGCGCTTCTTGTCCGTGTAGTTCGACGGCTTCGTGGTCGCGACGTACGAGTGCGGCGTCTCGAGCCAGCCGGCCAACGGCGTGCCGTTGAGGGCGGCGCCGAGCTCGATCAGGTCGTCCCAGCGCTCGGTGATCTGCCAGAGGAAGAAGTCGGCTTCGCGCCGGACGCCGCTCACCGAGTACGCGTGCAGACCCTCCATCCGCTCGGCCCACTGCTCGACGACCTCGGCGAACGCGTCCTTGCCGGCTGCGCGCTCCTCGACGGGGAGCCGCCGCCAGGCCGGATCGACGCGGAAGAAGCGGTAGGTGACGTACTGCCCGACAGGGAGGCCCTCGATCCGCTCGTAGGGCTGGTCGCTCGCCATGACGGCAATGGTACGCCGCAGCGCTCAGCCTGCGCGCAGCTCGACGCTGCGGCGCACGCGGGGCGGGCCTGGGTTGACCGGGTGCACCGCGCGCAGCTCGAGTCGGAGCGGCTGTGGGCCGAGGCTGCGGCGCAGCGACGCCGTGACGCGGTCGCCCGCCCGTGCCCAGCCGCGCGAGGCCGCGGCCTGGCTCCCGTCTGGCCGGAGCGCGCGCAGCTCCCAGGCGCAGTCGAGATCGCAGACGAATCGAACGATCCGGTCGCCGCGACGGAAGGTCGAGGCGCTCGGGAACCGCACGGCCGCGAGCCGGACGGCGAGCGCCAGATCGGCGCAGCGGGCGATGGAGCCGCCCCGCGTTCGCCGGAGCGCATCACGGAGGGCGTAGAAGCTCGACTTCGGCGTGCCGTCCGCATACAGCACCCCGGACTGCCAGGCGGTGAGCGCCGACTCGTCGCGCGAGTGGAAGAACAGGAGCGCTCGGACGTTCGGCTGGCAGAAGGCGAGACGGAGCGCGGTCTCGTACGAGGCCGCCTGCGTCCGCTCGTCGACGGGTCTCGTCGTGGCCGGCTCCTTCCCCGTGTAGACGGACGCCTTTCCGGGTGGGATGCGCGACTCGACGCCGAGCTCGCCGTAGACGATCGGCAGCGTCGAGCCGGCCTGCGCGGTGCCGTCGAACGCCTCGCCGAGCAGCGCGACCAGCTTGTCGTAGTCGGCCAGCGCGATCGTCGTCGTCGTGGGATGCGCGACGGCGGGCGACTGCGACGAGCTGTCCGGGTAGGGGTGGTGGACGTAGCCGTCCATCACGGGGAGCGTCCGCCCGCTCGCCCGGTAGGCGGCTCCCAGGGCGCGGACGAACGCCGTCGGCGAGGTGGTCGGACGAGCGCCCGCCGGGCGGTCGCCGCCCCGCGGCGAGGTCGCACCGCCCCACACCCGCGCCCCGGGGTCGGCTGCCTTCACCGCGTCGTACGCCCGAGCGAGCAGCGAGAGGTACGCGCCGGCGGAGGCGACCGAGCCGTCGGGGTTGAACTGGGGCAGCCAGAAGCGGTTGAGGTTGGGCTCGTTCCCGATCACGACGTCGTCGAACGTCGGGAGCGCCCTGACGATCGCCGCGGCGGTGGATGCCAGCTGGTCCTGCGCGTCGGGCGTGAGCGGCGTCGTCGCCGACCCGGGAGAGAACACGGAGACGTAGACCTTGACCCCGGTGAGCGCTGCCGCGGCCTCGACCGTCCGGAGCACTGCGAGCTCGCCCTCGGTCGGCGCGACCTGCCCCGGCTGCCACTTCGACGTGATGCGGACGGTCGAGAAGCCGGCCAGACGGAGGAGCGAGAGCTCGGCACGGGCGGCGACGAGCGTCTCTCCGCGCACCGCGTCCTCCGCCACGCCGAGCTCGAGCCCGGGCCCGCCGGCGCGAGCTGGGGCGGCGAGGGCTGCCGCGGCGGCCAGAGCGGCGAGGGTGAGGAGCAGGCGCATCACGAATGGTGAGACGACGACGGCCGTCGTTACGCTAGCCGGAGTGGACGCATCGCTTCGGGAGCAGCTCGGCACGCTGCCGCGCGGGCCCGGGGTGTACCTCTTCCGGGGTGCGGGCGACGACGTGCTGTACGTCGGCAAGGCGAAGTCCCTGCGCAGCCGGGTGCGGAGCTACTTCGCCGCCGGCGGCGACGCGCGTCCCGGGATCGAGCGGCTGGTCGAGCGGATTCGACGCGTCGAGGTGATCGTCACCCGCACCGAGGCAGAGGCGCTCCACCTCGAGCAGAACCTCGTCAAGAGCCATCGGCCGCCGTTCAACATCCGGCTGCGCGACGACAAGTCGTTTCCCTACATCGCCGTCACGGTCGGGGACGAGTACCCGCGCGTGATGTTCACGCGCGAGCGCCACCGACGCGGGACCGCCTACTTCGGCCCGTACGCGAACGCCAAGCGGGTGCGCGAGACGCTCGACGTCCTCAACCGCGTGTTCCAGTTCCGGCCGTGCGAGGGCCCGCGTCCCGGACGTCACTCCGGCGTGCCGTGCCTCGACTTCCACATCGAGCGCTGCACGGCGCCCTGCATCGGCGCGATCTCGGTGGACGACTACCGCCGGACGATCGAGGGCGTGATCGCGTTCCTCTCCGGCGACACGCGGACGATCGACCGCGAGCTCGAGCAGCGGATGCGGGAGGCCGCGGCGGACGAGCGCTACGAAGAGGCCGCCCGTTACCGCAACCGGCTGCTCGCGATCCGCAGCCTCGCGGAGCGGCAGGCGGCCGACCGGCGCGACGTGGGCACGGCCGACGTGATCGGGCTGGCGATCGACGGCGACCGGGCGGCGGCGCAGGTGTTCCCGCTGCGCGACGGGCGCATGGTCGACCGCCACGCGTTCCACCTCGAGAACGTGGCGGGCGAGGACCGCGCGGGGGTCCTGGAGTCGTTCGCGCTCGAGTACTACGGCAGCGCGCCCTCGGTGCCGCCGCTCGTCGTCGTCCCTCCGGACATCACGGACGTCGGCGCGCTCCAGGCCTTCCTCGCCGACGTCCGCGGGGGGACCGTCGAGGTGCGGGCAGCGCAGCGAGGCGAGAAGCGGCGGCTGGCGGAGCTCGCCGACGAGAACGCCCGGGTCGCGCTGGAGCGCGACGCGACGGCGGCCGCCCACCGGCGGCGGCGTCGCATCGAGGCGCTCGAGCAGCTGCGCGAGGCGCTGAACCTCGAGAGCCTGCCGCTGCGGGTCGAGTGCTTCGACGTCTCGAACATCCAGGGCCGGGAGATCGTCGCCTCGATGTCGGTGACGATCGACGGCCAGCCGCGACCGGCGCTCTACCGCAGCTTCGCCATCCGCGGCCAGGAGGGCCAGGACGACTTCGCCGCGATGGCGCAGGCAGTCGAACGGCGCTTCGCGCGGCTGCGCGACGCCCACGACCCGGCACGGCGGGACGAGAGCTTCGCAGCCACGCCGAACCTCGTGGTGGTCGACGGCGGCAAGGGTCAGCTGGCGGCCGCGCTGGCGGCGATCCGCGCTACCGTCGACCTGCCGCGGCTCGCTGTCGTCGCGCTCGCGAAGCGGGAGGAGGAGGTGTTCGTGCCGGGACGATCGACGCCGATCCTGCTCGACCGGCACGACGCCGGCCTGCAGCTGCTCCAGCGGGCGCGTGACGAGGCGCACCGCTTCGCGCTCGGTCACCATCGCCGCAGGCGCGACACGCGCGCGCTCGGCTCGATCTTCGACGGGCTCGAGGGGATCGGCCCCGCGCGGCGCCGTGCGATCCTGCGGCACTTCGGGTCGGCCGACCGCTTCCTGGCGGCGAGCAGGGAGGAGCTGGAGGGCGTCCCCGGCCTGCCCGCGAAGACCGCGCGCGCGGTCTACGCCCAGCTGCACAAGGCCGGGCGCGCCTGACGATCAGCTCGGCGCGTCCTCGGGGGCGGGCTCGTCGAGCGCGTGGCGGAAGCGGAACGAGCCGAGGGTGAGGAGGATGGCCGTGAACCCGATCACGACGTTGACGGCCGTGAGGGTCAGCTTCATGCCGACGCTGAAGGCCAGGAGCGTCGAGCGGGCGATGTCCGCGCCTCGGAACGCGTAGACGACGAGCGCCTGCTCGGTGCCGATGCCCCCCGGCGTCGCGGGGACGAGCGTCGCCAGGCTGAGCGTCGCCTGGACGAGCAGCACGTTGCGGACGCTCTGCTCGATGCCGAAGGCGCCGAGGAAGCACCACACCGTCAGCAGGCGGAGCGACCAGTCCGCGAGCTGCCAGAGCGCGACCGTGCGCAGGTAGCGCGACGGCGGATGCAGGACGGAGAACGCCTGGGCGACCCGCAGCTTGAAGTCGCTCCAGCGCCGCCACGCCCACACCGCGAACAGCAGCAGCAGGGCACCGGCGACGACCCCGAGCGCGACGCTCCAGCGGCCCTGCTCGACGAGCCAGGCGTAGTCGAAGGTGGGGAGGGAGGGCAGGACGTCCAGGCTCGGCAGCACGTCCTGGGTGAGCGCCCACGCGAAGATCGCGAGCGCGAGGGTGAAGTCCACGAACGTCAGGACGACGGTGGACGAGACGATCGTCGTGTACGTGCTCCCGGGGATCGCGCGGTGCGCCAGCACGATGCGGAGCACGTCGCCGCTCCGCGCCGGGAGGATCGCGTTCACGCCGACGCCGGCGGCGTAGGCAGCGAAGATCTTCAGCCACGCCACACGCTCGTCCGGGTAGGCCGCCGCCAGCACGTTGCGCCAGGCGCGGCTCGTGCACGCGAGCTTGAGGACGTGCGCCCCGATCGCGACGAGGAGCGGCAGCCAGTGGATCTCCGTGAGCGAGTCCCAGAAGGCCTGCGTCGCGCTCCAGAGCCGGTCGACCACGGCGGCACGGTACCGGCGGAGGCGCCCGGGGCCGCGGGGCGCTCACCCCCAGGCGAGCAGGACGCCGACGTAGGCGACGACGGCGATCAGCGCCCAGGACGCGAGCCCCACTGCGACGGGACGGGGGCCGAGCCGAGCCAGCCGGCGCAGGTCGACGCGCGTGCCGATCGCGAACAGCGCACCTGCGAAGAGCAGCGCCCGGACGTCGTCGATCACCGCGATCGCCGCGTCGTCGAGTACCCCGGTGGAGGCGATCGCGATGGCGGCGACGAACCCGACCACGAAGGGCGGGACGGCTCGGAGTCGGCCGCCCGCAGGCGCGCTCCGCGCAGCCCGGAACGCGAGCAGCGCGACGAGCGGCGCGAGGAGCAGGACGCGGGTCAGCTTGACGACGATCGCCGTCGCGAGCGCGTCGTCGCCGGCGACGGACGCGGTCGCGACGACCTGGCCCACGTCGTGGACGCTCGCGCCGACCCACGCGCCGTACGCCTCCGGGTCGAGCCCGAGGGGCCCGCGGAGGGCCGGCAGGAGCACGATCGCGAGCGTGCCGCACAGCGTGACGAGCGCGACGGCGAACGCGACGTCGTCCTCGTCCGCGTCGACGACGTCGCGGGCTGCGGCAATCGCCGAGACCCCGCAGATGGAGAAGCCGACGGCGGTGAGGGTGCCGAGCCCGTCGCCCACCCCGAGCCGGCCGGCGATCCAGCCGGTGCCGGCGAACGTCAGCACCACGACGCCGACCACCACTGCGAGCGCCCGGCCACCGAGACCGAGGACGTCCGGGAACACGAGGTCGAACCCCAGCAGGACGACGCCGACGCGCAGGACGGTCGAGCTCGCGAAGGCGAGGCCGGGACGCAGCGCCACCGGGACGGCGCCGACGGCGGCGAGCAGGACGCCGGCCGCCACGGCGAGGACGTAGGGCGGGATCGCCTCGTGCAGCCGTGCGGCCCCGAGCGCGAGCAGGGCGGCGAGGCCTGCCGCGGCCAGTCCGGGGATCAGCGCGGCGACCGTGCGGTCCGGGTCGCTCGCGCGACGGGCGGCGTCCTCTCCCACGGCTGGCAGCCGGCGGGTGGACCGGTCAGGCGTCGGGGGCGAGGAACGGGTAGCGGTAGTCGGCCGGCGGCACCAGCGTCTCCTTGACGGTGCGCGGGCTCACCCAGCGGATGAGGTTCCACATCGACCCCGCCTTGTCGTTCGTGCCCGACGCTCGCGCGCCGCCGAAGGGTTGCTGGCCGACGACGGCGCCGGTCGGCTTGTCGTTGACGTAGAAGTTGCCCGCCGCGTAGACGAGCTCGCGATGAGCCTCGTCGATCGCGTAGCGGTCGTTGGAGAAGATCGCGCCGGTGAGCGCGTATGCGCCCGTCTCGTCGACGAGGCGAAGCGTCTCCGACCACCGGCGCTCGTCGTAGACGTGCGCCGTCACGACGGGGCCGAAGAGCTCGTCGCGCAGCAGCCGGAAGCCGGGATCGGACGTCTCGATCACGGTCGGCTCGACGAACCAGCCCTCGCTGTCGTCGGTGCCGCCGCCGACGACGATCTCGGCGCCCGCGGCACGCGCCTCGTCGATCGCAGACCGCTGCGTCGTGAACGCGGCCTCGTCGATCACCGCGCCCATGAAGTTGCCGAAGTCGCGCACGTCCCCCACCCTGATCGTCGCCACGTCGGCGACCACGCGATCGCGCACGGCCGGCCACAGGTTCGAGGGGATGTAGAGCCGCGACGAGGCGGAGCACTTCTGACCCTGGTACTCGAACGAGCCCCGCACGATGGCCGTCGCGACCTCCGCGGGATCGGCCGAGGGGTGGGCGAGGATGAAGTCCTTGCCGCCGGTCTCGCCGACGATGCGAGGGTAGTTGCGGTAGCGCTCGATGCCGCCGCCGATCGTGCGCCAGATCGACTGGAACACGGCCGTGGAGCCGGTGAAGTGGACACCGGCGAGCTCCGGGCTCGTGAGCGCGGCGTCCCCGAGCTCCTTGCCGGGGCCGAACACGAGGTTGATCACGCCGGGCGGCAGCCCGGCCTCCTCGAGCAGCCGCAGCGTGAACCAGGCCGAGAAGGCCTGCGTCTGCGCGGGCTTCCAGACGACCGTGTTGCCCATGATCGCCGGCGAGGTGGTGAGGTTCGCGCCGATCGCCGTGAAGTTGAAGGGGCTGATCGCGAAGACGAACCCCTCGAGCGGCCGGTACTCCATCCGGTTCCAGACGCCGGGCGAGCTGACCGGCTGCTCGGCGTAGATCCGCGTGAGGTAGTCGGCGTTGAAGCGGAAGAAGTCGACCGTCTCGCACGCGGCGTCGATCTCGGCCTGATGCACCGTCTTCGACTGGTTGAGCATCGTCGCGCCCACGAGCGTGGAGCGCCACGGGCCCGACAGGAGCTCCGCCGCGCGCAGGAAGACCGCCACGCGCTCGTGCCACGGCGTGCGCGACCAGGCGGGATGGGCGGCCCGGGCGGCCGCGATCGCGCGCTCGACGTGCGAGGCGTCGCCGCGCTCGACGTCGGCGAGCACGTGGGCCCGCCGATGCGGCATCACCGACTCGAAGGTCGTCCCGGTCTCGACCCGCTCGCCACCGATCACGAGCGGGATGTGGATCCGCTCCGACGCGAGCTCGTCGAGTCGCTGCTGCAGCGCGAGGCGCTCGGGCGACCCCGGGACGTACCCCAGCACCGGGTCGTTGACGGGCGCGGGGGGCCGGAAGATGCCGTTCGCGCTCACAACCGGCGATTCTAGACCCCGCCGAGCCGCCATGAGGCAGCACAGCGCGCTCTAGCATCGCGGTGTGCAGGCTCTCGTGCGGCGCGACTACGACGCACCCGGCTGGGGGACAGGCGAGGTGTGGGTGCGGGGGCGCATGGTGCTGCTGCACGTGCTCGCCGGCTCGGACGGGCAGGTGGTCGGCGGTGGGGTGCGCACGGGCGAGACGGTGGCAGCCGGCGACCCGGGCCGTGAGGATCATGGCTTCGTCGAGGATCTCTGCCGGCGCTTCGCCGCGCACCTGAGCGGCGACCCCGTCGCCTACGACGACGTCGAGCTCGACCTGGACGGGCGAACGAACTTCGAGTGCGACCTCGCTCGTGCGATCCGACGGGTGCCGTGGGGCGAGGTCGTGTCCTACGGCGAGCTCGCGGCGCTGGCCGGCAGACCGGGCGCCGCGCGTGCCGCCGGCACGTTCTGCGCGCGCAACGACGTCGGGCTCGTGGTGCCCTGCCACCGGGTCGTCGCGGCCGACGGCATCGGCGGCTACGGCCCCTCGGGTGTCCGGCTGAAGCGCCGACTGCTGGCGCTCGAGGGCGTCCACCTGTGAGCACGGCCCCGATCGTCGAGACCGTTCGCGCCGAGCTCGCAGCCATCGCGCCCACCAGGCGCTGCGACCGGCTCGCGGAGCTGTCAGGGCTGTTCCACACCGCCGGGACGATGCACCTCCGCGGCCGTGGCGCGCTCGCGGTCAGCCTCGATCTCGGCGAGTCCGCGGCGGCCCGGAGGGGGTTCTCGCTCCTCCGCTCGCTCCGGGTCGAGTCGGAGATCCGGACGTATCCGAGCCGAGCCTTCGACCGCTCGACCCGGTACCAGCTCGTCGTCGAGGGGACCGAGCACGCTCGCGAGGTGCTCGCCCAGGCGGGGGTGCTCGGTCGAGACGGCCTGCCGGTCGAGCGACCGGCGGGACACGTCGTCGCGCGTCCCTGCTGTCGCGCCGCG
>CAZUVW010000003.1:32485-47222 GCA_964623875.1 uncultured Gaiellales bacterium
CGGCCCCCGCGACCCGCACCTCGAGGTGCGGACGCCGACGCACGCCGGCGCCGCGTTCGTCCGCAGCGTGGCTTCGACCGTGGGCGTTCGCCTGCGGGTGATCGACCGGGCGCAGCACTCGGCTGCGTACGCGAAGGGCTGGGAGGCGATCGAAGGCTTCCTCTCCGTCGCGGGCGCGACGGACACCGTCGTCGAGCTGGAGGAGCGCGCGCTCGTTGCCGGCCTGCGCGCCGACGCCAACCGGCTGGCGAACGCCGATCACGCCAACCTCGTCAGACAGAGCGCCGCAGCGGCCGCCCAGACGCAGGCGGCGCTCGCGCTCCGTGACGACGGCGGCCTCGAGCGACTGCCCGCCACGCTGCGCGAGGCAGCGGAGCTGCGGCTCCGGTACCCGGCGCTCTCCGCACGCGAGCTGGCGGAGCGCGCGGAGCCGCCGGTGACGAAGGCGGCGATGGCCCGTCGCCTTCAGCGCCTCGTCGAGGTCGCCTCGCGCGGTTGAGGAACCGACGCCGACGTCGCATACTCCCTCGCGGTGGGCGCGCGCTCCCGTGCGGCGGATCCAGACCCCGTCCGCCGCGTGGTGCATCAAGCGCGGCGTGGGGGAGGGGGGCTACCTCGGAACCCCTCCCTCCGCCCACCCTTGTCGCGCGAAGGCTGGGATCCACCGAGTGGATCCCAGCCGGCTTGATCCCCGGGTCCGGCTGCGCCCGACGCGGGGCAGATCCCTGAGCCGGTTGCGCGAAGGTGGGAATCCACCGAGTGGATTCCCACCCGCTTGATCCCCCGCCTACGGCGGGGGCAGATCCCTGAAGGATCGTGGGTCGGGGTGCTCTGGTTGGCGCTCGGGCGGCCTGGCCGCCCTCGGGCAGGCTCCTGATCGGGCCGGCGTCGGGTTGTGGGTGCTCGCCGGCTGCGCCGGCTCGAGCCGGCGCCTACGGTGGCTCCGCGGCGCACGTCGGTGACGCGGGGGTCTTCTAGGAGCGGGAATCCGCGCCAGCGGATTCCCGCTCCGTGTCGAGGTGGTGGTTGTCGGCGGAGCGGTGGGCGTGCGGGACTAGACTCGGGCGCAGAGACCGTTCACGAGAGGAGAGCGAGCAGCCATGGCAGTTCGGGTGGGGATCAACGGCTTCGGCCGCATCGGCCGGAACTTCTTCCGGGCACAGCAGGCGCTCGGCGCCGACGTCGAGATCGTCGCGGTCAACGACCTCGGGGACGCCGCGACGATGGCGCACCTGCTCAAGTACGACTCCGTGCTCGGCCCGTTCGCCGGCGACGTGGTGCTCGGCGACGGCGTGATCGAGGCGGGCGGCGAGTCGATGAAGATGCTGAGCGAGCGCGATCCGGCCGCGATCCCGTGGGGCGACCTCGGCGTCGACGTCGTGCTCGAGTCGACCGGGATCTTCACGAAGCGCGACGGCGCGCAGAAGCACCTCGACGCGGGAGCGAAGAAGGTCGTCATCTCCGCGCCGGCGACCGAGCCCGACTTCACCGTGGTGCTCGGCGTCAACGACGGCGACTACGACCCGGCGCAGCACCACATCGTCTCCAACGCGTCCTGCACGACCAACTGCGTCGCACCGCTCGCGAAGGTGCTGGACGACCTGGCCGGCATCGAGAGCGGGTTCATGACGACCATCCACGCGTACACGAACGACCAGAACATCCTCGACCTGCCGCACCGGGACCTCCGGCGCGCCCGTGCAGCCGCGGTCAACGTCATCCCGACCTCGACGGGCGCCGCGAAGGCGATCGGGATCGTCATGCCGCACCTGCAGGGGAAGGTCGACGGGATCTCGGTTCGCGTCCCGGTTCCGACCGGCTCGCTCACCGACCTCGTCGTCACGCTCGGCCGCGAGGTGACGAAGGACGAGGTCAACGGCGCCTACGCCGCCGCGGCCGCAGACGGGCCCTTGGCCGGGATCCTGCAGTTCTCGCAGGACCCGCTCGTGTCCACCGACATCGTCGGCAACGCGCACTCGTGCATCTTCGACAGCCAGCTGACGATGTGCCACGGGAACCAGGTGAAGGTGTTCGGCTGGTACGACAACGAGTGGGGCTACAGCTGCCGCCTGGTCGATCTCGTCGGCCGGCTGCTGTAGGGGGCGGGCGGTGCGCCTCAGCCAGGTGCGGCTGTTCCTCGCGTGTCCCGTCCGGAGCATGCGCGTCCTCGACAGGGGGCTCATCGAGCCGACCCTGCCGCTCTCGCCGGAGACGACCGCATGAGGCTGCCGCGCTCGGTCGAGATCGCCGACGTCGCGGGGAAGCGCGTCCTGGTGCGAGCCGACCTGAACGTGCCGCTGGCGGACGGTCGCGTCGCCGACGACACCCGCATCCGTGCCGCGCTGCCGACGCTGCACTGGCTGCTCGACCACGGCGCGGCCGAGGTCGCCGTCTGCTCGCATCTCGGTCGCCCCAAGACCGAGGAGGATCGGGCCCGATACTCCATGGCCCCCGTGGACGGACGCCTGCGCGAGCTCCTCCCCGACGAGCGCCTGGTCGTGCTGGAGAACACCCGCTTCCACCCAGGCGAGACGAAGAACGACGTCGCCTACGCCCAGGAGCTCGCGGACGGGCGTGACGTCTACGTCAACGACGCCTTCGGGTCGGCGCACCGGGCGCACAGCTCGACCGAGGCGGTCGCCCGGCTCCTGCCCGCGTACGCCGGTCTGCTGCTGCGCGACGAGCTCGTCCACCTCGCACGGCTGCTGGAGGACGACCTGCCGCGCCCGTTCGTGCTCGTCGCCGGCGGTGCGAAGGTCGACGACAAGCTCGGCGTGCTCGAGCACCTCGGTGGGCGCGCCGACACCGTCCTGATCGGGGGGAAGATGGCCGAGCAGCTGCGGGAGGAGAACCCGCTGCCGTTCTCCGTCGAGCTCCCGGTGGACGTCGTCGCCGCCGCGGCGTTCGACGCCGAGGCCGAGACGCAGGTCGCACCGTACGACGACGTCCCCGCCGGCTGGCTCGGGTTGGACATCGGTCCGGCGACCCGAGAGCGGTTCGCGGCGCTGATCGGCGATGCGCGGACCGTGTTCTGGAACGGCCCGATGGGGGTCTTCGAGTGGCCGCGGTTCGCGGCCGGCACGGTCGCGGTGGCCGAGGCGATCGCGGCCGTCGACGGCTACACGGTCGTCGGCGGCGGCGACTCGGTGCGCGCGGTGAACGAGGCCGGTCTCGCCGACTCCGTGTCGTGGGTCTCCACCGGCGGCGGCGCCTCCCTCGAGCTGCTCGAGGGCAAGGAGCTCCCCGGCGTGGCCGCGATCCCCGCGGAGGACGCGTCGTGAAGCTCGTCGCGGGCAACTGGAAGATGTTCAAGGGGCCGGCGGAGACCCTCCGGTTCTTCGACGGGTTCGAGGCGCCGGACGGCGTCGAGGTCGTCCTGTGCCCACCCTTCGTGTCGCTCGAGGCGGCGGTGGGCGAGGAGTGGACGATCTACGCGCAGAACGTCCACTGGGCGGACGAGGGGGCGTTCACCGGCGAGATCTCCGCTGGGATGCTCGTCGAGCTCGGGGTCGCAGGGGCGATCGTCGGCCATTCGGAGCGCCGGCAGTGGTTCGGAGAGACCGACGAGACCGTCCGGCTGCGCTGCGACGCAGCGCTCGCCGCCGGTCTCGGCGTGATCGCGTGCGTCGGCGAGACCGAGGCCGAGCGCGAGGCGGGGGAGACCGAGTCCGTCCTGCGTCGTCAGGTCGAGGCGCTCCCGGTGCACGAGCGCCTCGTGATCGCGTACGAGCCGATCTGGGCGATCGGCACGGGGAAGACGGCGACGCCCGAGATCGCACAGGCGGCGCACGCCTTCGTCAAGTCCCTGCACGACACCCGCGTCCTGTACGGAGGCTCGGTCAAGCCGGAGAACGCAGCCGAGCTGATGGCGCAGCCCGCGGTCGACGGTGCGCTCGTCGGAGGAGCCTCGCTCGATCCTGCGTCGTTCGCGGCGATCTGCCGCGCGGCGGTGTGAGCCACCCGCTCGTCACGCTCGTGATCCTCGACGGGTGGGGGATCGCCCCGCCCGGGCCGGGCAACGCCGTCGAGCTGGCGCAGACGCCCGTCTTCGATGGCCTCGCGGCCCGTTACCCGACGACGCAGCTCGACGCCTCGGGGGCCGCCGTCGGGCTGCCGGCCGGGCAGATGGGCAACTCCGAAGTGGGACACCTGACGATCGGCTCGGGGCGCATCCTCTACCAGGACCTCGTCCGGGTGACCCGCGCCGTCGACGATCAGTCGTTCTTCGCCAACGAGGCGCTCGTCGGCGCCTTCCGGCGCGCGCGGGAGCGCGGTGGCGACGTGCACCTGCTCGGGCTCGTCTCGACCGGCGGCGTCCACTCGCACCTCGATCACCTGCTCGCGCTGCTCGAGCTCGGTCGCCGCGAGGGGATGGCGACGCGCACCTGGGTGCACGCGTTCACCGACGGGCGTGACGTGTCGCCGCACGCCGCCGCCGAGGATCTCGCCCGGCTGCCCGACGACCGGATCGCCACCGTCGTAGGCCGCTACTACGCGATGGACCGAGACGCGCGCTGGGAGCGCACCGACCGAGCGCTCGCCGCGCTCGTCGAGGGGCTCGGCACGCCCGCGCGGTCCGCAGTCGACGCCGTGCGGGCGAGCTACGCCGCAGGCATCACCGACGAGTTCGTCGAGCCAATGGTGCTCGACGGCCGTCCGCGCATCGCGCCCGGGCGCGACGCGGTGGTGTTCTTCAACTTCCGTCCCGACCGGGGGCGGCAGCTCTCGCGCCGACTGCTCGAGCTCGGGGTCGACCTGACGACGATGACGCGCTACGCAGACGATCTCGACTGCGCCGTCGCCTTCGGCGAGCAGGAGGTCACGGCCACGCTCGCCGACGTGCTCGCGCGGCAGGGCCTCCGCCAGCTGCACGCGGCCGAGACGGAGAAGTACCCCCACGTGACGTACTTCCTGAACGGCGGAGTCGAGGACCCGCACGCCGGCGAGACCCGGATCCTCGTCCCCTCGCCGCGTGACGTGCCGAGCTACGACCACCGCCCGGAGATGTCGGCCGCCGAGGTCGCACGACGCGTGTGCGCCGAGCTCCCGGGCGGCTACGCGTTCTGCGTCGTCAACTTCGCGAACCCGGACATGGTCGGCCACACCGGTGTGATCCCGGCCGTCGTGACCGCGGTCGAGACCGCCGATCGCTGCCTCGGCGAGGTCGTCGCGGCGACGCACGCGCTCGGCGGCGTGTGCCTCGTGACCGCCGACCACGGGAACGCCGAGCGGATGCTCGAGGACGACGGCGTGAGCCCGCACACCGCGCACACCACGAACCCGGTGCCGCTCGTCCTCACCGACGACGCCCCCGCCCTGCGACGCGGCGGCGGCCTGTCCGACCTCGCACCGACGGTGCTCGACCTCCTCGGGATCGAGCCCCCGCCCGAGATGACCGGACGGTCGCTCCTCGCGACCGCGTCAGACGCCGACGCGCCCGATAATCGCTGACATTTCAGCAAGAGGTAAGAAGTTGGTGTGATCTCTGAGGCCAGGGGTACACTCGCCCCACAGTGGCCCTGACGCAGCCCGACCTCGGAGTGCTCCGCAAGGCTCAGCGTGGTGACGAGCGGGCGTTCGCGGTGCTCGTCCAGGCGTACGAGCGGCCCGTCTACAACTACGTCGTCCGGCTCGTCGGCAACCGCGATCTCGCGGAGGACCTCACGCAGGAGGTCTTCCTCCGCGTCTATCAGGGCCTGCCGGGCTTCTCGCTGCGCTCGCGCTTCACGACGTGGCTGTTCCAGGTGACGAAGAACCGCGTGCTCGATGAGCTGCGGTCGCTCGAGCGGCGCCCGCGCGCGACCGTGACGCTCGACGACATCCCGCCGCTCGAGGTCGTCGACCAGCCGTTCGAGCGCACCGAGACGATCGACGCGCTCTGGCGCGCCGTCGAGTCGCTCAACGTCGATCTGAAGATGGCCCTGCTCCTGCGCGACGTCGTCGGGCTCTCGTACTCCGAGATCGCCGAGGCGCTCGAGGTGACGCTGGCGACCGTCAAGTGGCGGATCTTCAAGGCGCGCGAGGAGGTCGCAGAGACGCTCGCGCGCGACGGGATCACCGCGGCGACCGCGACGAACACGCGCGCCCGCGGCGCCCGCGCCTCCGCCGCCCGCTAGCCCTCGCCGGATCGTCCACCGGGACGCGGTCGACGGTCTGCGGCTGCGGTACCGTCGGCCTGGTTGCGCCGCGACACCTCATCCCTCTCGGTCGGCCACGCCCTGCACGCTCTGGGAGCGCTCGTTCGCGACAGCCTCAGAGATCTCGCTCCGATCGTGATCGTGATCGTCGCGTTCCAGCTCGCCGTCATCCGCGAGCCCTTCCCCGACGTCGGTGCCGCCCTCCTCGGCCTGCTCGCGGTCGTCGTCGGGCTGACGCTCTTCGTCCAGGGCCTCCGGCTGGCGCTCTTCCCCGTGGGCGAGAGCATGGCGGGCGCGTTCGCGCGCAAGGGCAGCGTCCTGTGGCTCCTGGTGTTCGCGTTCGCGCTCGGGTTCGGCACGACCGTGGCGGAGCCTGCGTTGATGGCCGTCGCCGACGAGGCGGCACGGGTCCGGGCCGAGAGCCGCGGGCAGACGGCGGCGGACGGCAGCGGCTACGCCCTCGCGCTCCGGTACACGGTGGCGGCGTCCGTCGGTCTCGCGATCGCCGTCGGCGTGATCCGGATCGTGAAGGGGTGGCCGGTGCACCTGCTGATCATCGGTGGGTATGGAATCGTGGTGCTGCTGACGCCGTTCGCACCCGACGAGGTCGTCGGGCTCGCCTACGACTCGGGCGGGGTGACGACGTCGACGATCACCGTCCCGCTCGTCGCCGCGCTCGGGATCGGGCTCTCCCTCGTCGTAAAGGGCCGCTCGCCGCTGATCGACGGGTTCGGGCTGATCGCGTTCGCCAGCCTCACACCGATCGTGTTCGTGCTCCTCTTCGGGATGGTGAGCGGATGACCGCGTCGCTCGCGAGCGCTCTCACCGGGACGTTGCGCGACGTTCTCCCGATCGTCGCCATCCTGGCCTTCTTCCAGTTCGTCGTGCTCCGCCGGCCGCTGCCGAACCCCCACCGCGTCGGTGCCGGGCTCGTGCTCGTCGTCGTGGGTCTGGCGCTCTTCGTGGTCGGGCTCGAGGAGGCGTTGTTCCCCGTCGGACGGAGCATGGCGACGCAGCTGACCGAGCCCGCGTTCCTCGGCGCCGTGCCGGGAGAGACGCTCGCGTGGTGGCGCTACTACTGGGTGATCCTCTTCGCCGCAGCGGTCGGGTTCGCCACGACGATCGCCGAGCCGTCGCTGATCGCCGTCGCGCTGAAGGCCGAGCAGGTGTCGGGAGGGACGGTGCGGGCCTGGCCGTTGCGGGTCGCTGTCGCGCTCGGCGTCGGAGCGAGCATCGCGGTCGGAGCAGTCCGGATCGTCACCGGCACGCCCTTGTACCTGTTCATGATCGCGGGCTACCTCGTCGTCATCGTCCAGACGCTCGTCGCGCCGAGGGAGATCGTCCCGCTCGCATACGATTCGGGCGGCGTGACCACCTCGACCGTCACCGTGCCCCTCGTCACCGCCCTCGGGCTCGGCCTCGCCTCGACGGTCCCCGGCCGCAGCGAGCTCGTGGACGGCTTCGGTCTGATCGCGCTGGCGAGCCTGTTCCCGATCATCGCCGTGATGGGGTACGCGCAGCTGTCCGCGGTGCGCGCGCGCCGCGACGACCGGCGTCGAGAGCCGCGGCGATGAAGTTCAAGGTGATCATCGCCCTCGTCGGCGAGGAAACGACCGACCAGGTGATCGAGGTCGCCCGCAGGGAAGGCGCGACCGGCTGCACGGTGATCACGAGCGCTCGCGGCGAGGGCTTGACCCCGGCCAAGACGTTCTTCGGCCTCGACCTCGAGGAGCAGCGCGACGCGCTTCTGTTCGTCGTCGAGGCCCATCTCAGCAGGCACATCCTCGAGTCGATCGCGCGCGAGTGCCGGTTCGACGAGCAGTACGGCGCGGGCATCGCGTTCCAGCTCGACGTGGAGGACGTCGTCGGTCTCACGAGCCAGCTCGAACGCATCAGGGACGAGATCGAGGACGAGATATGAGCGTGCACGAGAGCGTGACGGTGCGCGACGTGATGTCCGAGCGGCCGCAGGTCGTCGACGGGCTGGCCACGGTACGAGAGGCGACCGACATCATGCGCGCGCACGGCGTCAGCTCGGTCGTCGTCGACCGCCGGCACGAGGGCGACGAGTACGGGATCGTCGTGATCCACGACATCGCCGAGCACGTCGTCAGCGCGAACCGTTCGCCCGACCGGACGAGCGTCTACGAGGTGATGTCGAAGCCTGTCATCTCCGTCGATGCGGACATGGACGTGAAGTACGCGACGCGACTCCTGTACCGGTTCGGGCTCTCCCGGGCGATCGTCGTCGACCACGGGAGGCTGATCGGGCTCGTCACGCTCCGCGACCTCGTCTTGCGCTACATCGAGGCGACGGCCAAGACCTGACCGTGGCGGATCCGGTCAGAGACCTGTCGGCGGCGCTCTCCGCGCTGGCCGGCGTCCCGGTCGCGCTCGAACGGCCGTCCGAGGCGGCGCACGGCGACTACGCGAGCAACGTCGCGATGCGCCTCGCCGGTGCTCGCCGCTGCTCGCCGCGTGAGGTCGCGGAGGAGCTCGCAGCCGGGATCCGTGAGCTGGGCGGCGTGGCCGCGGTCGAGGTCGCAGGACCGGGCTTCCTCAACCTCCAGATGACCGACGCCTGGGTGGCCGACGCGCTCGCGGCGGTCGTCGCGGCCGACGTGCGCTTCGGTGGGGGCTCCGCGGATCCGCGCGAGCGCATCCAGGTCGAGATGGTCTCCGCGAACCCGACGGGCCCGATCACCGTCGCGGCGGCCCGCAACGGCGCCTACGGCGACTGCGTGGCGCGGCTGCTCGCGTTCGCCGGGCACGAGGTCGAGCGCGAGTACTACTACAACGACGCCGGGGCCCAGATGGACCGCTTCCGCGCCTCGGTGGAGGCGCGGCGGCGCGGCGAGGAGCCTCCGGAGGACGGCTACCACGGCGACTACGTCGCAGACCTCGCGCGGGAGCAGGGCGACCCGGTGCCGGCGATGCTCCAGCGGATCGAGGCGACCCTCGAGCGGTTCCGGGTCCACTTCGACACCTTCGAGCGGCAGAGCGCGGTCGAGGCGGAGATCCCGCTCGCGCTCGCGGAGCTGGAGACCTTCGAGCAGGACGGGGCCGTCTGGGCGCGCACGTCGGGCTACGGCGACGACAAGGATCGCGTGGTGCTCCGCTCGGACGGCGAGCCGACCTACTTCGCGGCGGATGCCGCGTACATCCGTCGCAAGTACGCCAAGGGGTTCGACCGACTGATCTACGTGCTCGGCGCCGACCATCACGGCTACGTCGGTCGTCTCCAGGCGCTCGCCGAGATGCTGGGGCACCCGCCCGGATCCGTCGAGGTGCTCATCTACCAGCTGGTGCACCTGACCCGAGGGGGCGAGGCGGCGAAGATGTCGAAGCGCCGCGGGGACGTCGTCTTCCTCGACGACTTCGTCGACGAGATCGGCGTCGACGCCGCCCGCTGGTACCTCGTCTCGCGTGGCCACGACCAGGCGATCGAGATCGACGTCGACCTCGCTGCCGAGCGGAGCCAGAAGAACCCCGTCTACTACGTGCAGTACGCGCACGCCCGGATCGCCGGCATCCTCCGCAACGCGGACGCCGACGCGCTCGCCGCCGCGCGTGGCCCCCTCTCGATCGGCCCGCTCGCGAGCGAGGAGCGAGAGCTCGTCAAGCGGCTCGCGGAGCTCCCCGAGGTCGTGCGGGAGGCGACCGCGCGGCGGGGGCCGCACGCGATCCCGACCTACGCGATCCGCGTGGCCGACGACTTCCACCGCTTCTACCACCAGCACAAGGTGCTCGGCTCCGACCGGGAGCCGTTCCGCCTCGCCCTGTGCCTGGCGACCCGCGCGGTCGTCGCCCGGTGCCTCGACCTCATCGGGGTCGAGGCACCCGAGCGCATGTAGGGGCCGGGCTCGCCCGGCCCGGTGCGGTCGACCGCAGAGCGAGCGCGAGCGAGCGTCCTTGCCCGAGGGCGTCAGCGGTCGTTGGCGAGGAGCCAGGCGACGAACGCGACCGGGATGGCGCCGAGCATCGCCACCATGCCGAGGATCCCGAAGTCGAGAGCGAGGAGCACGATGCCGAGCACGAGTCCGGCCATCAGCAGTGGGCGCAACAGGAGCCTCCTTGGATCGACGACCCATCCTATGCCGTCCGGGCGGACGGGGGTGCCACCTGCGGCGTAGAGTCGCCCGGTGCGGTGGAACCTCGGCATGGCGCTCCTCGCCGCATCGTGGGGGCTCGTCGCGGTGCTCGTCGTGGCCGTCGAGCTCGAGGCGACGGTTCTCACGTTCGCGCGTCTCGCGGTCGCCGCGGGGACGCTCGCGCTCGTCGCGGTGCTCGCAGGGCGGACGCGGCTGCTGCGCCCGCGCGGCCGACTCGCGCGGCTCGCCCTGCTCGGGGCAGTGCAGGCAGCCCACTGGCTGCTCTTCTTCGAGGCGGCGAAGCGCGGCTCGGTCGCGCTCGCGGTCGTCACCTTCTACGCGGCGCCGGTGCTCATCGCGCTGATCGCCCCGCTGGTGCTCCCCGAGCGGACGACGCCCGCGGTGCTCGTCGCGCTCGT
Organism: uncultured Gaiellales bacterium; assembly: GCA_964623875.1. Lineage (GTDB taxonomy): Bacteria > Actinomycetota > Thermoleophilia > Gaiellales > Gaiellaceae > Gaiella. Next base: position 43,133 of record CAZUVW010000003.1, read on the forward strand.
CGCAGGGGGTGTGGGGATCGGGCTCGTGGCGCTCGAAGGCGGTGGGGACGGCCAGGCCGCGTCGGCCGCAGCGATCGCCTGTGGACTCGGCTCGGCCGCGCTGTACGCGGTGCTCGTCCTGCTCTCCCGTCGCCTGCTGCTGGCCGACGTGCCCGCGCTGACGATCGCCTTCTGGGACTGCGCGATCGGAGCGCTCGTGGTGGCCCCGCTGCTCGTGACAGCCGGCCGGGTGCTGCCGGTGGACGCGGCGGAGGTCGGGGCGGTGCTCGTGATCGGGGTCGTGTTCACCGGCGTCTCGACGCTCGTGTACGCGGCGCTCCTCCGACACGTCACGGCTCAGGTCGCCGGCCTGCTCACGTTCCTGGAGCCGGTGACCGGCATCCTCCTCGCGGCGGCGCTGCTCGGACAGCAGGTCGGCCCGGCGACCGGCGTCGGCGCGCTCCTCGTCCTCGTCGCGGGTGCCGTCGCGGTCGTCACGGGGCCGGTCGGCGTGCGCGTCGCCGACGCGCCCGCCGGAGTAGGATCGGGGTCGCCGTGAGCATCGACACCACTCGCCCGCCCGACCGCAACCTCGCCCTCGAGCTCGTGCGCGTGACCGAGGCCGCGGCGATGGGCGCCGCCCGCTGGGTCGGGCGCGGCGACAAGGTCGCAGCCGACCAGGCGGCCGTCGACCTCATGCGCCTGATGGTCAACACCGTCTCGATGCGGGGCGTCGTGGTGATCGGCGAGGGGGAGAAGGACGAGGCCCCGATGCTCTACAACGGCGAGGAGGTCGGTGACGGCACAGGGCCGCAGGTCGACGTCGCGGTCGACCCGCTCGAGGGGACGCGACTGACGGCGCTCGGCATCCCCGGCGCCATCTCGGTGATGGCGGTCGCCGAACGTGGTTCGATGTTCTTCCCCGGAGCGGCCATGTACATGGACAAGATCGCCGTCGGCCCCGAGGCCGCCGACGCGATCGACATCGACCTCTCGCCGACGGAGAACGTCCGGCGCGTCGCCGAGGCGAAGGGCATGGAGGTCGGCGACCTGACCGTGGTCGTCCTCGAGCGCGACCGGCACGAGGCGCTGATCGCGGAGCTGCGCGAGTCCGGCGCACGCGTGCGCCTGATCCGCGACGGCGACGTCGCGCCGTGCATCGCGGCGGCGCAGCCCTTCACCGGCATCGACCTGCTGATGGGGGTAGGGGGCACGCCGGAGGGCGTCATCTCGGCCGCGGCGATCAAGTGCCTCGGCGGTGCGGTGCAGGGGCGGCTCTGGCCGCGGTCGGAGGAGGAGCGCACGGCGCTCGTGGCCGCTGGGTTCGACGTCGACGCGAAGCTGACCCACGACGACCTGGTGCGCGGCGACGACGTCTTCGTCGCCGCGACGGGCGTGACCGGCGGCTTCTTCCTCCAGGGCGTGCGCGTGAGCGCCGCGGGCGTCGAGACCGAGTCGATGGTCATGCGCTCGCGATCCGGGACGACTCGGCGCATCGAGGCGTTCCACCCGTCCGACAAGCTGCACCGACTGCGAAGGGGAGGGGAGGCCTGATGGTCGGCCCGGTCGAGGTCGTGGTCCTCGGGTTCGAGGGCGAGGCGGAGTTCGGCGAGATCCGGGAGGAGCTCGAACGTCTGCGCGACAACGACGTGTTGCGCCTCGTCGACCTGATGGCCGTGCGCCACCGGGAGCACGGCGTGATCGAGACCATCCAGCTGAGCGACCTCGGCGACGACGAGGCGCTCGCGCTCGGCGCGGGGATCGGCGCGCTGATCGGCCTGGGCGCCGCGGGCGAGCCCGGCATGGAAGTCGGCGCCGCGTGGGGCATGCGGGCGATGGCCGACGGGCACCTGTTCGACGACGACACCTCCTGGGCCCTCGCAGAGCGGATCCCCGAGGGCGCGAGCGCGGTGATCGCGCTGCTCGAGCACCGCTGGCGCATCCCGGTGCGCGACGCCGTTCGGCGAGCCGGCGGGTTTCCGCTCGCGGCCGGCTGGCTGCGCGAGGAGCACCTCGTCGCGCTGGGAGGGCTGATCGACCTCGAGCTCGAGGAGGGCACCGAGGGAGAGAGCGTCTAGCCCCGCGTCTCGGCTCGAACGTCGCGCGTAGGGATCTCGGCGGCGAGGGGGAAGATCCTGGGACGGCCCCGTCGGCGCGTGTCCCCCTCGTCGTTCCCCCACGTGCCGGCGGGGCCTGTCAGCTGCCGTCGAGCTCCTCGGCCGCGCACTCCGCGCAGTACACGACGAGGACGAGCCGGTCGTCGCGGTCGATGCAGTGCACCGCACGCCAGCCGCGCTCCACGTCGACGGTGACGCGCCCGCACGTCTCGCACTCGAGCATCCCAGGCGTCACCGATCCCCTGTGCTCGCGCTCCCCCTCGCGATCCTCCACGGCTCTGATCATGTGTCGACCCAGGCGTGCCTGCAAGGGCTCGACCGCATCGGGGTGCGCGGCTCGGCGAGGCGCTGCGACGGCGGAGCGACGTTCGCCGGTGCGGAGCCACGGTGGAGCGCCCCATCACCTGCAGTGGAGCGCCGGCGCGCGCGTAGTATGGCCGCGTGCGACGACTCGCAGCGCTGACGATGGGGTTCGGCCTCGCCGTCGCCGGCTCGCAGGTGGCGCACGCCGTCGGCTACCGGCTCGCCGCGCCGGCGCCGGGCGAGCGGGTGCGGCTCCTCGCGGACTCGGGACACGGCTATCTCGCCCTCGCGCCGCTCTGCCTGGCCCTCGTGACCCTCGTCGTCGGTCTCGCGCTCCTGGCGGAGATCAGGGAGACGCGCGGCGGGCGCCCCGGATCGGTCCTGCGGCCGTCGCTCTTCCTCACCGTCGCGCCGGTGACCTTCATGCTCCAGGAGCACTTCGAGCGGCTGCTGCACGACGGTGCGATGCCGTGGGGCGCGATGGCGGAGCGGACCTTCGTCCTCGGCCTGCTCCTGCAGATCCCGTTCGCGCTCGGTGCGTACCTGCTCGCTCGCCTGCTCCTCCACACGGCGCGCGTGGTCGCCAGGCTGTTGCCCGCGAGGATCCGCCTCGTTCCGACCCAGGGCGTCCGTTGGGCGCTCGACGCACCTCCGGCGCGTCGCTCCTCGCCGAGCGGCCGCGTTCTCGGTCCGCGCGGGCCGCCGCTCCCCGCTCGGTGACCTGCGCACGGCGGCACGCCGTGCGTCCACCAGCGAAGAGGAGATCGTCATCGACCCCGCAGAGCCGAAGCTGCTGCGGCCGGCGAGCCTGCAGGGCGGATGCCCGAGCGCTCGACTCGTCGGTCCGCACCGACGCCACCGCCTCGCTGCGCTCACCGCGGCGTGCCTCGCCGCGCTCGCGCTCGGCACCGGGGCGTCGGCCCACGGGGACTGGGCTGCACGCGGCTTCACCGCGTCGATCACCGCGATCGACCCCTCCGACGCCGGCCTGTCCGCCCGCATCCTGGACGGCGACGACCAGATCGAGCTGGAGGTGAGGGGACACGACGTGGTCATTCTCGGATACGCGGGCGAGCCGTACCTCCGGTTCACGGAGCGCGGCGTGCTCCGCAACGAGCGGTCACCGGCGACGTACCTGAACGAGGCTCGCTACGGCGGCGTCGAGCTCCCCGAGCGCGTCGACCCGCGGGCTCCTCCGGTGTGGGCGAAGGTGGGCGAGGCCGGTCGGCCCTTCGGCTGGCACGACCACCGCATCCATTGGATGAGCCGATCCGACCCTCCCGTCGTCGTCGCCGATCGCGGCAGCCCGCATCCTGTCTTCGACTGGGTGATCCCGGGGACGATCGACGGCGAGACGCTCGCGATCGAGGGGAGCCTCGACTACGCACCTCCCCCGGGTCAGCGGTTCCCGCGGATGCTGCTCGTTCCTCTGATCCTGCTCGTCGTCGTGGGGCTCGCCGTGTCCTTCGCGCGACGACGTCAGGAGCAGCGGAGCGCAGGTGCGCCACCGCCCGATGGGGGGAGCGTGGCAGGGTGAGACGCCTCGGTGCGATCGGCACGGCGCTGACGGTCGCCTGTGCGCTCGTCCTCGCCGGCTGCGGAGGCGAGGGGAGCGAGGGCATGGCGGGCATGGTGCGCGACCCGGCGCCACGGGTGGACGTGGGGTCGCTCCCCGATGCCTCGAGTGGCGG
>CAZUVW010000004.1:0-21187 GCA_964623875.1 uncultured Gaiellales bacterium
CCGTAGCGCTCGTACGCCTCGAGGGGCGTCATCCCCTCGCGCACGGCCGCACGGATCGCGCTCTCGGTGCCGACCTTCGCCTCCGCCTCGGCGAGCACCTCGGCGGCGACGTCTTGCGGCACGACGACCACCCCGTCGTCGTCGCCCACGACCCAGTCGCCAGGCCGGACGACGACGGTGCCGATCGTGATCGGCTCCTGCGTCGCGACCACCTCCCAGCGCCAGGTGCAGTCCTCGGGGGTCACGTGCCGTGCGAAGACGGGGAAGCCCTCTCCGAGGATGAAGCGCGTGTCGCGGCAGCCTCCGTCGATCACGCAGCCGGCGACGCCGCGCGCGAGCAGCGACGTGGCCGACAGCTCGCCGAAGTGGGCCGCACGCCCGTGGTGGCACTGGTACACGGCCACGTGCTCGGCGGGCACCGAGCCGAGCATGGCGAGGGTCTTGCGGATCGAGCCGTCCCAGTCCCCGTGGTCGGCCGGACGCCCCTCGACCGTGAAGGCCTGCCCGGCCAGCCGCGTGCCGGGCGCGAGCCCGCGGATCTCGGGCGGCAGCACCTGCTCGCGCAGCCCGCGGTCGTCGAGCACGTCGGCGAGCGCCGCCGTGTAGATCGCTGCGAGGCGCTCGCGCACGCGTCGACCCTAACGGATCGCGAGGCGCAGGATCCGCTCTAGGATCGCTCGATGGCGAACGTGCCTCCGTACCGCGTGGTCACCGAGCGCCTCGTGATCCGCTGCTGGGATCCCGGGGACGCCGCGCTGCTCAAGGAGGCGATCGACTCGAGCCTCGACCACCTGCGCGCGTGGATGCCCTGGGCGCACGACGATCCGCAGCCGCTCGCCGAGAAGGTCGGTCTGCTCCGTCGCTTCCGCGGGCGGTTCGACCTCGGGGAGGACTTCGCCTACGGGCTCTTCGACCGCGCCGAGGGCGAGGTCGTCGGCGGGTCGGGGCTGCACACCCGCGTCGGGGACGGAGCGCTCGAGATCGGGTACTGGATCCGCGCGAGCCGGGTGGGGCAGGGACTCGCGACGGAGGCGACGGCTGCCCTGACGCGCGTCGCCTTCGCCGTGGCGGGGGTCGACCGGGTCGAGATCCGCGTCGACCCGGCCAACGCTGCCAGCCTCGCGGTGCCGCGCAAGCTCGGCTTCGTCGAGGAGGCCACGCTCCGCCGCCGCCTCCCGGTCGCCGACGCCGCCACACGCCGCGACGCCGTCGTGTTCACGCTCTTCGCGGACGAGGTGGACGCAACCCCCGTCGGCGGGACCGCGCTCGAGGCCTACGACGCCTCGGGTGCCCGGATCCTCTGACCGGCGGGCGCCGAGGCGTGGCGGAGCGCGCCTCAGGGCGGCGTGGGGATCGCGAGGTCGAGCGGTGCGTCGGCGCCGCGCTACGGCCCGATCTCGACCGCGCGGTCTGCGGCCACGTCCTCGAGCGTCGTCTCGCGGCCGTCGGGCGAGCGGACGACGAGCTCCGCGACGCGCTCCTCCTCGCCGAGCCCGAAGTGCAGCCGGGGGTCGTGCGAGGAGAGGTAGCTGCCGCCCGCCTGCGCCTCCCTGACGAGGCGCCGGCCGTCGCCGAGCACCGCGGTGACGCGGGTGCCCGGGCCGAGGCCGACGAGGCGCACCCCGAGCCAGTGGCCCGTCGCGCCGTCGTTGCGCAGCAGCACCAACCTCCCACCGATGGCGTTCACCGCCAGGTCGAGGTCGCCGTCGTTGTCGAAGTCGGCGGCGGCGAGGCCGCGACCGTTGACGCGCGGCGTCGCCGGGGCGCCGACCAGGGCGCTCGCGTCGGCGAAGCCGGCCGCGGTCCCGGCTCCGGCGCCGGCCTGGAGCACCTGGACGCGCTCGGCGTCGCCGCGGAGGCTCGTCAGCGGGATCGCGCCGTTCGCGACGACGAGGTCGAGATGGGAGTCGTTGTCCACGTCCGCCCACGCGGTTCCCCAGCCCGTCGACGAGCGCGAGAGCGCCGGCGCGAGGTCGGGCCGCGCGTCGGCGAAGCCGTCGCCGTCGCTCCACGCCGCTGCGTGCAGCTGGTCGCGCGAGTTCGTGACCACGAGGTCGGGCCGACCGTCCTCGTTCCCGTCCGCCGCCGCGACGCCCATGCCGGCGTTCTCGTCGGCGACGCCGAGCGCCCCGGCGCGATCCTCGAGCCGGAAGCCGAGGCCGGTGGGATCGGCGTCCGCGCCGCCGGGCCACGGCACGTTGACGTAGAGGCTGTTCGGGTCCTCGTCGTTCGCAACGAGCAGGTCGAGGCGCCCGTCGAGGTCCACGTCGGTCAGCACCGCGCCCAGCCCGTGCCTGATCCCCGCGCGCTCGATCCCGGCTGCCCGACCCACCTCGCGGAAGCGCGGGCGCCCGTTCGGGCCCGGCCCGACGTTCAGGTACAGGAGGTCGCGCACGGCGAGGTGGTCGGTCGGGAACCCGTCGCTCGAGCCGGGGACGGGGGCGTTGACGTCGGTGTACCCGGCCACGAACAGGTCGGGGCGTCCGTCGCCGTCGACGTCGCCGACGGTCGCTCCCGCGTGCCAGCCCGGCTCGGAGACCCCGGCCGCCTCGGCGCCCTCCGTGAATGTGCCGTCGCCGTCGTTCCAGAGCAGCGCGTCGTACGCGTCACGCGCGGCGTCGTACGCCGCCGTCGTGACGACGACGTCGGTGTGCCCGTCGAGGTCGAGGTCGGCCGCCACGCAGCCGGTTCCCTTCAGCCGGAGGTCGATCCCCGCCGCCTCGGTGACGTCGCGGAACCTGCCGCCGTCGTTGCGGAAGAGTCGTGAGCGGCCGAGCTCGCCGCCGGGTGAGCCCCGGCGGTCGGACTCGGCGTAGGCGTTGACGACGAACAGGTCCGTCCACCCGTCGGCGTCGTAGTCGAGCCAGCAGAGACCGCCGCCCATCATCGCCGCCGGGTCTCCCGACACTCCCCCGCGGAACGCGTCGTGACGGACGTCGAGCCCGACGGCGGCGGCGACGTCCACCAGCCGCACCGACCCCATCGGCCCGCCGGCCGCCGGGCCGCTGCCGGCGGAAGCGACGCCCTCCACCTGCGCGACGACGTAGCGACCGCCCTCGAGCACCAGGTGGAACGTCCGCTCGACCGGCATCGGCTCCGAGCGGGACACGACGTCGCCCGTGCCCGGCTCGACGGTCTCGGTCGTCACCGTGCCCGTGACCGTCGCCAGCACGACCGGCTGCCCCTGCCCCTCGCCGGGCGACAGCGCGATCGTGATCCGGCTCGGGGCGTAGGCGGACAGCTCGACCGGGCCCTCCGCGGCCGCGTCGATGCGCTGCCACACCGTCGCCAGCCAGGCGCCCGTCGCGCCGGCGGTCGCGCGGTCGCGGTCGCCGGCGCGGATGGCCTCGGCCTCCACGCGGAGGGCCACCAGGAGGTCACGGGCGACCCGCTCGGCGGTCGCGCGGTCGAGGCCGGCGGCGAGCCCGTCGGACGGTGCGACCTCGACCGCCGGCAGCGGGATGGCCGACGCCGCCGTCACGCCCGCCTCCGCGGACGAGGGGCGCGCCGGGATCCCGGCCAGCACCAGCACGCCGACGAACGCGATCGAGCCGACCACGGCGGCCCCGCCGAGCGCGATGCGCGAGCGGCCGGGAACGCCTCGCCGCTCACCTCGGCGGGCGGCGAGCGCCGTGACGACGGGCCGCGTCGCGCACGCGAGCGTCAGCGCGCCGAGCAGCGCGACCTTCGTGCCGAACTCCGTCGTCTGGGGCGCGATCAGCAGCACGGCCGTGAGCGCGACGCCCAGAGCGAAGATCGCGCGCCCACGACGGCCGGAGGGGATCGTCCGCGGGTCGGTGATCATGAAGAAGAGGAAGATCAGCACCTCCGGCGAGAAGACGAGCACGCGCCAGAACTCGACACCGGTGATGGGCCCGAGGTGCCAACGCGCGAGCATCTCGTGTCCGCTGAGCGCGAGCACGCCGATCCCGGCCGCGAAGACGAGCCAGAACGTCGCGGCCATCACGAGCAGCCCGAGACGGGAGAGGATCGCCAGCCCGCCACCGACGATGATCGCCAGCGCGAGCGCCATCCACGGCGACATCGGCCCCCACCAGAGCGCGAGCGGATCGGCCAGCTCCGGCCCGAGCAGCAGGAAGCAGAGGATGAGCGCGACGTTCGACGGGTTGAAGACGTGGGTGCCGCCGACCTGGACGAGATGCTTCGAGAGGAGCGCGACAGCGGCCGTCCCGGCGTAGATCCACCACCCGCGCATGCTCCACCAGTCGCCGTGCTCCGTCCCCGGGACGCGCAGGATGAAGGCGATCCCGTTGCCCGTGAGGAGCGCGCTGGCGGGCCACATCACCACCCGACGGCGGCGGAAGACGATCGCGACCTCGAGCACGGCGCACGTGAGCAGCGAGACGAGGATCTGCGCGATCGACAGGTCGAAGTCGAAGGCCACCTGGCCGAGCACCTGGAGCGAGGTGATGACCGCCGCCAGATGGAGCCGGGGATCCGTCGGGCGCGGGAGCAGCAGCGGGTAGGCCGTGCCGCGGATCGTGACGGTCGGATGACCCACCCCGGCGAGTGCAGGCGCGCTCATCGCCACCCGATGGTACGGACCGCCGCCGCGCGCCGCCCGCTGCGACCGGGCGTCACGCGGCCCAGAAGGCGTCGAACGCGACGGGGTCGGACGGGAGCGCGAGCACCTCGACCACGACGCCGCGCTCGAGGCGGAACAGCAAGACCTGCAGCAGGTCGAGTCGCTGCCCCCGGCGCTCCCCGGTCGCGCGGTACACCGCCGCGACCCGCTCGTCGCTCGCGAGCACGTCGATCAGCTGCGAGCCGTACGTGCCGTTCGTCTCCTTCGGCAGCCGTGCCAGGAAGCGGAAGATCGCCTCGCGGCCGCGATACGTGCCGGCGACCCCGCTCGCGCCCGGCACCACCCAGACCGCGTCGCGGGCGAACACGCCGCGGAGCGCCAGGCCCTCCTTGCGCGCGAACGCCTCGAAGATGGAGCGGACGACCGACGCGTTGGCGGCGCTAGCCGTCGTCACGGGTGCGCTCCCACTCCTCGATCAGGCCCTCGACGTGGTGTCGCTGCGACTCGGAGAACGGGAACAGGTCGAGCAGGCGTCTCGCCTCCGCCGGGTCGTCGTGCGCGACCGCCGCCTCGAGCCGCTCCCGCTGGGGCGTCGGCTGCCGGAGCTGCCTGTGCAGCCAGCGGAGAAGACTGACCCGTGCCTGCTCGCCCATGCAGGGCACTACGCTACTGCCGTGGACACGTTCCTCGCGATCGCCAGCAGGCGCGACGAGCGCCGCTACCTGCCCGATCCGCTCCCGTCCGAGACGGTCCGTCGGATCCTCGACGCAGGGCGCCTCTCCGGCTCGGCCGCCAACCGCCAGCCGTGGACGTTCGTGGTCGTCGAGGATCGCGATCGGGTCGAGCGCCTCGCTGCGGCGGTGTACGTCCCCGAGAACGTGCTCCGGGCGGGACTCGTCGTCGCCGTGCTGGTCGCAGGCAAGGGCCCGGTGGCGTTCGACGCCGGTCGGGCGACGCAGTCGATGCTGCTCGCCGCCTGGAACGCCGGCGTCGCGTCCTGCCCGAACGGGGTGCGCGACGAGGAGGCGGCGCGCGCGGCGACCGGAGCGGCGGTCGAGGAGACCGTCGCGATCGTGCTCGCCTTCGGCCTCCCCGAGCGGCCACGGGACGTCTCCGCTCGCTCGCCGGAGGAGTGGAGCGAGCGCGCGAACCGACGACCACTCGACGCGGTCGTGCGGTGGCTGCGGTGAGCGAGGCGCGCCCCGCACCCGGCGTCTGGGCGGGACTCGACCTGGGAGGGACGAAGATCCAGGCCGTCGTCACCGGTCGCGCCGCGCGCGTGCTCGGGGCGGGGCGCAGGAACACGCCGACCCGCGGTGGGCCCGAGGCCGTCGTCGCCGAGCTCGCCGGCACGATCGGCGACGCGCTGGCCCAGGGCGGGATCGACCCCGCGCGCCTGCGAGGGGTCGGGGTCGGCGCGCCCGGGAGCATCGATCCCGCCGCGGGCGTCGTGTTCGAGGCGGTCAACATCGAGGGCTGGGACGCGCCGTTCCCGCTCGGCCCCGCGCTCGCCGCCGAGCTGGGCGTCCCCGTCGCGATCGCGAACGACGTGAGCGTCGCCGTCGAGGCAGAGCGGCGCTACGGCGTCGGACGGGAGTACCGGAGCTTCCTGGGGGTGTTCTGGGGCACGGGCGTCGGCGGGGGCCTCGTCGTGGACGGTCGGCTGCTCCACGGTCGCGGCTCCGCGGGGGAGATCGGGCACGTCTGCGCGAAGCCCGGAGGGCGCAGGTGCAACTGCGGGCTGCGCGGCTGCGTGGAGGCGTATGCGGGCCGTGGGGCGCTCGAGGAGCGCGCGCGGCGCGAGGCGCGACGGCGCAAGACCGTGCTGTTCGACCTGATGCGCAAGCGCGGTCGCGACCGCCTGACGAGCGGCGTCTGGCTGAGGGCGCTCGACGCCGGGGACGAGGTCGCCCGCGACCTCCTCGACGAGGCGATCGCCGCGCTGGGCGTCGGGATCGGCTCGGCGGTCACGCTGCTCGACGTCGAGGCGGTCGTGATCGGCGGTGGTCTCGGCGAGCGGCTGGGCCCGCGCTGGCTGAAGCGGATCGAGAAGGCGGCGCGGGCGCACACCTTCTTCCGCGAGCCGCCGGTGTACCGCCTGGCCGAGCTCGGGGACATGGGCGGCGCGATCGGTGCCAGCCTCCTCGCGCGGTGAGGGCCGTGCTCGTCACCGGTGCCGCCCGCGGCCTCGGCGCGGCGATCGCCGCTCGGCTGCGCGATGACGGCTACGCGGTCGTCGGAGCCGACCTGCACGGAGCCGACGTGACCCTGGACGTCCGCGACCCCGAGGCGTGGGCGGACGCCGCCGTCGCCCTCCAACGGGCGGGTGAGCCCTGGGGGCTGGTGAGCTGCGCCGCCCGCACCGTGGTGCGCGACCTGTTCGCGATCGAGCCCGAGGAGTGGGACGACGTGCTCGCCGTCAACCTGCGCGGCCCCTTCCTCGGCATCCGCGCCGTCGGTGCCCTGCTCGCCGACCGCGGCGGCGGGCGGATCGTGAACGTCTCGTCCGACTCGGCCTTCAAGGGGCGGGGCGTGACCGGCGCCCACTACGCGACGTCGAAGGCGGGGCTGATCGCGCTGACGCGCCGTGCCGCTGCCGCGCTCGCCGGAGATCGGGTGACCGTCAACGCGGTCGCGCCGGGCACGATCGACGGCGAGACCGTTCGCGAGCTCGCAGGCGACCGGCTCGACGAGCTCGCGGCCGAGGCGATGCTCGGCCGCCTCGGCCGACCGGACGAGGTCGCCTCGCTCGTCGCCTGGCTCCTCTCCGACGACGCCGCGTACACCACCGGCTCGACCCTCGTCGTCGACGGCGGCGCGTCGCTGTAGGGGCGGGGCTTGCCCCCCCCCCCCCCCCCCCCCCCCCCCCCCCCCCCCGCCCCCCCCCCCCCCCCCCCGCCGCCCCCGCCCCGCCGCCGGCCGACCTCGCCCGCGAGCCAAGCCGCCATCCCACCGGCCCCCGTCCCAGCGTGACGGTTCGCGCTGACAGAGCCGTCCGGATGTGATGGGCTGCTCCGGTGAGCGGCATCCGCACCCAGCTGCGCGAGTCGCGCGAGGCGATCGAGCGCGTCGTCCGGAACCCGGGGCTCCGCCGTCTCCAGCTGGCGTTCGCCGCATCGATCGTGGGCGACTGGGCCAACATGGTCGCGGCGGCGGTGTACGTCTACACCCAGTCCGGCGCGTTCGGCGTCGGCGCGCTCGCCGTCGTCCGCTACCTGGCGATCGCGATCGTCGGACCGTTCACGGCGACGCTCGCCGACCGGTTCCCGCGCACGCGCGTGATGGTCGTCTCCGACCTCGTCCGCCTCGCCCTGGTGTCGCTCGCCGCGATCGTGATCGCGACCGACGGCTCCGAGTGGATCGTGTACGTGATCGCCGTCCTGACCTCGATCACGGGCACGGCGTTCCGCCCGGCGCAGGCCGCGCTCCTGCCGCGGCTCGTCCGCGACCCGGCCGAGCTGACCGCCGCCAACGTCGTCTCCAGCACGATCGAGAGCGTCGGGTTCTTCGCGGGACCCGCGCTGGGCGGGCTCCTGCTCGCCGTCGCCGACATCCCCGTGGTGTACGCGTTCAACGCCGTCACGTTCCTGATCTCGGCGCTGCTGGTCGGCGCGATCCGGGTTCCGGCCGCTGAGGACGAGACCGAAGAGGAGGCCGGGGAGGACGCCGGCGAGGAGCGCTTCCTGGACGAGGTGACCGCCGGCTTCCGGGCGATCGCCGCGGACCGCGGGCTCGTGACCCTCGTCACCGTGTACGCGGCGCAGACCGTCGTCGCAGGCGCGTCGGGCGTGTTCGTCGTGGTGCTCGCGCTGGAGGAGCTCGGGCTCGGCAACGCGGGGGTGGGGGTGCTCGACTCGATCCTGGGGATCGGCGCCCTCGTCGGGGGGTTCGTGGCGCTGATGCTCGCCCAGCGCGGGAGGCTCGCGCTCGACTTCGGGTACGGGGTCCTGCTCTGGTCGGTGCCGCTCCTGTTCCTCGCGCTGCGCCCGACGCTCCCGGTCGCCGTCGGCGTGTTCCTCCTGATCGGGCTCGGGAACTCGATCGTGGACATCAACGCGTACACGATCCTCCAGCGGCTCGTCTCGGACGAGGTCATGGGGCGCGTGTTCGGCGCGGTCGAGAGCCTCCTGATCGCGACGATGGCGCTCGGGGCCCTGGCGACGCCGCTCCTGATCGAGCTCGTCGGCCTCGAGACGACCTTCCTCGTCCTCGGGGCCGCCATCGGGATCGTGACCGTGGCGCTCCTGCCGGTGCTGGCCCGCATCGACCGCACCGCGCTCGCCCCGGCCGGGGTCGGCCTGCTCCGGGGCGTGCCGTTCCTCGCGCCGCTCCCCGACTCGGTGTTGGAGCGGCTCGCGCGCTCGCTGCAGCGGATCGAGGTGGCCGCCGGGACCGACGTGATCACGGTCGGCGAGCCCGGCGACCTCTTCTACGTGATCGAGAGCGGCGAGGTCGAGATCCTCGGCAAGGTGTTCGGCCCGGGAGCGTCCTTCGGCGAGATCGCGCTGCTCCGCGACGTTCCGCGGCAGGCGACCGTGACGGCGAGGACCGACCTCGTCCTGCATGCGCTCGACGGGCCACCCTTCGTCCAGGCGGTCACGGGGCACGGCGTGGCCAGTGACGTGGCCGAGACCGTCGTGCTCTCGCGGATCGGCCCCCGCTGAGGCGACCGGAGAGGAGCCGCCGTCACCCCGCGGACGACCGGACGCTCGACCGGATCTCCCGCAGCCGTGCCGCCTCGGCCGCGGTCACCACGACGACCAGGCCGATCACGATCGCGAGCAGCGCGACCGCGTCCAGACGACGCAGCACCACCACCAGCGCGACGGCGGTGGCGCCGCCGGCGAGCCGCTCCCACGCGACGACGCCAACCGCCCGGTAGCGCTGCAGCGCGAACGCGGCGAGGTACGAGGCGACCCCGATCCCGAGCGCCCAGCGGCCTGCGGACGAGAGCGGCTCGTCCGGGTGCGCGAGCGTCTTCTTCGCCGCGACGGCGTAGAAGATGATCCCGAGCACGAGCGGGAAGTGGAAGAAGGTGTAGAGATCCCGCGCGAGCGGGCCGCGCGTCGCCGCCGGCTCGCGTCGGAGACGTCGCTCGGCGGCGAGCTGCGGCCAGTCGAAGTACGCCCACCACAGCGCCGCGACGCCCGCGAAGGCCACGCCCGCGGTCGTGACGAAGAGCACGTCGCGGTCGAGGTCGGCGGCAGCGAGGCCGACGGCCACGACCGACTCCCCGAGCGCGATGATCACGAACAGCCCGTAGCGCTCGGCGAAGTGGGCGGGGGAGACGCGGAAGCCCGAGCGCCCGACGGTCAGCGTTCCGATCACGTCGAGCGCGAGGGACAGGGTCCAGAGCGCGACGCGCAGATCGCCGTCGGCGAAGCCGCCCGCGAGCGCCACCGCCGGTGCGACGAGGAACCACGGGGCGAGCTTGCGGAACGCGGCCTGGTGGGCGGGATCGCCCCGCAGTCCCGTGTCGTACAGGACGACGTTGAGGACGCGCACCACGGCGTACGCGACCGCGAACCACGCGCCCTCGTCCTGGTAGGCGTCGGGCACCGCCAGCGCCATCAGCAGACTGGCGAGCATCCCGAGCAAGAACAACAGGCGGACGCCGACCCGGTCGACGTCGATCGCGTTCGTCATCCACGCGTACCCCGACCACGCCCACCAGACCATCCCCAGCACGAGCGCCGAGCGCGCGAAGCCCGCCGCGCTCGTGTCCTCGAGGATCAGCGACACGACCTGCGTGACCGCGAACACGAACACGAGGTCGAAGAAGAGCTCGAGGAAGCCGGTGCGACGCTCCTCCTCCTCGGGGGTCTCGGGCTCGCCGGCGAGCGACGTGGGATCGAGGGCGTTGCTCACGAGCTCTCGAACCGGTACGTGAACGGGCCCCTCCCCTGGCGGAACGCGATCCCGATCACGAGCTTCGCGAACGCCTCGACGTGAGGTGTGACGTCGCTGCCGCCGGCATCGACGGGCTCGAAGCCGACGTCACGCACCAGTCCCGCGACGAGCTCCTTCGCCTCCGGGTCGTCGCCGCTCAGCACGAGCGAGGCGGCGGGGACGGGCGGGGCGACGAAGAACGGCGAGAACACCGTGTTGAACGCCTTCACCACCCGGGCGCCCGGGACGAGCGCCGCGAGCGCGGCACCGTCGGGACCGCCCGAGAGGTTGTTGGTCGCGTCGATCACCACCGTGCCCTCCAGCGGCCCGGCCGCCGCCAGGACCTCGGGTGCGGCCGAGGCCGGCACGGCCAGCAGCACGGCTTCCTTGCCCGCTGCGGTCTCCGCGACCGTCTCGCGCGTGGAGACGGTCACGTCGTGGCCGGCGGCGCGCCAGCGCTCCGCCAGCGCGCTGCCGACCCTGCCGCCTCCGAGAACGCCGATCTGCATGTGCCTCTCTCCCTTCTGGTCGGTGTGGAGGACGGCGTGGCGATCGACCTCGCGCCGTCCCGGGCGCGTCGCGAGGGGTGCGGGTCAGACCCCCAGCGCCTCGATCACGAGCCGCGCGGCCGCCGCGCCCGAGTACTGCTGCTGCCCGGTGATCAGGTTGCCGTCCCGCAGCGCGAACGGCTTGAACATCGAGTTGACCACGAAGCTCGTGCCCTCCAGCGCGCGCGCCTCGTCCTCGATCCAGAACGGCTGGATGCGCTGACCGACGAACTCGTCGGCGAAGCGCTCCTCGGAGGTCGCGAACCCGGTCCACGTCTTGCCGTCGACGACGAGCCGGCCGTCGGCCCCACGGGCGCGCAGGAGGACGCAGGTCGCGTGGCAGACGACGGCGGTCGGCTTGCCGGCGTCGTGGAAGGTCGCGACGAGTCGGTGGACGCGCTCGTCGTCGACGAAGGTCACCATCGGCGCCTGCCCGCCGACGAGGAAGAGCGCGTCGAACGCGTCGAGCTCGAGCTCGCCGATCGCCGGGGTGCGCTCGAGCAGCGCGGCGTGCGTGGGGCTCTTCTTGAACCCGAGGCTGATCAGGTCGTGGGCCGAGTACCCGGAGTCGTCCTCCGGGTCGCTGAACCCGTCCGGGACGATGGCACCGCCGTCGGGGCTCGCGATCGTCACCTCGTAGCCGCTCTCGACGAACTCCCAGTAGGGGTGGGTCAGCTCCGCCCACCAGAACCCGACCGGCCAGCCGGTCTGCGGCGAGACGGAGGGGTTGGAGGCGACGATCAGGATGCGCTTCGGGCGCTCGGGGTGGAGGACGTCGATCGCTGCGCTCATGGCTGCTCCTTGGTCGGTCGGGTGCGGTGACGAGAGATATAACAATACAGAGCAGTATCGTATTCCCGCGCGTAGGATGCACCGCATGCAGACGCGACCGGCAGGCAGGCCGAGGGACGCGGAGATCGACGCCCGCGTGCTGGCCGTCGCGCGCCGTCACCTCGCCCGGCACGGGTACGAGGCCCTCTCGGTCTCCGCGGTGGCGGACGACGCGGGCACCACCCGGCAGGCCGTGTACCGGCGCTGGCCGACGAAGGCCGACCTCGCGACGGCCGCGATCGCGGCCATGTCCGAGGCGGCCGAGCGACCTGCGACGGACGACCCCTTCGCCGACCTCGTGCGTGAGCTGGAGGCCTATCGGCGGGGGGTCGGCCGGCCCGACGGCGTCTCGATGGTCGGGACGATGCTGCTGCGGTCGACCGACGCGCGGCTTCGCGCGCTGTACCGCGAGCGGATCGTGGCCCCGCGGCGGGCGCGTCTCCGGGGGATCCTCGAGCGCGCGCGGTCGTCCGGCCTGGTCGCGGCCGACGCGGACGTCGACCTCGTCGTGACGATGCTCACCGGGAGCTGGTACGCCACCGCGCTGGCGGGCGAGCCGCATCCCGACGACTGGCCGGCTCGCGTCGCGTCGCTCGCGTGGCGCGCCCTCGGGGGCCAGCCGGCGCAGGGTGGCAGCAGCGCCTGAGCGGCCGCCGCTCAGGCGGGCAGCGAGCGGCGGAGGAAGTCGAGCAGCGTGCGATGGGTCACCGCGGCGACCTCGTGCTCGCTCCAGCCGCGACGCTGCAGGACCGCGACGAGGTTCGGGTAGCCGTCGGAGCCCGCGAGCCCGTCGAGCCCTTGCCCCGGCTGCAGCCCCGGCGGCATCAGCCCGTCGGACGGCGCCGGTGGCGGGGGGATCACCTCCCACAGGCGGCGCGTGAAGTCGCCGCCCAGGCACACGCGATCGACGCCGCCCATCACCTCGGCTGCGTGTGCGAGGTGGTCGACCGCGCGGTCGAGGGTGCGCTCGACCGGGTCGATCGCGAGCGGGTGCAGCATCAGCCCGAACACGCCGCCGGCTGCGGCGAGCTCGCGGAGCTGGTCGTCGTCGAGGTTGCGCGGCGTGTCGTGCACGCCTCGGCAGCCGCCGTGCGAGCACAGCACGGCGGCCCCGTCGGCCTCCCGGAGGACGTCGGTCAGCGTCCCGCGAGACGCGTGGGCCACGTCGAGCACGACGCCGAGCGCGACGAGCCGACGCACGAGCTCCCGGCCGAGCCGGGAGAGCCCGCCGCCGTCCTCGGCGGCCCCGTCCGCGAAGGCGTTGCGACGATTCCAGGTGAGCCCGGCCATCCGCACGCCGAGCTCGTGGAACACGTCGGCGGGCCACAGCTCGACGCCGAACTGCTCGACGCCCTCGAGCGCGAGCATCAGGCCGATCCGCTCGCCGCGCTCGACCGCGTCGAGGTCGGTGGCGGTGCGGATCTGCGCGACCCGCGTCGGGTTCTCGTCGAGCGCGCGGTGGAACGACGCGACCTGCCGCAGCGCCTCGCGCAGCGCGCCCTCCGGCTGCACCGCGGCGTCGACGTAGACAGGGCAGACCTGCAGGCCGACGCCGCCCGCCTCGAGCACGGGCAGCCAGGTGCGCGCGAACACGTCCTGCTCGCCGAGGCGGTGCTCGCGGTAGGCGAGCTCGAGCAGCAGGTCGACGTGCGCGTCCGCGATCACGGGCTCCGACCGTACCGGCTGCAGCCGTTCACCAGGAGTTGACATCCGGCGAGCGATTTAGTTTGATCGTCGCACATACAAACCCCCTTCTCGACGGGAGGGGCTTGCACCGCGCCCACACCGATGACCCGATCTGCGCCCGCGATCCCCTCTGGAGCCTCGACCCCTTCCAGGAAGCGCGCCGACCAGTCGACCGTGCGTCACGCGAACCTCGGCACGGTGCTCCGGCACGTGGCCGAGCGCGGGCCCTGCTCTCGGGCCGCCGTCGCGAGCGGCACGGGGCTGACGAGAGGCACCGTCTCGAGCCTCGTGGGTGAGCTGATCGAGCTCGGTCTCGTCCGGGAGAGCGCGCAGCCCGCGGGGCCGCCGCGCGGCATCGGCCGGCCCGGGATCGCCATCGAGCTCGGCGGCACCGTGGCCGCGATCGGGCTCGAGGTGAACGTCGACTACCTCGCCGTCTGCCTCGAGGACGTGCGTGGCGACGTGCGGTTCGAGCGGCGCCAGGAGCGCGACAATCGCGGAACGGCGGCCGCCCCCGTCCTCGACCGGCTCGCCGAGCTCGCACGCGAGGCGCTCGCCGCCGCAACGGACGGCGGCCTGCGTGTGGTCGGCCTCGCCGCCGCGGTCCCGGGACTCGTGCGCGCGCCGACCGGCACGCTCCTGCGGGCGCCCAACCTCGGCTGGTCGGACGTCCCCATCGCCGACGAGCTCGACCGCCGGCTCGGCCTCACGTCGACGATCCACGTCGACAACGAGGCGAACCTCGCCGCCGTCGCCGAGCACTGGCAGGGCGTCGCGCGAGACCTCGAGAGCTTCGTGCTCCTCTACGGCGAGATCGGCGTCGGCGGGGGGATCTTCGTCGGCGGCGAGCTCTACCGCGGCACGCACGGGTTCGGCGGCGAGATCGGCCACCTGACCGTCGACCGCAGCGGTCCTCCGTGTGCGTGCGGCAGCCGCGGCTGCCTCGAGACGCTCGTCGGCCTCGAGGCGCTCGCGCGCGCGGCCGGACTCGAGGCGGGCCGCGAGACGAGCGCGCAGGCGATCGCCGAGGAGCTCGTCCGGCGCGCGCACGACGAGGAGGACGCAGCCACGCTCGCCGCGCTCGCCGAGGCCGGGGCGACGCTCGGCTCCGCCGTCGCGTCGACCGTCAACCTGCTCGATCTCGAGGGCGTCGTCCTCGGCGGCGCGTACGCCGTCCTCGCGCCCTGGCTCGGCCCGGCGATCGTCGCCGGCCTGGAGGAGCATCTGCTCGCAGCCGACTGGTCGACCTGCGCCGTGCGCGCGTCGAGCCTCGGCGAGAGCGCGGCCGCCCGCGGCGCGGCCGCCGTCAGCCTGCGCACCGTCCTGGCCGCCCCGTGGGTGGCAGCGGGGCGCGAGGGACCGTCACGGGCCGCGGTCTGATGCGCCGCCGACCCGACCACGTCCGAAGGGAGGAGCCGATCGTCGGATCCGATCGCTGTTGTGCAACGGCCGTGTCGGTTGTAGCGTTGCGCCGCACGGGAACGATCAACCTGCCAGGAGGAACCACGTGAAGAAAACGCTGCTCGCCGTCTTCGTGGGCGTGCTCGCGCTGGCCGTGATGGCCGGTGGAGCGCTCGCCACGAGCGGCAAGACCGGGGCCGACATCCAGGCCTGCGTCCTGCTCCCCGACACGAAGTCGTCGGTGCGCTGGGAGACGCAGGACCGTCCGACGTTCATCGCCGCCTTCAAGAAGGCCAAGATCGCGGCCACGGTCGTCAACGCCGAGGGTGACGCCCAGAAGCAGGTCTCGCAGGCCGACCAGTGCCTCGCCAACGGAGCGAAGGTCGTCCTCGTGACGAGCCTCGATCCGGGCTCGGGCTGCAAGATCATCTCCAACGCCCAGTCCCGCGGCGCGAAGGTGATCGACTACGACCGCCTGAACACCGGCTGCAAGGGCGCGGACTACTACGTCTCGTTCGAGAACGTGACCGTCGGCCGGTTCATGGGCCGCGGCGTCCTCGCCGCCATGCGGGCCAAGGGCCTGCTCGGGGCGGGCAAGAAGCCGGTCATCGCCTACCTCAACGGCGGGCCGACCGACAACAACTCGAAGCTGTTCAAGCAGGGCTACGCGGGCGTCCTCGATCCGCTCATCAAGAGCGGCCGGGCGGCCAAGGGCCCGGATCAGTCGGTGCCCGGCTGGGACAACCAGAAGGCCCGCACGATCTTCGAGCAGATGCTCGTCTCGACCGGCAACAAGATCGACGCGGTGGCAGCCGCCAACGACGGCCTCGCCAACGCGGTGGTGACGGCGCTCAAGGCCAAGAAGCTGCAGCCGGTCCCGCTCTCGGGGCAGGACGCGACGGCGCAGGGCGCGCAGAACATCATCTCGGGCTGGCAGTCCGGGACGGTCTACAAGCCCGCGAAGGTCGAGGCCAACGGCGCTGCGGCGCTCGCGACCGCGATCCTCAAGGGCCGCAAGCCGCAGACGAACGGCAGGACGAACAACGGCGTGCGCAACGTGCCGTCGTTCCTCGCCACGCCGATCTGGATCACCAAGGGGAACATCACCCTGCTCTACAAGGACGGACAGCTCAAGAAGTCCGAGGTGTGCGTCGGCTCGTACAAGCAGTACTGCTAGGCATCAACGCAATCGGGGTGGGGGAGTCGCTGCGGCGGCTCCCCCACCTGCTTACTCCGGGGGCGCACGAGTGACCGAGACGATGGCTTCAGCTACCTCCCCGAACGTGGTGACGCCCACGCTCGAGGCGCGTGGGATCTCCAAGAGCTTCGGCTCGGTGCAGGCGCTCACCGACGTCGACTTCGAGGTCCGCGCCGGCGAGGTGATGGCGCTCGTCGGCGACAACGGCGCCGGCAAGTCCACGCTGATCAAGTGCATCGCCGGCATCTACTCGATCGACGAGGGCGACGTCTACTTCGAGGGGAGGAAGGTCTCCATCTCGGGCCCGAAGGACGCCGCCAAGCTCGGGATCGAGGTCGTCTACCAGGATCTCGCCCTCTGCGACAACCTCGACGTCGTCCAGAACATGTACCTCGGGCGCGAGGAGCGCGACATCATCCGCCGGCTCAAGGAGGCGCCGATGGAGGCGCGGACGGCGGAGACGCTCAAGAGCCTCGCGGTCACCACCATCCGCTCGATCCGGCAGCCCGTGGCGAGTCTCTCGGGCGGCCAGCGCCAGTCGGTCGCGATCGGCCGCGCCGTGATGTGGAACTCGCGCATCGTGATCCTCGACGAGCCGACGGCGGCGCTGGGTGTGGCCCAGACGCGCCAGGTGCTCGACCTCGTGCGACGGCTCGCGGAGCAGGGCCTCGCCGTGGTGCTGATCTCGCACAACCTGCACGACATCTTCGAGGCGGCGGACCGCATCACGGTGCTGCGCCTCGGGCGCAACGCGGCCCTCTTCGAGCGCCGCGAGGTGACCCAGCAGGAGGTCGTCCACGCGATCACCGCCGGCGTCCCGACGAAGGTCGCGGGGATCACGCAGCACGACGACGAGGCGTCGGCATGAGCGCGCCCGACACCACGGTGGAGGCGGCAGCGGAGGCCGAGGCGTCGGGGGTCGGCAACAGCCTTCTCGACCACGCCCGCCGGCGCTTCGAGGCGATCAAGGCGGGGGACGCGGGAACCCTGCCCGTGATCGTCGGCCTGATCCTGATCGTCGCCTTCTTCTACTCGCAGAACGAGAACTACCTCACCGCCGGCAACTTCACGAACCTGATGGTGCAGATGGCGGGCGTGACGACGATCGCGATCGGCGTCGTCTTCGTCCTGCTGCTCGGGGAGATCGACCTCTCGATCGGCTACGTGTCCGGGATCGCAGGCGTCGTCGTGGCGAAGCTGCAGTTCCCCGACGGGAGCTGGGAGACGACCGGCATCGTCGCAATCGTCGTCGCGGTCCTGGTGACGGCCCTGATCGGCCTCTTCCAGGGCAGCTTCGTCGCGATCATCGGGGTTCCGTCGTTCGTGGTCACGCTCGCGGGGCTCCTGTTCTGGCAGGGCGTGATCCTCTACTCGATCGGCGAGCAGGGTGTGATCGTGATCGACGACTCGCTCGTCAACAACGTCTCCAACTACTTCTTCTCCGACACCGGCGGGTACGTGATCGCGACCATCGCGACCGGTCTGTTCGTCCTCTCGACGCTGTCGGGCGTGATCAGCCGACGACGCCACGGGATCGTCACCGACAACCTCGTGCTCGTGACGCTCAAGCTCGTGGGCTTCGCGGTGATCGCCTACGGCGCCATCTACTGGGCCAACCAGGAGCGCGGGTTCCCGGTCGCCTTCCTGTTGGTGATCATCCTGCTCGTGTTCTGGACCTGGGTCGCCGAGCGGACGACCTTCGGCCGCCACGTCTACGCCGTCGGCGGCAACGCGGAGGCGGCGCGGCGCGCGGGCATCAACGTTCGGAACATCCGCCTCAAGGTCTTCATGATCTCGGGCGCGATGGCGGGCCTGGGTGGCGTCATCTTCGCCTCGCGCCTGAGCTCCGTCGACCTCAACGCCGGCGGCGGGACGATCCTGCTCGACGCGATCGCCGCCGCGGTGATCGGCGGGACGAGCCTGTTCGGCGGCCGCGGCCGGGTGATCAGCGCCCTGATGGGCTCGCTGGTGATCGCGACCGTCGCCAACGGGATCGACCTGCTCGGCTACAGCTCGGCGATCAAGTTCATGGTCACCGGCGCGATCCTGCTCGCCGCCGTCACGCTCGACACGATCTCGCGGCGCAGGCTCGAGCGGGCGGGGCGCTAGCGGATGGGCGCGATCCGGACGAGCCTGGGCATCTGGGCGCTCGGGCCGATGATCACCCGCTTCGTGCCGGGCGGCTACCAGCCCGAGCACGCGAACGAGCCCACGGTCGTGAAGGTGCGCCGCGCCGTGGAGGGGCTCGGCGACCTGATGGACGACTACGAGTTCCACTACCCGGGCGAGCTCGACGCCGACAACCTCGACGCGGTGCGCGACGCGCTCGACGGACACGGGATCGCCTGCGTCTGCACAGGGCTGCACACCGACCCGCGGTTCGGCAGGGGCGGGCTCACCTCGGTGGATCCGGCGGTGCGCGCAGAGGCGCGGCGGCTGACGCGGGAGACGGCGGAGATGGCCGGCCATGTCGGCGCGAACATGATCTGCTGGCCGGGGATCGAGGGCTACAACTACCCGTTCCAGACGCCGTACGCGCAGTCGTGGGAGTGGTTCGTCGAGGGGCTGGCGGAGGCGGCGGAGACCTGCGCGAAGCACGGCGTGAAGCTGTTCCTCGAGCACAAGAACTCCGAGCCGGCGATGAAGATCTTTATGCGCAACATCGGGATGACGCTCCACGTGATCCACACCCTTCGCGCGCAGGGGATCACGAACGTCCAGGTCAACATGGACTGGCAGCACCTGATCATGAACGGCGAGTCGCTCGGGGAGTACGCCGCGCTGCTCTACGCGGAGGGGCTGCTCGGGCATCAGCACGCCAACTCCGGCTGGGGCACCTTCGACGACGACAACATGGTCGGCGCGACGGCCTTCATGGAGACGCTCGAGCTCGCGCTGGAGCTGCGCCGCGCCGACTACGGCGCAGGCGGGGAGCGGCTCGGCTTCGATCTCTACCCGTACACCGAGGACGCCGTCGCCGCCGTCGCGCGCAGCGTGCACCAGTGGGACTTCATCTGGGACGTGTCGGGCCGGATCGACGACACGGCGCTGCGCGAGGCGCAGTCGCGCAAGGACGCCGTCCGCGCGTACGAGCTCGTCTACGCCGCGCTCGGCGCCTGACGCGTCCACGGCATGCGCGCCTGCATCGGGCTCGACGTCGGCACGACGGGCGTCAAGGCGCTCGCGATCGCTCCCGACGGCACGGTGCTCGCCCGCGCGGAGCGGGGCTACCCGCTCTCGACGCCTGCGCCCGGCTGGTCGGAGCAGGATCCGGAGGACTGGTGGCGGGCGTCCAGCGAGGCGCTGGCCGAGGTCTCGGCCGGCCTCGCGGTCGCCGGGATCGGCCTCTCCGGCCAGATGCACGGGCTCGTCTGCCTCGACGGGGCCGACCGCGTGATCCGGCCGGCGATCCTCTGGAACGACCAGCGCACCGCGGCCGAGTGCGCCGAGATCGAGGCGCGCATCGGGCTCGAGCGGCTGATCGCGCTGACCGGGAACCGGGCGCTCACCGGGTTCACCGCGCCGAAGCTCCTCTGGCTGCGCCGCCACGAGCCGGACGCCTACGCGCGGATCGCCCGGGTGATGCTCCCCAAGGACTACGTCCGGCTGCGCCTGACGGGCGCGTGGGCGATCGACGTCGCCGACGCCTCGGGGACGCTCCTGCTCGACGTCGCCCGCCGCCGGTGGTCGACGGAGGTGCTCGACGCGCTCGGCCTGCCCGAACCGTGGCTCCCGCCCGTGCTCGAGTCCCCCGCCATCTCGGGGCACGTCCAGGCAAGTGACAACGTGTCACTTGCCCCGCTTGGTGGGGTGCCGGTCGCGGCCGGGGCGGGGGACTGTGCTGCCGCGGCGGTCGGGGTCGGGGCGATCGCTCCCGGCATGCTCTCGCTCGTGCTCGGCACCTCGGGGGTCGTGTTCGCGACGCTGCCCGGGTACGCGGCCGAGCCGCAGGCGCGCGTGCACGCCTTCTGTCATGCCGTCCCCGGCGCCTGGCACGCGATGGGCGTGATGCTGTCGGCGGCCGGCTCCCTGCAGTGGTTCCGCGACCGCCTCGCTCCCGGCGTGCCGTTCGAGACGCTCGTCGCCGAGGCCGAGGCATGGGGCCCCGGCGTCGACGGGCTGCTGTTCGCGCCATACCTCGCCGGTGAGCGGACGCCTCACGCCGACCCCGGCGCCCGTGGCGCGTTCACGGGCCTCGAGCTGCGACACGACCGCGGCGCGCTGATACGGGCAGTGCTCGAGGGCGTCGCGTTCGGGCTGCTCGACTCGCTCGACCTCCTGCGCGCGCTCGGGGTCGACGCCGAGCGGGCCCGTCTCTCGGGTGGAGGAGCCCGGGGCGCGCTCTGGAGAGGGATCGTGGCCTCGGTGCTGGGGCTGCCGGTCGAGACGACCGCGGTCGACGAGGGCTCCGCCTTCGGCGCGGCGCTGCTCGGCGGCGTCGCCGGTGGGGTCTTCGACGACGTGCCCGAGGCGGTGGAGCGCTGCGTGCGGGTCGAGGAGGTGGTCGATCCCGACCCGGGCTGGCAGAAGGCGTACGCTCGGGTCGTGCCGCGCTTCCGTGCGCTGTATCCCGCACTCGACACGCTGAAGGAGAGGGACTCGTGAACGACTTCGCAGGAAAGGTCGCCGTCGTCACCGGTGCGAGCAGGGGGATCGGCGCCGCCGTCGCCCGCGCGCTGCACGACCGCGGTGCGTCCGTCGGCCTGGCATCGCGCTCCGGGGACGACCTCGGCCTCGAGCGCAGCGTCGCGCTCCCGACCGACGTCCGCGACCGCGCGCAGGTGCAGGCGCTCGTGGACGCGACGGCCGAGCGCTTCGGCGGGATCGACGTCGTGGTCGCGAACGCCGGCGTCGGCGCGTACGGCCCCCTCGTCGACCTGCGGCCCGACCACCTCGACGAGATGATCGACACGAACGTCAAGGGCGTGCTCTACGTCGCCGCGGCGACCGTGCCGCACCTGATCGCCCGTGGCGGCGGCGACTTCGTCTCGGTCGCATCGGAGGCGGGCCGCAGAGGGCTCCCGAACGAGGCGGTGTACTGCGCGTCGAAGTTCGCCCAGGTCGGCCTCACCCGGGCGCTCGACCACG
>CAZUVW010000004.1:21197-40257 GCA_964623875.1 uncultured Gaiellales bacterium
GCCCGCACGGCATCCGCTGCACGAACGTGTGCCCCGGCGGCGTCGCCACCGAGTTCGCGATCGGTGACGATCGTGGCCGCACCGAGGGGATGCCAGCGCTCGCGGGGATGATGACCGCGGAGGACGTCTCCGAGGCGGTGCTGTTCGTGCTGACGCGCCCGCGCAACCACCGCATCCTCGAGGTCGCCTTCCGTCCCGTCACCGAGGAGAGCTGGGGGTAGTCATGGCCGTCACGTGGGGGATCCTCTCGACCGCCGACATCAACGGGAAGCTGCTCGCGGGCGCCGCTGCCTCGGCCGAGGTGGAGGTCGTCGCGGTCGGCAGCCGCGACCTCGACCGGGCTCGCGCGTTCGCCGACCGGCACGGGATCGAGCGCGCGTACGGGAGCTACGACGAGCTGCTCGCGGATCCCGAGGTCGAGGCCGTCTACAACCCGCTGCCGAACACGATGCACGTCGACTGGTCGATCAAGGCGCTCGAGGCAGGCAAGCACGTCCTCTGCGAGAAGCCGATGGATCGCGACCCGGGCGCGGTCGAGCGCGCCTTCGACGTGGCCGAGCGTCTCGGGCTCCACCTGAGCGAGGCGTTCATGTGGCGGCACAACCCGCAGACGCACAAGGTGGTCGAGCTGCTCGCCGAGGGCGCCGTGGGCGAGCTGCGGCTCGTGCGCTCCAGCTTCTCGTACGCGAAGTTCGACGTGGAGGACATCCGCCTGCGGCCCGAGATGCAGGGCGGGGGGCTGATGGACGTCGGCTGCTACTGCGTCAGCGGCTCGCGGACGCTCGCAGGCGCCGAGCCCCTCGCCGTGTCGGGGCATGCCTACATCGGGCCCACCGGCACCGACTGGGCCTTCGTCGGCGTCCTCCGCTTCCCGGGCGACGTGCTCGCGAGCTTCGACTGCGGCACGAGCATGACCGGCCGCGACGAGCTCGAGGCGATCGGCACGGAGGGAGCGCTCTTCCTCGACGACCCGTGGCACTGCCGCACGCCGGTGATCGAGCTCCGGCGTGACGGGACGGTCGCGGAGCGGATCGACGTGCCGTTCGCGGACTCTTACCGGCTGGAGCTCGAGGACCTCTGTCGCGCGATCCGCGAGGGCGGGCGACCGCTGCTCGGGCGCGAGGATGCCGTCGCGCAGGCCCGGGCGATCGACGGTCTCTTTCGCTCTGCCGAGGAAGGACGCGTCGTGCCGCTGTGACGCGCCCGCCGCGGGCTCAGGCGCCGCGCGGGCTCGCGAGCTGCTCGATCCGGATCCGTGCCTCGGTCGACACGCGATGGCGGCGCGGGAGCGAGCGTGGATCCTCGCGCAGCGCGCGGGCGACGATCTCGGTCGCCTCGCGCTCGGTCAGCCCCCGACGCTCGACGAGCGAGCGGACGAGCTCCGAGACGGTGCAGACGTGCATGGGCCGACGTGCTTCGCCGTGGAGCTCGTCGCTCCTCCCGTCGCCCGAGCAGCCCGGATGCGCAGAGCCCTGCGGGTCCGACCGCTTCGCCTACCCGGGCGCCAGCGGCAGCGGCGTGATCCCGTGCTCGCCGATCCGCCAGGCGGCGAGCTCGTCGGTTCGCACGGTGTAGATCACGTAGGGCCGGTCGCGCCACATGCCGATGTTCGTGACGTCCGTGCGAGAGGGGCGTGGCGGCGAGGAGACGTGCGAGTGGACGATCGCCTGGTCGAACGGCTCGTCGCCGAGGTCGGCCCAGGCGACCGGGTCGAGGTAGAGCTCGAAGTGGTACGGCGAGGGCGCCGCGTTCACGCCGGGGACGTAGCGGACGGCGGTCTCGCCGTCGATCAGCAGCAGGCCGCAGGACTCGTTCGGCAGCTCGGCGTGCGCGTGGTCGGCGATCGCCTGCCGCACCTCGGCAGGGATCACCACCAGAGCGTGCGCTCCATGGACTCCTCGACCTCCGCCTCGGCGGCGTCCCAGAAGTCCGCGGAGATGTACTTCCAGCCGCCGTCGGCGAGGATCACGACGACGACCCCTTCGTCCATCTCGGAGGCGATGCGGCGGGCGACGTGGAGCGCTGCACCGCACGAGACGCCGGCGAAGATCCCCTCCCGACGCAGCAGCTCGCGCACCGCGCGCACGGCGTCGGCGTTGGAGACGAGGATCTTGCGGTCGAGCTTGCTCACGTCGAGGATCGGCGGCACGTAGCCGTCGTCCAGCGAGCGCAGGCCCATCACGGGATCGCCCGGCATCGGCTCGGCGGCCGCGACGACGACGTCGGGGAAGCTCTCGCGGAGGCGCTCACCGGTGCCCATCAGGGTGCCGCCCGTGCCGAGGCCGGCGACGAAGACGTCCACGCGGTCGAGCGCCTCGGCGATCTCCGCGCCGGTGCCCTCGTAGTGGGCGCGCGGGTTGGCGAGGTTCGCGTACTGGAACGGCATGAACCACCGCGGGTCGCGCTCCGCCATCTCGAGCGCGAGGCGCACCGCGCCGTTCGAGCCCTCGGCGGCCGGGCTGAGCACGATGTCGGCTCCGTACAGGCGCAGGAGCCGCTTGCGCTCGTCGGTCGAGTTCTCCGGCATCACGCACGTCAGCGGATAGCCCTTGAGGGTCGCGATCATCGCCAGCGCGATGCCGGTGTTGCCCGAGGTCGGCTCGAGCAGCGCCCGACCGGGCTCGAGCTCGCCCGAGGCCTCGGCGGCCTCGATCATCGACTTCGCGACGCGATCCTTGATCGAGCCGGTCGGGTTCTGGCCCTCGAGCTTCGCGTAGAGCTTGACGGCGGGCTTCGGCGAGACCCGTGGGAGCTCGACGAGCGGTGTGCCACCGACCAGCTCGAGCAGGCTGCTCGCGACCTTCAGCGGAGTGGCCGGGCGGGGCGCGCCGCCCGCCATCGCGGGCAGGAGGATGAGCGTCTCGCCGGCCGGGATCGGCGTCTCGAGCCCGTCGAGCGTCCGCACGTCCTCGCCGCCGACGTAGACGTTCACGAACGGCGCGATGCCGTCGTCGGCCAGGATCTGCGCGCCGAGGGCCGGGTGCCGGGCGACGAGGTCGTCGAGCACCTCGCGCACGGTCTCCCCGATCGCCTCGACCTGGCGCGCGCCGCCGACCTCGCCGCGGAGCGTCGGGGGGATGCGGACGACGACGCCGCTCACGCGGGCACCGGGCCGGCGATCACAGGGGCCGCGCAGAACTCGACGTAGTCCACGTACTCGGTGATGGTCGGGTGGTCGCCGCACACCGGGCAGGCGGGGTTGCGGCGGATCGTCACCTCGTCGAACGTCGTGTGCAGCGCGTCGAACAGGAGCAGGCGCCCCGCGAGCGTGTCGCCGGCGCCGAGCACCAGCTTCAGCGCCTCGCTCGCCTGGAGGGAGCCGACGATGCCCGGCAGCACGCCGAGCACGCCGCCCTCGGCACAGCTCGGAGCGAGCTCCGGTGGGGGCGGAGCGGGGTAGAGGCAGCGGTAGCACGGGCCGTTGCCGGGGTGGAAGACGGTCACCTGCCCCTCGAAGCGGTAGATCGACCCGTGCACCACCGGGATGTCGTGCCAGACGGAGGCGTCGTTCACCAGGTAGCGGGTGGGGAAGTTGTCGGTGCCGTCCACGATCACGTCCCAGCGGTCGGCGAGGATGCGCTCCACGTTCTCGGAGGTCAGCCGCTCCTCGTAGGCCTCGACCTGGACATCGGGGTTCAGCGCCTCGATCGTCCGCTTCGCGGACGCGACCTTGGGCTCGCCGAGCCGCTCGGTCGAGTGGACGATCTGCCGCTGGAGGTTCGAGTCGTCGACGACGTCCGCGTCGACGATGCCGAGCGTCCCGATGCCCGCCGCGGCGAGGTAGAGCGAGGCGGGCGAGCCGAGCCCGCCCGCGCCGATCAGCAGCACGCGCGCGTCGAGGAGCTTCTGCTGTCCCGCCACGCCGACCTCGGGGATCAGGAGGTGGCGCGCATAGCGCGACCGCTGCGCGGGCGTGAGCAGCCGCGGGGTCGTGACCGGGTAGCCGTTGCGCTTCCAGTCGGCGAAGCCGCCGGCGAGGTTGCGCAGGCGCGTGTAGCCGAGCTCCTCCAGCGACTTGACCGCGAACGCGGAGCGGGAGCCGCCCGCGCAGTAGACGACGATGTCCGTGTCCTTGTCGGGCAGCAGGGCCTCGATCCGCGACTCGAGGTTGCCGCGCGGGACGTGGAGGGCGCGGGGGAGGTGTCCCTCGTGCCACTCGTCGTGCTCGCGGACGTCGAGGAACACGGGCGGCTCGCTCTCGTCGAGGAGCGCGCGCGCCTCCGGCGCCGCGATCTCGTCGATCTCGGCTCGGACACGGGTGAGGAGCTCGCGATAGGTCGGCATTACTTTCCAGAATATAGCGGGTCGTGGTCGCACGGCGATGCGTCCACGGCTTCGATAACGCTCCCCACCGCCGTTTCTTCCCGGCTACCGTGGCGCCGTGAGCCCTCGGACGCGCGTCCTCGCTCTCACGATGCTCGCCTCGGCGCTCGCCGCCGTCGGCGCGGTCGTGGTCGGGTCGCTCCAGGGCGAACGCGCGCGGTCGTCCGCGCCGACCGTCGAGACGGCAGAGCCGCGTGAGGGGGCACCGCCGCTCGGGCTCGATCTCGGCGTTCGGGAGGACGCGGAGGCGCGCGACCTCCGGCGGGCGGAGCGCCTCTACGCCGACGGCGACCTGAGCGGGGCGCGGGCGCTCTTCGAGCAGCACGACTCGCTCGAAGCGCGCGTCGGCCGGGCGTTCGCCTCGTGGCCGGACGGGACGCTCGACCGGCTCGAGCAGCTCGCCGGCCTGCACCCGGGTCGGGCGGTCGTCCAGCTCCACCTGGGGATCGCGCGCTACTGGTCGGCGGTCGGCGGCGAGCGGGAGGCGTGGCAGGCGGCCGCCGAGGCGGAGCCCGACACCGCCTACCGCGTGACCGCCGACAACCTGCTGTTCCCCGAGTTCGCGCGCGGCATCCCGGTCTTCGTCGCCACCACTCCTCTGCCCCGCGGGTTCGACGCGCTCTCGCCGGCCCGGCAGCTCGAGCTGCTGGAGCGCAACGCCGCCTCGTCGAGCGATGACAAGCTGCTGTACGGGGCGGCGCTCCAGCGACTGGGCCGGCAGCTCTCCGCCGCGCGCGTCTTCGCCGCCGCGGCGCGTGAGGCGCCCGGGGACGCCGACGCGCAGGTCGCCGCTGCCGTCGGCCTGTTCGAGAAGGCCCGTCCCGCGACGGCGTTCTCGAAGCTCGGGCCCTTGACCAGGCGCTTCCCCGCGCGCGCGACGGTGCGCTTCCATCTCGGCCTCCTCCTGCTCTGGTCGGGAGAGGTCGTCGAGGCGAAGCGGCAGCTCCGGCTCGCCCGTGCGGCCGAGCCCGGCTCACCGCTCGCCGCCCAGGCGCAGGAGTACCTCGACGAGCTGCGCGGCGCCGGGCTCTGATCCCCCTTTCGGTGGCTCGGCGATCCCCCTTTTGACGGCGGAACCCGACGTGGCTACGGTTCGGTCGCACGCGACGAAAGGGGCTGGCCTGAGCGCAGGGATGGATCCGGCACCACCGTCCGCGACGACGGAAGCCGTCCTGGAGTCGGCGGAGGCACGCGCGCTGATCGAGTCCGGTCGCGCCAACGGGTCGCTCGACGGCGATGCCCTCGCCCTCGCGCTCGACGAGCTCGACCTGGACGCCGGCCAGCTCGACGCCTTCTACACGGCGCTCGACGAGGAGCAGATCGAGGTCGTCGTGGAGGTCGAGGGCGCCGAGCTCGGTGACGCCGTCTGGGACGCCGAGCCCGAGATCTCGACCGACACCCTGCAGCTCTTCCTCAAGGACATCGGGAAGGTGCCGCTCCTCACGGCCGCGCAGGAGATCGAGCTGGCGAAGCGGATCGAGCGCGGTGACCACGCCGCCAAGCAGGCGATGGTCGAGGCGAACCTCCGGCTCGTGGTGTCGATCGCGAAGCGATACCGCAACCAGGGGCTCCCGTTCCTCGATCTCATCCAGGAGGGCACCCTGGGGCTCGTCCGCGCGGCCGAGAAGTTCGACTGGCGCAAGGGCTTCAAGTTCTCGACGTACGCCACGTGGTGGATCCGCCAGGCGGTCGCCCGGGCGATCGCCGACAAGGGGCGGACGATCCGCATGCCGGTGCACGTCGTGGAGAAGCTCAACAAGATCAACCGCTCCGAGCGCAAGCTCCGGGCGGAGCTGGCCCGAGACCC
This sequence comes from uncultured Gaiellales bacterium, assembly GCA_964623875.1. Classification (GTDB taxonomy): domain Bacteria; phylum Actinomycetota; class Thermoleophilia; order Gaiellales; family Gaiellaceae; genus Gaiella. The sequence continues at coordinate 27,328 of CAZUVW010000004.1, forward strand.
GACCTCCGCGGAGATCGCCGCCGACCTCGATCTCTCGATCGAGGAGGTCGAGCAGATCCGCCGCAGCGCCCAGACGCCGGTCTCGCTCGAGAAGCCGGTCGGGGACGAGGAGGAGTCCGAGTTCGGGCACTTCCTCACGGACGAGAGCGCGCCCCTGCCCGACGAGGCGGCGGAGGTGGCGCTCCGGCGCGAGGCGCTGCGGGAGATCCTGGCCGAGCTCACCCCGCGCGAGCGGGCCGTGCTCGAGCTGCGCTACGGCCTCGACGGGCAGCAGCCACGGACGCTCGACGAGGTCGGGCGCGCCTTCAACGTCACGCGCGAGCGCATCCGCCAGATCGAGCACCAGAGCCTGAAGAAGCTGCGCGTGCTGGCGGAGCGCACCGGAGACGTGCGGGACGTTGCCTGAGGGAGAGCCGTTGCGTGGGTGCGAATCCGCTTCGCGGATTCGCACCTAGGGCGAGGGTCGATCCCTCGCTGCACTCCTAGGTGTCCTCCCCGCGAGGGGAGGACACCCCGCCGGTAGACTCCTGCGGCCGTGTCGACCCGCTCTGAGCTCGTCGCCGCTCTCTCCGACTTCGTCGCCATCCCCTCCGTCAGCGCCGACCCGGCGCACCGGGCGGACGTGGAGCGCGCGGCGGCCTGGGTGCGCGACCGGGTCGTCGCGGCGGGCGGGTCGGCGGAGCTCGTCCCGCGGGGCGAGCGGCCGCTCGTGATCGGCGACGTGCGCGCCTCGCGCGACGCGGCGGGCGCGCCGACCGTCCTCTGCTACGGCCACTTCGACGTCCAGCCGCCCGACCCCCTCGAGCTCTGGGACTCGCCGCCGTTCGAGCTCCACGAGCGCGACGGTTGGCTCTACGCGCGTGGGGTCGCCGACGACAAGGGGCAGCTGTTCATGCTGCTCGAGGGCGTCCGGAGGCTGTCGGAGGCGGGCGAGCTGCCCGTCAACGTCCTCGTCGCGTGCGACGGGGAGGAGGAGGTCGGCGGCCACTCGATCGTCGACTGGCTCGCCGAGACCCAGCCGCCGGTGGACGCGGCCCTCGTGCTCGACGGCGGCATGGTCGAGCGCGACGTGCCCGCCTTCAACATCGCGGTCCGCGGGCTCGTGTACGTCCACGTCACGGTCCGCACCGGCGAACGCGATCTGCACTCGGGCGTCTACGGCGGTGCGGCGCTCAACGCGATGCACGCGCTCGTCCGCACGCTCGAGGCCGTGCTGCCCCGGGAGGGTCGCCTCCCCGAGCCGCTGCGCGCGGGGGTGGTGCCGCCGGGCGCCGACGAGCTCGCCGGCTGGCACATCCTGCCCGCCGGCGCCGACGAGCTCCGCTCGGCCGGTGCGACGCCGGCCGACGCGCGTGCGGCCGAGGAGTTCTACCTCCGCACGTGGGCCGAGCCGTCGGTGGACGTCCACGGGATCGCGGGCGGCTCGCCGACCCTGCAGAAGACGCTCGTGCCCGTCGAGGCCCAGGCGAACGTCTCCATCCGGCTCGTCGGCAACCAGGATCCCGAGGTCGTCGGCGCGTCGCTGGAGCGCCTGCTCCGCGAGGCGGCGCCCCCGGGCGCGGAGATGACGATCGAGCGCTGGTCGTCCGCCCCGCCGGGTCTGATCGACCCCGATGCGCGCGCCATCGTCCTCGCCCAGGACGCCTTCGAGCACGTGCTCGGCGCTCGCCCGCTGCTGGTCCGCACCGGTGGCGCGATCCCGCTCGTGTCGGCGCTCGCGGGGCTCGGCGTCCCGACCGTCCTCTCCGGGTTCGCGCTGAACGACTCGAACATCCACTCGCCGAACGAGCGCCTCGTCGCGGACTACCTCCCCCGCGGGGTGGAGACCGTCTGCGAGGTCCTGCGGCGGCTCGGCGGCCTCCGGTGAGCGTCGCCTCGCCGGCGGGCTTCACGTGCCCGCTCGCCGAGCAGCTCGCGCCGGACGTGCTCGAGCGCTTCCTCCGCTACGTCGTGATCGACACGCAGGCGGATCACGCGTCGACGAGCTACCCGAGTCGGCCGGAGCAGCTCGAGCTCTCGCGCCTCCTCGCGGACGAGCTGCGCGGGTTCGGCCTCGCGGACGCGGAGCTGACCGAGCACGGCTACGTGCTCGCGTCCGTCCCCGGGACGGTCGAGGGCGCGCCGGTCGTCGGCCTCATCGCGCACGTCGACACCAGCCCGGATGCGCCGGGCGCGGGCGTGCGTCCCCTCGTGCACCGTCGGTGGTCGGGGGAGCCGATCGTCCTGCCCGGCGACCCGACGCAGGTGCTCGACCCGGCCGAGCTCCCGGCCCTGGCCAGCCGCGTCGGCCACGACATCGTCACCAGCGACGGGACGACGCTGCTCGGCGCCGACGACAAGGCCGGGGTGGCCGAGATCATGGCCGCCGCACGGTTCCTCGTCGCCGACGAGCTGCCGCGAGCGCCGATCCGGATCGCGTTCACGGTCGACGAGGAGACGGGTCGCGGCACCGAGCACTTCGACCTCGACGCCTTCGGCGCCGACCTCGCCTACACGCTCGACGGCTCCGGGCTCGGTGAGCTGGAGCTGGAGACCTTCTCGGCCTACCAGCTGAGGCTCACGATCAGGGGCGTCGCCGTGCACCCCGGCAGCGCCAAGGGCCGGCTCGTGAACGCCGTCAAGCTGCTCGCCGACGTCGTCGCGGCGCTGCCGCGCGACACGCTCTCCCCCGAGACCACGGAGGGCCGCGACGGGTTCGTCCACCCGGCCCGCATCGCCGGCAGCGCCACCGAGGCGACGCTGTGGATGCTCGTGCGCGACCACGACGACGAGCGCCTCGAGGCGCACGTCGCCCTCGTTCGCTCGCTCGCCGAGCGCATCGTCGGCGCCGAGCCGCGCGCATCCTTCACGATCGACGTCGACGAGCAGTACCGCAACATGCGCGCCGTCCTCGACCGCCATGCGGAGGTCGTCGAGATGGCCGAGGAGGCGATCCGGCGGATCGGCGTCGAGCCGGTGCACACGATCATCCGCGGCGGCACCGACGGCGCGAGGCTCTCGCAGCGCGGGCTGCCCACGCCGAACCTCTTCACGGGCGGCCAGGACTACCACTCGGTGCGCGAGTGGGCCTCGCTGCAGGACATGGCCGCCGCGGCTGCGACGATCGTCGAGCTCGCTCGCCTGTGGGGCGAGCGCGGCCGCCGCTGAGACGGGCCGAGCAGCGCCGCGTCAGCCGCGCTCGGGCGCGAGCCGGTCGAGCGCGTCGGCCAGACCGACGAGGCCAGGCAGCTCGAGCGACGCGGGCGGGTCTCCCGTCTCGCCGAGCCTGTTGATCCAGATCGTGGGGACGCCGAGGCGCGTCGCCGGCACGATGTCGTGAAAGTGGCTCTGCGCCACATGCACGTCGGGCAGGCGCCCGACCTGTGCCTCGAACGCACGCCAGTGCCCCTCTGCCGGCTTGTACGAGCCGATCTCCGAGGCCACGATCGCGAGGTCGAACGGGACGCCGATCGACCGGATCGAGGCCTCGATCAGGTCGCGGTCCGTGTTCGAGAGGAGCGCGAGCCGCCAGCCGCGGGCGCGCGCCTCCTCGAGCGCGGGTCGGACGTCGTCGAACACGGGCCAGTCGGGGAGCGCTGCCGCGGGGTCGGCGTCCACGCCCAGGCGCCGGGCGGTCTCGCGCAGCACGTCGCGGTAGCTGCGGGCGGGGTCCTCGGCCTGCACCGACGGCTCGAGGTCGTGGTAGCGCCCGAGGAGCGCCGGGTCGCCGAGCGCCGCTGCGATGCCGGCGTTCCAGTCGACCAGCGTCCCGTAGCAGTCGAACGTCGCCCAGCGGGTCATCGAGCGAACGCGTCTCGCGCGGATCGCGCGGCCGGCACGACGGCAGCGAGCGGGCGGGGCACGCCCCGCACCCTACGACGCGGTCGGGGGGTCGTGCGGGTGCACCTCGCAGCCGAGCCACGTGTGGCCGAACTCGCGCATCGCGTCGATGATCGGCTGCAGCGCGCGCCCCTTGTCGGTGAGCTCGTACTCGACCCGCGGGGGCGACTCGGCGTAGCTGCGGCGAACGACGATCTCCTCGGCCTCGAGCCAGCGGAGGCGCTCCGCGAGCGTCCGCGGGCTGATCCCGGCACATGCGTGCTCCAGCTCGGTGAACCGACGTGGCCCCTCCGAGAGGTCGTGCACGATCAGCACCGTCCACTTCGACCCGACGATCTCGCCGGTCGCGGCGACCGAGCACTGCCCGGCGACGTGCACCGGGAGCATGGTGCGCGGGTGGTCGGTCTCGGTCGCCATGTCCGAAGCATAGGGTCGGACCGGGGTGGACGCGACCGCGTCAGGGTTCGGCTCGCCCTTGGCGAGCCGAACCTAGGAGGGCGAGCGGCGACGCAGCCGGGGGGACGACGCTACTCCCAGGGCGGTGGGTTGTAGACCCACCGCCCGGCGACCATCGTCGCCACCACCTCGACGCTCCCCAGCTCGTCGACGGGGCAGGTCACGGGGTCGCGGGAGAGCACGACGAGATCCGCCAGGAAGCCGGGCAGCAGGCGGCCGCGGCGCCGCTCGTCGCCGGCGAGCCATGCGGGGGCGACGGTCGTCGCCACCAGCGCCTCCTCCACGGTGAGCGCCTCCTCCGGGCGCCAGGGCTCGCGGTCGTCGATCGTGCGGCTCACGCCGGCGCGGATGCCCGCCAGGGGGTCGAGCTCCTCGACGGGGGCGTCCGACCCGTTCGCGACGACGGCGCCCGAGCGCAGGAGCGTGCCGAACGCATAGGTCCCGGTCAGACGGTCGCCCCAGAAGCGCTCGGCGAGATCGCGATCCGACGGGGCGTGCGACAGCTGCACCGAGCAGGCGACGCCCAGCTCGGCGAACCGTGGCAGGTCGGCGGGATCGACGCACTGCACGTGCTCGACCCGCTGGCGGAGGCCGAGCGGCTGCCAGTCCGGACGGGTTGACTCGAAGGCGTCGAGCGCCTCGCGGTTCGCGCGGTCGCCGATCGCGTGCACCGACACGGGCCAGCCGGCCTCCGCGGCCTCCCGCACGATCTCGGCCAGCTCTGCGCCCGAGGTGATCTGAACGCCGGAGCCGTCGAGCATCCAGGCGGTCTGCGAGCCGAGGGTGCCGTCCATGAACGTCTTCAGGTAGCCGAGCCGCAGGAACTCGTCGCCCATCCGGCTCCGCAGGCCGAGGGCGCGCAGCTCGGGGAGGCGCTCGGTCGGGAGCGACTGCCAGACGCGCAGCGTCAGGCCCTGCCGCTCGTGGATGCGGTGGAAGATCGACTGGGCGCCGAGCCAGCCGTCCTTGTCGTGGATCGAGGCGATCCCGCGCGCGTTGGCGAGACGGATCCCCTCTCGCGTGGCCGCGACGTGCTCCTCCTCCGTGACCGTCACGAACCGGTCGCGGAAGCGCCACGCCGACTCCTCTCGCAGGATCCCGGTCGGCGTGCCCGCTGCGTCGCGCTCGACGACCCCACCCGGCACCTCGAGCTCGCCTCCGGCGGCCGCGAGCCCCGCCGAGTTGAGCCAGAGCGAGTGGTAGTCCTTCGCCCACAGCGCCGCCGGCACGTCGCCGGTGACGGCGTCGAGCGCGGTTGCGGTCGGAGGCTCGGCCCAGGCCGCGTCACGCCACCCGGTGCCGCGGATCCACGTCCCCCGACGGGGGTGCGCTGCGACGCGCGCGAGCGCCTCCGCGAGCGACGATGCGCCCTCGAGCCGGACGTCGCTCCGCGCCAGCGCCCAGGACGGGAAGTGCACGTGCGCGTCGGCGAACGCGGGGACGACGCAGCGACCGCGCAGGTCGACCCGGTCGGGCGTCGGCAGCGCCGACTCGTGCGTGCCCACCCCGCCGGCGATCCGATCGCCGGCGATCGCGAGCGCCCCCGCCGTCGGCAGCGACGCGTCCAGCGTCCGGATCACGCCGTTGTCGAGGATCACGGCGTGAGCCTATCCGGCGGTCGGCTGCGCTACCCTCGCAACCGGTGTCCGAGATCGCGCCGCCCGACCCGAGCCTGCCCCGGAGCCCGCTGCTCGGCAGGATCCGCGAGTCGGTGATCGGCGACGACCAGGTGATGGTCGGGCCGTACGGGCCGCGGCGCGTGACGTACGCGGACTACACGGCGTCGGGCCGCGCGCTCGGGTTCCTCGAGGACTTCATCCGCGAGGAGGTGCTGCCGCGCTACGCCAACACCCACACCGAGTCGAGCGGCACCGGGCTGCAGACGACGCGCCTGCGCGAGGACGCTCGCCGGATCGTGCGGGAGGCCGTGCACGGGGACGACGAGACCTGCGTGATCTTCTGCGGCTCCGGCTCGACGGGAGCCGTCGACCGGCTGATCGGCATCCTCGGGCTGCGGCTTCCCGCCGATCTCGACCGCCGCTACGGGCTCTCGTCCGCGATCCCGCCCGGCGAGCGACCGGTCGTGTTCATCGGGCCGTTCGAGCACCACTCGAACGAGCTCCCGTGGCGCGAGTCGATCGCCGACGTCGTGGTCATCCCCGAGGACGGGGACGGGCACGTGGACGTCGAGGCGCTCGAGCGGGAGCTCGTCCGGCACGCCGACCGCCCGCTGCGGATCGGCTCGTTCTCGGCGGCCTCGAACGTGACGGGGATCGTGACCGACCACCACGGTATCTCCGACCTCCTCCACCGACACGGCGCGCTCGCCTTCTGGGACTTCGCCGCGGCTGCGCCCTACCTCGACGTCGAGTTCACGCCGCGCTGCACGAAGCACCCGGGCGCGTACAAGGACGCCGTCTTCCTCTCGCCGCACAAGTTCATCGGCGGGCCGAGCACGCCGGGGATCCTGCTCGTTCGACGCGAGCTGCTCACCAATACCGTCCCCGACGTCGTCGGCGGGGGAACGGTGGCGTACGTCAACCCGGAGGAGCACGTGTACCTCGACGACCCCGAGGCGCGCGAGGAGGGCGGGACCCCTGCGATCGTGGAGTCGATCCGCGCAGGACTCGTCTTCATGCTCAAGGAGGCGGTCGGGGTGGACGTGATCCGCGCCTACGAGGAGGACTTCCTGCGTCGGGCGATCGCGCACTGGCACGAGCACCCGCAGATCGAGGTGCTCGGCAACCTCGACGCCGACCGGCTCTCGATCGTGTCGTTCACCGTCCGGCGCCCGGGCGGCCGGTACCTGCACCACAACCTCGTGGTCGCGCTCCTGCACGACCTGTTCGGCATCCAGGCCCGGGGCGGCTGCTCCTGCGCCGGGCCGTACGGCCACCGCCTGCTCGGCATCGACCTCGAGCGCTCGCACGAGCTCGAGCGCGAGATCCGCCACGGGTGCGAGGGGATCAAGCCCGGCTGGGTGCGCGTCAACTTCAACTACTTCATCAGCGAGGCCGTCTTCCGCTACGTCGTCGAGGCCGTCGCGCTCGTGGCCGATCTCGGCTGGGCGCTGATCGACGACTACCGGTTCGACCCGGTGACAGGGCTCTGGCGGCACCACGAGGGCCCGGTCGAGCCGCCGCTGCGCCTCACCGACCTCCGCTACGACGAGCACGGGACGCTCACGTACCCGCACACGCGGGTCACGGCGCCCGAGGCGGCGCTGCAGCACTACCTCGACGAGGCCCGCACGCTGCTCACGGGCCGGGCGGCCTCGTCCACGGGCGTCACGGACCAGCCCTCGGGCGCCTCGCCGGACTTCGAGGCGCTGCGCTGGTTCGAGCTGCCGCCCGCCTGCCTCGCTGCCGCCTGATCGGGGCGTCGCCCGCTCAGGAGGCGCCCGAGGCCAGTCCGGGCACGCCCCCGGCGCCGCGTGGGGCGACGACGACGGCCTCGGTGGGGAAGTCGGGCGTCTCGGGCCGGAGGTCGTGCGGCCCGCCTGCGACGCAGTCTCCGATGCGGTAGGGGTCGCGCTGGAACGGGAGCCACGCAGCCATCGCACGGGCCGCGTCGCGTCCCTCCTGCGCGTCCGCTCCGAGCGCCGTGGCCGCGTAGCCGAGCGCCTGGGTCGCGAGGCAGTTCGTGACGGCCTCGTTCATCACGCCGGCGGTGTGGTAGGCCTCGTGCGCCAGGGTGAGCAGCGCGTAGACGGTGTCCGACGCGCGCTCGTAGCAGGGGTGCGCGAACGGCCCCGTCCTGAACGCGCCCCACTCGACCGCCGCCAGGCACGCGAGCTCGTCGTGACGAGCGCGCCCGGCGAAGTCGGCGAGCCGGCCGCAGGTCTCGTGCGTGAGGAAGACGCGTGCCTCGGGGATCCCGTTGCCGTCGAACAGCACCTCGCCGTGGCGGGGGAGCGGGTCGATCAGCGCACCCCAGAAGGTCTGGCAGTCCACGGCCACCTCGCGCCCCGCGATTGCCGACACGACCGGCGTGAGGCGCCGCTCGGTGCGCGTGTCGCCCACCCACTGCCAGGCGAGCACGAGCGCAGGCACCGCGAGCACGACGGCGAGCAGCTTCATCCGTCGGGTATCGGCAGCGGGTCGGGTCGGATCGAGACGTAGACTCGGCCCGATGGCGTGGGATCCGCTCACGGAGGAGCAGCGCGAGCTGCGCGACCTCGTGCGGACGGTCACGCGGGAGCACGTCGCGCCGCGCGCGGCGGAGATCGACGCGTCGCACGCGTTCCCGTGGGACGTGGTCGAGGCGTTCCGCGAGCACGGCCTGTTCGGGCTGTTCTTCGCCGAGGAGGAGGGCGGCACCGGCACCGGCACGCTGCTCTCGCTCGTCGCGATCGAGGAGGTCTCGAAGGCCTGCGCGACGAGCGGGCTGATCCTCGCCGTCCAGGAGCTCGGCGCGCTCGGGCTGAAGCTCGCCGGCTCGCCGACCCAGCGGGCCGAGTGGCTGCCGCGGCTCGCCTCGGGAGAGGTGCTCGCGGCCTACGCGCTCACGGAGGCGGGGTCGGGGTCGGACTCGGCCGCCATGCGGACCCGGGCTCGGCGCGACGGCGACGCGTACGTCCTCGACGGCACCAAGCGGTTCATCACCAACGCCGGGGTGGCGGGGCTGTACACGGTGTTCGCCAAGACGGACGTCGACGCGGGCCATGCCGGCATCTCGGCGTTCCTCGTCCCGGCCGACGCGCCGGGGTTCTCCGTCGCGCGGCTGGAGGAGAAGCTCGGGATCCGAGGCTCCACGACCGGTGAGCTGGTGTTCGACGGCGTCCGGGTGCCCGCGACGGATCTGCTGGGCGCCGAGGGGGACGGCTTCCGGCTCGCGATGCGGATCCTCGACCGGTCGCGCCCCGGCGTCGCCGCGCAGGCCCTTGGGATCGCTCAGGGCGCGACCGACCTCGCGCTCGACTACGCGCGCTCCCGCGAGACGATGGGCAGGCCGATCGCGCAGCACCAGCTGATCGCGGCGAAGCTCGCCGACATGGAGACCGCCTGCGAGGCCGCGCGCGGGCTGCTGTACCGATACGGCCGCATGGTGGACGAGGGCGCGCCCGAGCGCGAGCTGACGAAGGCCTCGGCGATGGCGAAGCTGACGTGCGGCGACGTCGCGATGCAGGTCACGACCGAGGCCGTGCAGATCCTCGGCGGCTACGGCTACGTGACCGACTACCCGGTCGAGCGGTTCATGCGCGACGCGAAGATCACCCAGATCTACGAGGGCACGCAGGAGGTGCAGCGGCTCGTGATCGCGCGGGAGATGCTCAAGGAGCAGCGTGTCTCCCCGCTCGTCGGAGCGCGATGAGCGGCATCGACCACGCCACCCTGCGCGTCTCCGACGTCGCCGCGAGCCGTGCCTTCTACGACGCGGTGCTCGCCCCGCTCGGGCTGGGGGCCGACGTCGCCTTCCTGCTCGATCCCGACGGCAACATCGTCGAGGCGGTCTTTCACGACCGCGGCACCGGCTGACCCTCCGCGGCAGGTCGAGGGCCGTCCGTCGGCGGCGCCTCGGACAGCGTCGCACCGATAGGATCGAGCGCGGTGACCTTGCACACCGACATCCCGACCCGGCGCGAGGTCGAGGCGCTGCTGGCCGTGCGCCGGCCCGGGTGCGTGTCGGTCTACGTGCCCACCTCGCCGCTCACGACCGAAAGCGACGTGGGGCGGATCGAGCTGAAGAACCTCGCTCGCGAGGCTGTCCAGCAGCTCACGGCAGGCGGCGCCGACGGGCGGACGACGGGCGCGGTGGAGGAGGCGTTCGCCGAGCTCGACGGCGACGACCACTTCTGGGCCCACCAGGCGAACAGCCTCGCCGTCTTCGCGACCCCGGAGCACCTCCTGACCTTCAGGCTGCCGAACCGGCTGAGCTCGCTCGTGAGCGTGGCCGACCGATTCCACACGAAGCCGCTCCTGCGGGCCGTGACGTTCCCCCAGGCCGCGTTCGTGCTCGCACTCTCGCAGGGCGCGGTGCGCCTCGTTGAGGTCTCGCCCGATCTGCCGCCGGCCCGCGTCGACGTGCCCGACCTCCCCACCGACGCGGCCAGCGCGGTCGGCAAGGCCTCGCTCGGCGATCGCTCGGCCGATCGGCGCGTGCAGGGGTCGGAGGGGCTCAAGCTGCGGCTGCACCAGTACGCCCGTCGGGTGGACGCGGCGCTGCGCGGGGTGCTCGCCGGACGTGATCTGCCGCTGATCCTCGCGGCCACCGAGCCGCTCGACGCGATCTACCGCGCCGTCAACACCAGCCCGAGCCTCGTCGAGCAGGGCATCGCGGGCAACCCGGACACGACCTCCGACGCGGAGCTCGCGCAGGCGAGCCGCGCCGTGCTCGACGAGGTCTACGCGGCCCAGCTCGCCGAGGTGCGCACGCTCTTCGACACGCGGCGGGGGCAGGGGCGCGCGAGCGCGGACGTGGTCGACGTCGCGCGTGCGGCGACGTTCGGTGCGGTCGACACCGTGCTGGTCGACATCGACCGGGTCGTGCCCGGCGCGATCGACGAGGAGACGGGCGCGGTCACGCTCGGCGAGGAGTCCGATCCAGGGGTGTACGGCGTCGTCGACGAGATCGCCCGCCGCACGCTCCTCGCGGGAGGTCGCGTGCTCGCGGTGCGCGGCGACGAGGTGCCGGACGGCGGGCCCGTCGCGGCCATCCTGCGCTACGCCGTCTGACTGTCGGCGGCGAGCCGCCTCTCCCGACGCGGCCGTCGACGGAGGCGATCCCGGGCCGACCAGAAGTCGTTACGCTCCGTAACGATGACGGTCGGTCGGCAGCACTACGGGGTCACGCTCGCGGTGCTGACCGTCGCCGCGACGGCGTTCGCCGTGCAGCAGACGCTCGTCTTCCCCGCGCTGCCGACGCTGCAGCGCGAGCTCGACGTGACTCCCGTGACCGCGACGTGGGTCCTGACGGTCTTCCTGCTGAGCGCGGCCGTGCTGACGCCCATCCTCGGCAAGCTGGGCGACCAGCACGGGAAGGATCGGCTGCTGGTGATCAGCCTCTCGCTCTTCCTGGTCGGGTCGATCGGGGCAGCGCTCGCACCCGGGATCGGCGCGCTGATCGCCTTCCGCGCGGTCGCAGGAGCGGGCGGCGCGGTGTTCCCCCTGAGCTTCGGGATCATCCGCGACGAGCTCCCACCGGAGCGGGTCAAGGTCGGTATCGGCCTGCTCTCGGCGGTGTTCGGCGTCGGCGGTGGCATCGGCATCCTCGCCTCGGGGGTGATCGTGGACCACCTCTCCTGGCGGTGGCTGTTCGTGCTCGGGGCGATCCCCGTCGCGGTCGTGATCCCGCTCGTGCGCCGCTACGTGCCGGCGTCCCCCGTGCGCAACCCCACCCGGCTCGACCTGCCCGGGGCCCTCCTGTTCGCGGGAGCGCTCACGTCCCTGTTGCTCGGGTTGACGAAGGGTCCCGACTGGGGGTGGGCGTCGAGCGGTGTCGCTGCGCTCGGCGTCGCGGCGGTCGTCCTGGGGGCGGCGTTCCTGCTCGTCGAGCGAGCCTCCGACCACCCGATGCTCGACATCCATCTGATGTCACGTCGGGGGGTGGCCCTGCCCAACGTCGCGGCGCTGCTCACCGGCTTCGCGATGTTCGGCACCTTCGTGCTCACGCCGCAGTTCGTCGAGGTGCCGTTCGGGCTGCCGCCGAGCACGGCGGCCCGGGTCGACTACGGCTTCGGCGCGAGCGCCACCGTCGCGGGCCTCTATCTCCTGCCGAGCTCGCTGGCGATGCTCTTCGCCGGGCCGGCGGCCGGGCTGCTCGGTCGTCGCTACGGCTCGAAGTGGCCGCTCGCGTCGGGGCTCGCGGCGTGCTCGGCGGGTGCCGGGATGCTCGCCGTGCTCCACGACGAGCCGTGGCAGATCGTCGTCGCGATGCTCCTCCTCGGCTCGGGCGTCGGGCTGGCGTTCTCGGCGATGGCGGCGCTGGTGACGGAGGGCGTGCCGGTCACCGAGACCGGGGTCGCAACGGGCCTCAACACGGTCATGCGAACCGTCGGCGCGGTGATCGGCAGCCAGGTGATGGCCGCGATCCTCACCTCGAGCGCCCTCGTGGGGACGTCTGTCCCCACGGAGGCGGCGTTCTCCCATGCGTTCCTGCTCGCTGCCTTGGTCGCCGGGGTCGGTGCCGTCGTCGGTCTGCTCGTCACGCCTCTGCGACGAGGCCTCGGGCGATCGCCGTCGGCCGTCGTGCTGGAGGGCAAGTGACGAGCTCTGCCCACGCCACCGCGATCGCCGACGCCGTCGAGCAGCTGCTGACCGCGCTCGTGCGCCAGCGCGGCGTCCTCGGCGACGTCGAGCCGAGCCCGCTCTCGACCTTTCAGGCGATCGCGCTCGGGGTGCTCGTCGATCGCGGCCCGCTGCGCCTGGGTGCGCTCGCGGACGAGCTCCGCACCACCGACGCGACCGCCTCCCGGACGATCGACGTGCTCGAGGCGCACGGGCTGGCGGGACGACGGGACGACCCCGCCGACCGGCGCGGCGTGGTGGTCGCCGCTACCCCCGCCGGCGAGGAGTCGGTGGCGCTGCGACGGCAGCGGGCCGCGCTCCTGCTCGAGAGCCTCGTCTCCGGCATGGAGCCCGCCGAGGGCGAGCGCCTGGTCGCGCTGCTCGAGGAGCTGAGCGGGCTCCTCGGCCGGCGGGACGACGGCGGCTAGGG
>CAZUVW010000005.1:0-6961 GCA_964623875.1 uncultured Gaiellales bacterium
TCTCCGACCGCTACATCGCCGACCGCTTCCTGCCCGACAAGGCGATCGACCTCGTCGACGAGGCCGCCAGCCGCCTGCGCATGGAGATCGACTCCTCGCCCGTCGAGCTCGACGAGGCCGAGCGCCGCGTCCGCCAGCTCGAGATCGAGCTGGCGGCGATGGCCAAGGAGGATCCCGCTACGCGGGCTCCTCTCGAACGCGATCTTGCGGAAGCCAAGGCCGCTCGCGACGAGCTCGGAGCCCGGTGGGCGCAGGAGAAAGATGCCCTCGATCGCGTCAAGGAGACCACGCGTGAGATCGACGAGCTGCGCATCGAGGCGGAACGAGCCGAGCGCCAGGGTGACCTCGGGAGGGTCGCGGAGATCCGCTACGGCCTGCTGCCCGAACTCGAGGCGCGTCTAGCGGAGCGCCCGCAGGGCGATCCGCTGGTCAAGGAGGAGGTCGACGAGGACGACGTCGCGACCGTGGTCGCCCAGTGGACCGGGATCCCGGTGGACAAGCTGCTCGAGGGCGAAGTGCAGAAGCTCGTCCACATGGAGGAGCGCCTGCACGAGCGCGTCGTGGGCCAGGACGCCGCGATCGAGGCCGTGTCGAACGCGCTCCGGCGCGCACGCTCCGGCCTGCAGGACCCGAACCGGCCGATCGGCTCGTTCGTCTTCCTCGGGCCGACCGGGGTCGGCAAGACGGAGCTCGCGAAGGCGCTCGCCGAGTTCATGTTCGACGACGAGCGGGCGATCGTCCGCCTGGACATGTCGGAGTACCAGGAGAAGCACACCGTCTCGCGGCTCGTGGGCGCGCCTCCGGGCTACGTCGGCTACGAGGAGGGCGGCCAGCTCACGGAGGCGGTACGGCGGCGCCCGTACTCGGTGCTCCTGCTCGACGAGATCGAGAAGGCGCACGGCGAGGTCTTCGACGTCCTGCTCCAGCTGCTCGACGACGGGCGCCTCACGGACGGCCACGGCCGCACGGTCGACTTCCGCAACACCGTCGTGATCATGACCTCGAACATCCGCTCCGCCGAGCAGATGACCGAGCGGTTCCGGCCGGAGTTCCTCAACCGGATCGACGAGATCGTGGTCTTCGAGGCGCTCACCCGCGAGCAGCTCGCCGAGATCGTCGACCTGCAGCTCGAGCATCTCAACCGGCGCCTCGCGGAGCGCGGGATCGCGCTCGAGCTGACCGACGCAGCGCGCGAGCTGATCGCCGAGGCCGGCTGGGATCCCGCCTACGGCGCCCGGCCGCTGAAGCGCGCGATCCAGCGGCTGCTCGAGAACCCGCTCGCCCTGCAGCTGCTCGAGGGGCGCTTCGGCGAGGGCGACACGGTGAGGGCGTACGCCGAGCTCGGCGAGATCCGCTTCAAGGCGGTCGAGCGCGAGCCTGCTGCGGCGACGGGATGAGGCGGACGCGGTTTCGCCCACTCGGTGACTGGATCGTGAGGACGGCCCGCTAGGGTCGATCGGTGCGCGTCGTCGTCCCACGCTGGGGAGGCACCACCTCCGACGACTGGTACCGGTGGGCGGCGGCCGAGCTCGCTGCTGATGGAGTCCGGCTCTCTGCGCTGGACGTGCCGGAGCCGGCGGAGCCGGAGATCGCTGCCTGGGTCGAGGTCACGGCAACGGCGCTGGCGGAGGAGCCCCCTGCGGAGACGGTGCTCGTCGGGCACAGCGTCGGCTGTCGCGCGGCGCTGCGAGCGGTCGAGCTGCTGCCGGTGGGAGCGCGGCTCCGAGGCCTTCTGCTCGTCGCCGGCTGGTGGGAGGTCGACGAGCCATGGGACACGCTTCTGCCCTGGCAGGAGCTCGAGCACGACGCGGTGCGCGTTCGAGCCGCGGCCGGCCGTCCGGTCGTCCTGCTGTCCGACGACGACCCCTTCACGTCGGACTGGCAGGGAAATCGCGACGCCTAGGCGGCCCGGCTCGACGCCGACGTCCGCATCGTCCCGGGCCGGGAGCACTTCAACGCTGCCGAGCAGCCCTCCGTCCTGGCGGCGATCCGGGAGCTGCTCGCGGGCGACAGCTGAGCGGCCGCTCCGCAGGGCGGCGCGGTCCAGGCAGCGCCTGGTCACGGTCCCTCCGCACCCGGGTCGATGCAGCCCCGCCGCGTGATCACGGCGCCCTGACGTGCGGTGTCAGGGGCCGGACGGGTCGGGCACGGCGATCTGCGACCGGAGGGCTCCGATCGCGTCGTCGATCCCGGCATGGTCGTCGTCGAGCGCGGCCTCGACCTCCTCGATCCAGTCGAGGTGGAGCTGCAGGAGTCTGCGAAGAAACGTGTTCGTCAGAAGCAGGTACTTGGCGCGATGGGCTAGGAGCGCGGCTCTCGCATCCGCGTCGTCGAGCCGCTCGAGCAGATCGTCGACGTCCGCGCGGAGCGTGGCGATGCCCTCGCGCGTCGCGCGTTCGCCGACGAGATCCGCGACGAGCATGCGGAGGAGCATCTCGCTCTTCACCGGGGTGACGTGGGCGGGAGTCGCGGCCCAGGAGCGCAGGGCCTCCAAGCCCCGCTCGGTGAGCTCGTAGACAGTGCGCTCCCGGGTCTGCCCGGGTTCCTTGCGCGCAGCGAGGTATCCCAGACGTGCGAGGCGCTTCGGCTCCGTGTAGTACTGGCTCTCCCCGGCCCAGGCGAGAATGCGACCGCGCTTCGCCATCCGCAGGAGGTCGTGCGCGCCTGCACCGCCGCGACCGACGAGGCCGAGGATCTCGTACGAGAAGAGCGTGAGCTCACCGCTTGACATAACTACGAGACATAGTTATAAGACTACGTGGCGTAGTTTAGCGGGAGGAGGGTCGGATGACTGCCACCACCTCGACCATCGGAAGCGCCGCGCGTCACGGAGCGACCTGGGGTGCCCGTGCGACGGACTGGGCGTTGAACGAGGAGCAGCAGGTGCCCACGTACGAGGCCGCACTCGACGCCGTGGAACCGGTCGCGGGGCTCCGCATCCTCGAGGTCGGCTGCGGCAGTGGGGTGTTCCTGCGGGAGGCGTCGATCCGCCAGGCCGACGTCGTCGGGCTCGACGCCGCTCCGCGTCTCGTCGAGATGGCTCGCGAGCGCGTGCCGGAGGCAGAGGTCGTGGTCGGCGACATGCAGCACCTCCCATTTGCCGACGCCTCGTTCGACGTCGTCGCGGGGTTCAACGCGTTCTTCTTCGCCGACGACATGGTCGCTGCGCTTCGTGAGGCCGGTCGCGTGGCGCGACCCGGCGCTCCGGTCGTCGTTCAGGTGTGGGGCAGGCCGGATCGCTGCGACCTCACGGCGATGAAGACGGCCGTCCAGTCGCTGGTGGCGTCCGACCCACGCCCATCCGAGCCGGGGCTCTGGGAGCCCGGCGTTCTCGAAGGCCTCGCGTCGGCGGCAGGCCTCGTGCCCGAGCGGGCGTTCGACCTCTCGTGGCCGTACGTCTTCGCAGGCGAGGACGCGCTTGCGCGTGCCATGCTCGCACCGGGGCTGATCGTCGAGCTCGTCGACGCGGTCGGCGAGAAGCCCGTCCGTGAGGCGATCCTGACGGCGCTGGAGCCGTTCCGCGGCGCAGATGGCGTGTACCGCCTGGAGAACCAGTGGCACCTGCTCCTCGCCCGGGCGACGTGACGCCAGCCGAGTCCTCGCGAGAGCGCGGGTCACGAACGCGCTCACCCAGGCGTGCTCGCCCAGAGGAGTGAGGCGACGGTGCTGCGTCGGAAGCACGTCGACCCCCTGCAGGAGCCAGCGGTGCTCGAGGCGATCCGCGACCTCGTCGCGTAGGAGCTCAGTCGGGCAGCAGCGGCATCTCGATGCCGCCGTCGCGGCCCAGGAGCACGCCGCGGGTGATCGCCGCGGTCCCGAAGCGCTCGCGGATCGCGTCCACGGCGGCGTCGACCGAGCGGGGCGGGGCGCCGTCGAGCGGCAGGGCGAGCTGGACGGCGCCGGTGTCCTCGACGTTGGCGACGGAGATCCCCACCAGGGTGAGCCCGCGGGCCTCGATCAGCGGGGCTGCCGCGTCGAGCAGCTCTCGGACGGCATCGAGGATCGCGTCCGTCTCGTCCGTCGCCTGCGGGAGCGTCGTCGAGCGCGTCGCGCGGGAGAAGTCGTCGAAGCGCAGCCGCAGGACGACCGTGCGTCCGACCCGTCGTGCTCGGCGCATGCGTCGGGTGACCCGGTCGACGAGCCCGAGGACGATCGCGTCCATCTCGGCGGGCGAGCGGCGTCCACGGCCGAGCGCTCGCTGCGCGCCGATCGAGCGCCGACGACGGCCGGTCGTGACCCTGCGCGGATCGTGCCCCAGCGCGAGGGCGTGGAGGTGGCGCCCGGCGGCGCGCCCGAGCATGGCGGTCAGCGCGCCCTCCTCGAGCCGCGCGACCTGGCCGACGGTGCGGATCCCACGCTCGTGCAGCCGGGCCGCGGTCTTCGGGCCGACGCCCCACAGGCGCTCGACGGGGAGCGGGTGGAGGAACGCGAGCTCGGCGCCCGGCTCGACCAGGAGGAGGCCGTCCGGCTTCGCGACCTGGCTCGCGACCTTCGCGAGGAACTTCGTCCGCGCGATCCCGACGGTGATCGGCAGACCCACCTCCGCCAGCACCCTCGCGCGGAGGCGTCTCGCGATCGCGGTGGGCGTCCCGGCGATCCGCTCCATCCCGCGCACGTCGAGGAAGGCCTCGTCGATCGACAGCCCCTCGACGAGCGGCGAGACGTCGTCGAAGACCCCGAACACCGCGCGGCTGGCCTCGACATACGCGTGGAAGCGGGGCGGGACGACGACCGCAGCGGGGCAGAGCCGTCGCGCCTGCGCGGCCCCCATCGCGGTGTGGACGCCGTAGGCCTTCGCCTCGTAGCTCGCCGCGAGCACGACGCCGGCGCCGACGATCACCGGCCGACCGCGCAGCCGCGGATCGTCGCGCTGCTCGACCGACGCGAAGAACGCGTCGAGGTCGGCGTGGAGGATCTCCGCGCGCTCTATCGAACACATGTTCGCACACCGGCGCACGACCGTCCGTCGGGCGATCGGCCGTCGCCGCGAGCGCGCGCCCGCGGCGAGATCGTGTAGGACCACGGAGGTGACCACCGATCAGGGCAGCGCCGACGATCGCGTCCGCGATCGCGGCGCGGCGTTTCGCCCGCCGGTGGTGAAGCTGCTTCCGCCCCGGCTCCCCTCGTGGTACGTCGCCCGCCCGGCGCTCGAGGCGCAGCTCGACGAGGCCGTCGAGCACAGGCTCACGCTCGTGGTGGCCGGGGCGGGGTACGGGAAGACCACGCACCTCGCGGCGCGTGCCCGAGCTGGCGGCTGGGCGTGGTACACGGTCGACCGCAACGACGTCTCCGAGACCGCGCTCGCACGGGGACTCGCCGCCGCGCTCAGCCGGGCGGGTGTCCTCGCGGAGGCGGCGGTCGTCGGCGCGAGCGTGCCGGGAGGGTCGACGGCGGAGTCGCTCGCGGCAACCCTTGCAGACGGCGTCGGCGACGTGGGCCTCGACGCGGTGCTCGTCGTGGACGACGCCCACGAGCTCGGCAGCGGGACGGGCGGCAGCGCGGTGCTCGAGTCGCTCACCCGGGTCGCGCCACCGGGGCTCCACCTCGTGCTGGGGTCGCGGGACGACCCGCCGTTCCAGGTCGCTCGCCTGCGGGGCAGCGGAGGGCTGCTGGAGATCGGCGCGCGGTCGCTCGCCTTCGCCCTCGACGACGTCGAGGCCGTGCTTCGGTCGCGCGTCGGCGCTGCCGCGGCCGAGCTCGCCGAGCCGCTGCTCGAGGCGACGGCGGGCTGGCCCGTCGCCGTCTACCTGGCGACCGAGGCGCTCCGCGTCGAGAGCGTCGAGGGGCGCAGACACCTCGTGGCGTCGCTGGTCGGCCGGAGCGACGCGCTGTTCACGTTCCTCGCGGACGAGGTGATCGGTCGTGAGTCCGCGGAGGTCGTCACCTTGCTGCGGACGCTGGCCGAGCTGCGAGGGGCTCCGGTCGAGCTCGTCGAGCAGCTCGGATCGCCGGGCGCGGGGGACGAGCTCGCCGCGCTCGCCCGGCGCGGGCTCGTCGTCGAGCTCCCGGGTGCCGGGCGCGAGTACACGCTGCACGCACTCGTTCGGGCGTTCGTCGTCGCGGAGGCAGACGCGTCGGCCGCGAAGCGTGAGGACGTCCATCGACGTGCCGCACGCTGGTACGCCGAGAACGAGCGGCCCGCCGACGCGTTGCGCGAGGCGATCCTGGCCGACGATGCGGAGCTGACGGCGGTGCTGCTTCGCTCGGTCGCCGCCCTCCTGAATCGCGAGGGCTCGAGCGATCTCGTCCTCTAGGCCGCGGCGACGATCCCGCCGAGCATGCGACCGTACGCGTCGCCCGGTGCGATCTCCCATGCCTGCATGCTGCGCGGCGAGGTGCGACTCGCGCGGGAGTGGATGGCAGCCTGGGCGGAGCTGCCGGCGGAGCTGGACTTCGCGGGGCGGGCCGAGTACTTCGCGGTGATGGGCGCGCTCCTGGCGGCGGTCGAGGGCAGCACGCGGGGCGCGCTCGCCGCCCTTCAGGGCTTCGGTCAGGAGCCGACGTCGTTCATCGCCTCGTTCAGCGCGTACCAGCTCCTCTCGCTCGGGCGGGTGGACGAGGCGGAGGCGATGGCCGAGCGTGGCATGGCGCTCGCGCTCGCCGGACTGAACGGGGGAGAGTGGGCGGAGAGCGACCTCGTCGAAACGCACCAGGCAGCCGGTGAGGTGAGCCTCGAGCGAGGGAACCTCGCGGTTGCGGCGGGGCAGCTCGACGAGGCGCTCCGGCTGGCGCGGAGGATCGGGAACGCCCTGGCGGAATGCGCGACCCTCGTACGGCTCAGCGAGGTCGCGTTGCGGCGGGGCGAGGCCGCGGAGGCGCTCGCCCACGCCGACGCAGCTCTCGAGCTCGCCGACCGGATCGGCTTCTCCGCGTTCCGGTCGTCGGCGAGGCTCCACCGAGGGCGAGCGCTTCGCGCCCGGGGCGACCTCGACGCGGCGATGAGCGTGCTCGACGCCGCGAT
>CAZUVW010000005.1:7061-36378 GCA_964623875.1 uncultured Gaiellales bacterium
TATGCCGCCGGGCCGCTGGTCGAGATCGGCGAGATCCACCTCGATCGAGGCGAGGTCGCTCAGGCGCAGAGCGCGCTCGAACGGGCGCTCGCCGCGACCGACGCCTCGGGCGACGTGCAGCCGCGCTCGCGTGCGCTCGCGGCGCTCGCCCGCCTGATCGCAGGGGAGAGCCCTGAGGCGGCGCTGCAGCTGCTCGAGCAGGGGGGTCCGGCCGATGCGCCCTCGCGATGGCGCAGCGCACGGCGACTCGCCGAGGGCTGGGTCGCGCTTCGTGCCGGCGACGCGTCCCATGCCGCGGCCCTCTCGGACGCGGTGGTCGAGGAGGCGGCGCGACAGGGTGATCACGCCGCGCTCGCCGAGGGTCTCGCGCTGCGCTGCTTCTCCCAGCCGGCTCCGGCCGTGCGCGTCGACCCGCTCGTCGAGGCGACTGCGATCTGGGGACGACTCGGGTACCCACTCGACCACGCGCGCGCGGTGCTCGCCCTGCGGACGCTCGGCGCCGACGTCGACGACGCCGCGGTCGAGCAGGCGAGGAGCGTGCTCGCACGACAGGCCGTCCGTGTCCCCGGCCTCGGAGCGGGCCTCGGAGCGCTGATCGCCGTCGATAGCCCTGCACCGCTCGCGATCCGGACGTTCGGGCGCTTCGCGGTCTACCGCGACGGCGACGAGGTGCCGCCGACGGAGTGGCAGTCACGGAAGGCCCGCGACCTCCTCAAGCTGCTCGTGTGCCGTCGAGGGGGCGTGGCAGTCCGCGACGTCCTGCTCGAAGCGCTCTGGCCGGACGAGGATCCCGGCAAGACGAGGAACCGCCTCTCTGTCGCGCTCAACGTCGTACGGGGCGTCCTCGACCCGGAAGGGCGCTTCGACGCCGACCGGTTCGTGGTCTCCGACCGGGATGGGCTGCGACTCGACCTGACACGGGTGGACGTCGACGTGGAGGTGTTCCTCGCCAGGGCGAAGCGCGCGTTCGAAGCGGCACGGGCCGGTGCCGGCGACGCTCGCGCGCTGCTGGAGGAGGCGGAGGCCTCGTACGGGGGCGAGTTCCTCGAGGAGGACGCCTTCGCGGACTGGGCTGCGCCGCTCCGCGAGCGCGTCCGCTCCGCGTACGTCGATCTGCTGCGCGCGCTCGCGCGCACCGAGCAGGAGTCGGATCGCTTCCATCTTCGGCTCCTGGCAGTCGATTCGTTCGACGAGGACGTGCACCTCGACCTCGTCCGGATGCTCTCCTCGACGGGCCGACACGGAGAGGCGCGGCGCGCCCATCGCCGGTACGTCACCAGGATGGCGGAGATCGGCGTCGAGCCGGAGCCGCTCGACCTCGCAGGCGGGCGCCGGGACGGCGGCTAAGCCAACGCTCACGCCACCCTAAGGCGTGCCCGACACCCTGGGCTCCACCCGTCCGAGGAGGAGCCATGAGGAGAGGGATCACCATTGCCGCAGGCGCGCTCGCCGCTGTCGTCCTCGCCGTCGCGTCGACGGCGGCGCTCGCGGGAGACAGCGATGCGACGCAGGAGCGGCGCCCGCACGAGCAGGCCGCGTCGCCGCCGTCTGCGGTCGCGTTTCTGGCAGGTGTCGTCCGCCGGCTCGCTGCGAACGACTACGCCGCCGCGTGGGACACGCTGGTGCCGGTGCAGCAGCGTCTCGTTCCGCGCCGCGCGTACGTCAGCTGCGAGTCGCTGAGCCCCATCCCCGGTCGGCTCACCGCGCTCGTGCCGCTCGGCGTCCGTGACGAGCTCGTGCGCGTTCCGGGGACGACGGGCGCGCCCACGCTCTCGACGGCCGTGACGTTCAGGCTGCGCATCTCCGGCCAGGGAGCCGAGCCGCCCGTCGTCGTGCGGCTGACCGCGCACGCGCTGCGGGTCGACGGCCGGCTCGCGTGGATGCTGCTGTCGGCCCGCCTGGAGCTCCACCGCACGCCGGGGTGCGGGGCGCCGCCGACGATCGGGAATCCCGCCGGTCAGCTCTGAGCGTCCACCGCGAACGTCTCCCTACACCGATGGTAGAACGTTGCTCGGGAGGACAACAGATCGGGAGCGGCGTCCTCGATCAGCCGCTCGGGCTCCCGCCAGCCGATCGAGCGCGTGCAGAGCGGGAGAGGTCGTGTGCGACGGGAGGAGAGGAGGAGCCGGAGGAGGGACTCGAACCCTCGGCCGCTCGATTACAAGTCGAGTGCTCTACCAGCTGAGCTACTCCGGCACGCCCCCCATCGTAGAGGTGTCCGTCCGGTCCGTCGGCTTTGCTGAAGAGACCGGGACGGCGGACGACGGCGTCTGCCTCCCGCGACCTCGACGAAAGGAGGCTGCGATGGCAGAGGAGAAGGCGCGCGCCCCACGCGCGCGGAAGGAGACGAAGGCCGCGTCCGGAGCGGCCGCAGAGACGAAGGCGAAGAAGGGCGCTCCGGTCGAGGGGGCCTCGGCCCGCACGACCCCCAAGGGGACGCCGGCGAAGACGACGGCCGCGAAGCCCGTCCGGGCCAGTCGGAAGCCGGCGGCGAAGGCGCCGACGAGGAGCTCGCGCTCGCTCGCATCGGTGCCGGAGCCCACCCCGGAGCAGATCGCGGAGCGCGCGTACCTGCTCTGGGAAGCGGGCGAGCCCGGCGATCAGACGGCGCACTGGCTGCGCGCCGAGACCGAGCTCCGCGCGGCGTAGAACGCAGAGGCCGGGGAGGGGACGGCCGGTGCCGTCCCCTCCCCGGCGGGTGGCCTCACGCGTCGCAGCTGCGGGAGTTCGCGCACCCGCGTTCCGCGCGGCCGCGGATGCCGCGGCCGTCGTGCCGAGGCACCCTCGGGAGGACGAAAGGAGCGTCATCATGCGAGCGCTCGTCGCGTACGCGAGCAAGTACGGATCCGTCGAGGAGGTCGCGCGCTTCATGGCCGAACGGCTGGAGGCGCACGGCATCGACTGCGACGTCGGCGATGCCCGGGAGGCGGTGGTGAAGGACCACGACGTCGTGGTGCTGGGCGCCGGCCTCTACATGGGCAAGATGCACAAGGAGGGGCGCCGGTTCCTCAAGCGGAACTGGGTCGCCCTCTCGCACGTCCCCTACGCGGTGTTCGCCATGGGGCCGCTCAGCGCGGAGGAGGAGGAGCTCGAGAAGGTGCGGCCGCAGCTCGAGCGCGGGCTGCGTGGGGCGCCCGAGCCGGTGGAGGCCGTCGTCTTCGGCGGCGTGATCGATCAGGAGCGGCTGCACTTCCCGTTCAACAAGATGCCCGCCGGGGATCACCGCGACTGGGAGGCGATCGAGGCCTTCGCCGAGCGGGTCGCGAAGCTCGTCCCGGTGCCGGCGTAGCGGCCGGGTCTGCCCGGCCCGGGCGTACCGCGCCCGAGCAACGACCCGCGAGACCCCGGCGGCTCGTGCCGAGCATGCGAAGGCCCCGGCGTCCGCCGGGGCCTTCGCGCTTCCCGTGGGGAACGGGAGCCTACGCTGCCGAGCCCTCGGGCACCGCGTCCGCGGGGACGTCGGCCGACCGCTCGTGCTCGAGGCGGGGGAGCCACTCGAGCCAGGTGGGCAGGTACCAGTTCCATGCCCCGAGGAGCTTCATCGTCGCGGGCAGCAGCACCGCCCGGACGATCGTCGCGTCGATCAGGATCGCCACTGCGAGCCCGAAGCCGAGCTGCTTCATGTCCACCGTGGAGAGCGTCACGAAGATCCCGAACACGGCGACCATCACGAACGCTGCGGCCGAGACGACGCCTGCGGTGCTCTTGATCCCCTGCGCGACCGCCTGCTCCGTCGAGAGGCCGCGGTCGTACAGCTCGCGCACCCGGCTCAGGATGAACACGTGGTAGTCCATCGAGAGGCCGAAGAGGATCACGAACATGAACAGCGGCAGCCACGAGGTGATGGAGCCCGTGGACTCGAAGCCGAGCAGGCTCTCGCCCCAGCCCCACTGGAAGACCGCGACCAGCAGGCCGTAGGCCGCCGCAACCGACAGCAGGTTGAGGACGACCGCCTTCGCCGCGATCACGACCGAGCGGAACGCGACGAGCAGCAGGGCGAACGCCAGCACGAGGACGAAGGCCATCACGAGCGGCATCCGCTGGGCCATGAGGGCGTTGAAGTCCTCGGAGGCCGCGGTCTCGCCGGTGACGGCCGCCTCGACCCCGCGGACGGAGCCGACCGTGCCGGGGACGATCTCCTCACGGAGCGTCGCGAGCGCCTGCAGCGACGTCTCGTCGTTCCCCGTGCCCGCGAGCGGGACGGAGACGAGCGCCACTCGCCCGTTCGGGCTCTGCTGGACGGTGATCGGGTCGGCCATCAGGCCGGTCGCGATGGCCTGCTCGCGGAGGTCGGCGATCGCCGAGCGCACCGCTGGAGCAGACACGTCGTCGGCCTCGACCGCGACGATCGCGGGCACGGCGCCGCCCGGGAACGCCGCCTGGATCCGGTCGTAGGTGTTCATGATCGCCACCGACCGCGGCAGGTCGTTCACGCCGGTGAGCTGGGTCTTCATCGTCAGCGCGGGGACGGCGAGGAGGACGAGGAACCCGCCCGCGACCGCCGCCGAGACGGCGGGCCGGCGCAGGACGCGGTCGAGGATCGCGCTCCACACCCGCGAGTCGCCGCTCTTCGAGCGACGTGAGAGCAGCGGGATGCGGCCCTTCTCCACGCGGTCGCCGAGCCAGCTCAGCGTCGCGGGAAGCACGGTCAGCGAGCCGGCCACCGCGATCGCGACGACGAGGATCGTGCCGATGCCGATCGACGTCCAGATCTCCGTGCCGCCCAGGAACATGCCGGCGAGCGCGGCGATCACGGTGAGACCGGAGATCAGCACCGCGCGGCCGGACGTCGCAGCCGCGGCTTCCAGCGCCGCCTGCTTGCCCTTGCCGGCCGCCCGCTCCTCGCGCTCGCGCTTGAGGTAGAAGAGCGAGTAGTCGACGCCGACGGCCAGGCCGATCAGAAGGATCACGGAGTTCGCGGCCTCGTCCATCGCGAACAGCTGGCTCGGGACGGCGAGCAGGCCGATCGCCGCGATCACGGCAGACATGCCGAGCAGCACCGGGATGCCGGCCGCCACGAGTGCGCCGAACACGACGATGAGGATCCCGAGGGTGATCGGGAGCGCCGTGTACTCCGCCTTCTTGAAGTCCTCGCCGATCGTCTCGTCGAGCGCCTTCATCGCACTCGCCCGGCCGAACTCCTCGACGCGGAACGACGGGTTGGCCGCCTGCACGGCGGCGACCGCCTCCAGCACCGGCTCGACGAGCGTCGTCGACTGCTGACCGACGTCGTCGACCTCGAACTGGACGAGCGCCGCGGTGCCGTCCTTCGACACGAGCGTCGCGCCGTCGGCCGTGAGCGGCGAGACGACGTTCGAGACGCCCTTCTCGTCCGAGACGGCCGCGACGACCTCGGCGACGACGGCCCGGAACGCCGGGTCGCTCGCCTTCAGCGTGTCGCTCGACACGAGCACGGACTCGTCGGCCGAGTCCACGAACGCGCCGTCGTCGATGATCTGCTGCGCGCGGGCGGACTCGCCCACGCCGAGCTCGTCCGGGTCGAGCGCCTTGGTGCCGATGGCGCCGCCGACCACGACGGCGACGACGACGAACGCGAGCCAGCCGAAGATGGCCGTCTTGCGGTGGCGGGCGCTCCAGCGACCCATGCGGGCCGCGATGTTGGTGCTGTGCTCCAGAGGTGCCATTGCGGTATCTCCTGTGCGGGTCGTTGCGGGAACGTGTGATCGGAGCCTCCCACCGGCGCCGTCTCGCGTCGGTGCGGCGTCCATGCCTTCTGTGGTGCGGCTATCCGCACGGCGCTCCCGCCGGCGGAGGCTGGATCCGCGTGCTGTGGTCATGGCCTCCAGGCTCCGGCTTCCCGGGCTCCAGCGCCATCGGTGGATGCACCCCACCTCCCCGGAGCGATGCGCTCGGCGTCAGGGAGATCCCCGACGACCGCAGGGCGGCGGAGGGCAGGCGTCGTAGGGGCGGGGCTTGCCCCGCCCGACGGTCGGCGTCCGGGTGCGGTGCGTGCGGGCCGGGCAAGCCCGGCCCCTACGAGAGGGGTCGTGACGGAGTCGCGGCGATGTCGGAACGCCGTCGTCACGGGTGCGCCGCCAGGCTCGGGCCGTGCTCCCCGACCGCAAGCGGCTGCGGCTCCCCGGCCACGACTACGCGCGCGTGGGGACGACGTTCGTGACGGTGTGTCTCGCGCCCCGGCTCCTGCTCCTCGGGAGGGTGTTCGGCGACGACGTCGAGCTCTCACCGTTGGGGCTCGTCGTCGCAGAGGAGCTCTGGGCGATCGGCGAGCGAGGCGACGCTGTGGGGCTCGACGAGTGGGTCGTCATGCCCGACCACGTCCACGCCCTGATCGTCGTCGGCGATCGCCCGATCTCCGTCTCGACCGTCGTCGGTGCGTTCAAGAGTCGCGCCGCCCATCGCGTGAACGAGCTCCGACGGGCGCCGGGAGCTCCGCTGTGGCAGCGCGGCTTCTACGACCACGTGATCCGGAGCGAGCGCGACCTCGAGCTCCACCGCGAGTACATCCGCACAAACCCCGCGCGCTGGCGGCTCCGGCAGGAACGCAGGCCATCGTAGGGGCGGGGCTTGCCCCGCCCGGCGGTCGGCGTCCGGGTGCGGTGCGTGCGGGCCGGGCAAGCCCGGCCCCTACGAGGCTTGCGAGACGGCCGAGGCGGGGGCGCGCCGGCCCGGCGCCGGTGCCGGCGTCGAGGTTCCGCGCGCGACGAGCGATCGCGCCGTGATCCAGCCGAGGACCACGGTCAGACCGCCCGCCGCCGCGTCGACGAAGAAGTGGTTGCCGGTGGCGACGATGATGAAGAGCATCGCCGCGGGGTAGGTGGCGCCGACGATCCGAACAGCGCGGTTGGTCGCGAGCGCTGCGAGCGCGACGCCGACGATCACCGCGTACCCGAAGTGCAGGCTCGGCACCGCGGCGATGGGGTTGTAGAAGCTGCCGAGCAGGTCGGAGCTGAGGTTCAGCCCGGTCGAGGAGCTGACGGTGTCCACGAAGCCGAGGTCGGACAGCCGTGGCGGCGCTGCCGGGTACAGGACGTAGCCGATCAGCGCCAGCGCGGTCGAGGCGATGAGGGTCGTGCGCACGACCGGGTAGGCGTCAGGCCGGCGTCGGTGCACCCACACCACCAGGGCGGCTGTGCCGAGGAAGTGGAGGAGCATGTAGGCCGCGCCGAGCAGCGCGGGAGCTCCGGCGATCCCCGAGACCGACTCCTGCACGGTCCGCTCGACGAACAGGCCGAGGCGCTGCTCGAGCGCGACGATGTCGGCGGTGTTCGCGAACGCGGCCTCGTAGTCCTCGCCGCCGAACCCGCGCACGACCTCGTACGCGCCGTAGAGCGCGATCAGGCCGAGCACCTCGTGGAGGCCGGAGTGGGTGTGCGAGAGCCAGCCGCGAAGCATGGACTGAGCCTTCCAGCGCGCCGACCGCCGCACAGGGTGGGCAGCCCGGCTTCGTGCGGTGCGGTTTGCCGAACTCCGCTCGGGCCGTGCCCGACGGCGTGCGACCCGCGCCGGTGACCCGCCGCGTTACGCTCCGCGCGATGTCCACGCGCCACGAGACGACCGAGGCAAGGCTCCGCTGGCTCGCCGAGCTGAGCGAGGAGGCCGCGCACGCCGGGGCGGACAAGGCCGTCGCCCGGCAGCGCGAGCGCGGCAAGCTGCTCGCCCGCGAGCGCATCGAGCGCCTCCTCGACCCGGGCTCGTTCGTCGAGCTCGACCGCTTCGTCCGCCACCGCGAGGTGGAGTTCGGGATGCGGGACAACCGTCCGCTCGGCGATGCGGTCGTGACCGGCTACGGCACGGTCTTCGGCCGGCCGGTGTGCGTGTTCAGCCAGGACTTCACGGTCTTCGGCGGCTCGCTGTCCGAGGTCTTCGCCGAGAAGGTCTGCAAGGTGATGGACATGGCCGTGAAGGTCGGCTGCCCGGTGGTCGGGATCAACGACTCGGGCGGCGCGCGCATCCAGGAGGGCGTCGTCTCGCTCGCCGGGTACGCCGAGATCTTCTGGCGCAACGTCCAGGCGTCGGGCGTCGTCCCGCAGCTCTCGCTCGTCCTCGGCCCGTGCGCGGGGGGCGCCGTGTACTCGCCCGCGATCACCGACTTCGTCCTGATGGCGGAGGGGACGTCGTACATGTTCATCACGGGGCCCGACGTGGTGAGGACGGTCACGGGCGAGGAGGTCGACTTCGAGCAGCTCGGGGGCGCGGCGACCCACGCGACGAAGTCGGGGGTCGCGCACCTCGTCGCCCCCGACGAGCAGGCGGTGATCGACGACGCGCGCTACCTGCTCAGCTTCCTCCCCCAGAACAACCTCGAGACGGCGCCGTGGGCCGACCCAGCCGACCCCGTCGACCGTGAGGCACCCGAGCTCGACGCGCTCGTCCCGGACGCGCCGAACAAGCCCTACGACATGAAGCGCGTCATCCACGCGGTCGTGGACGACGGTGCGTTCCTCGAGCTCCAGGAGCTGTACGCCGAGAACATCGTCTGCGGGTTCGCGCGACTCGGGGGTCACGCGGTCGGGATCGTCGGCAACCAGCCGCACGCGCTCGCCGGGGTGCTCGACATCGACGCGTCCGTCAAGGCAGCGCGCTTCGTGCGCACCTGCGACGCGTTCAACGTGCCGCTCGTCACCTTCGTCGACGTCCCCGGGTTCCTCCCGGGCACCGCGCAGGAGTGGGGCGGGATCATCCGCCACGGCGCCAAGCTCCTCTACGCCTACGCGGAGGCCACCGTCCCGAAGCTGACCGTGATCACGCGCAAGGCCTACGGCGGTGCGTACGACGTGATGAGCTCGAAGCACATCCGCGCCGACGTCAACCTCGCCTGGCCGACCGCCGAGGTGGCGGTGATGGGGCCCGACGGCGCGGTGGACGTCGCCTTCCGGCAGGAGCTCGCGGAGGCGCCCGACCGCGACGCCCGTCGTGCCGAGCTGATCGCCGACTACAAGGAGCGCTTCGCCAACCCGTGGACGGCGGCCGAGCGCGGCTACGTGGACGACGTGATCGAGCCGCGTCGCACCCGTCCGGTGCTGATCCGCGCGCTCGAGATGCACCTGTCGAAGCGCGTGCCCGCTCCCAAGCGCAAGCACGGGAACATCCCGCTGTGACGACGGTGATCGACCTGCTCCTCGGCGACGCCCCACTGCTCGCCGAGGGCTCGGTGTACGAGCGCCTGCGCCGTCACCCGGACGTGCCGTTCGACGAGCACGTCGGCACCGCCGCGCTCGCGCTCCACGAGCGCTTCCGCGAGGTGCTCGCCGACGTGCACCGCGGCTACCTGCGCATCGCCCTCGACGCGGCCTCCGACCCCGCCGGCCCGACCGGCAGCGGCAACGGCGACCGTGGCGGCAACGGCCACGGTCAGACCTCGAGTGACAAGCTGTCACTTGGGCAGACGGGCGTCGGCCTGCCGATGCTGCTGCAGACCGACACCTGGCGCGCCACCGCGGCCCGTACCCAGGCGTCGTCCTGGCGCGGCGTCGACCTCAACCTCGCGAGCGCCGAGCTCGTGCTCGCGGTGGCGCAGGAGGGACGGGACGCGGGCGGCACGGTGCTCGTCGGTGGGCTGCTCGGCCCGGCCGGCGACGCGTACGACCCGGCGGCCGCACTGGCGCACGGCGAGGCCCGCGCATACCACGCTGTGCAGGCCGAGGCGCTCGCATCGGCCGGGGTCGACCTGCTGCTCTGCGCGACGGTGCCGGCGCTGTCGGAGGCGCTCGGCCTCGCCGACGCGATGGGCGCGACGGGCCAGCCCTACCTCGTGAGCTTCGTCGTCCGTCCGACCGGGCGGCTGCTCGACGGGACGCAGCTCGACGAGGCGGTGGCGGAGATCGACGAGGCAGTCGACCCGGCGCCGACCGCGTACCTGCTCAACTGCGTCCATCCCCGCGTCGCCGACGCCGCGCTGGCCGCTTCGCCGCGTGCAGCGGGTCGCTTCGTCGGTCTGCTCGCGAACACCTCGCCGCGCGACCCCGACGAGCTCGACGGGCTCGAGGAGCTCGAGACCGCCGAGCCGGAGCCGTTCGCCCGGGAGCTCGTCGACGTCGGCGCCCGCCGGGGACTGCACCTGCTCGGCGGCTGCTGTGGCACCGGCGACGAGCACATCGCCGCGCTCGCGCGGCTGCTCGCACGCTGAGGTCGGCAGCAGTCCGCAGCGAACGCGGCCGCGCGGCTACGTCGTCGTGCGGCCGGTGGTCTGGCGTCCGAAGAGGGCGTACAGGACCGCGCCGACGACCGGGACGACGAGGATGAGGATCACGTACGCGTAGAGCTGCGCTCGCGTCAGCTCGTCGCGCCGCCGCACCACGTCCACGAGCGCGAGGAGAGCGGCGACGATCACCACCGCGCCGAGCGCCCCTCCGCCGATCCACCACCACATGACCTGACCTTACTCGCCCGGTCGAGCGCGCGTCGTCTCGACTTGACGGTCGCCGACGCGATACGGTCGCTGCGACCCCGACGGAAGGAGCGGACGATGGAGAACCACGTCTCCTGGGTGATCGAGCTGGCGGTCAAGGACGGCAAGCTCGGCGACTTCACCGCGCTGATGGAGGAGATGGTCGCGGGCACGAGCACCGAGCCGCCGACTCTCGCCTACGAGTGGTACATCTCGGAGGACGAGAAGGTCGTCCACATCTACGAGAAGTACGCCGACTCCGAGGCGATGATCGCGCACGTGAGCGGCTTCCTCGAGAAGTGGGCCGGGCGGTTCATGGAATGCGTCGACCCCACGCGGTTCGTCGTGTACGGCGACCCGAGCCCTGCGGCGCGGGAGCTGCTGGCCGGCTTCGGGCCCGTGTACCTCGGCCCCTGGGGCGGCTTCTCCCGCTTCTCGTAGGGGCGGGGCTTGCCCCGCCCGGCGCCGCGCGTCCGGGTGCGGTGCGTCCGGGCCGGGCAAGCCCGGCCCCTACGGGGGCCTGGCGAGCATCGGGATCGGGTAGACAGAACCCGTGGAGATCGTCGTCCTCGCCGGAGGGATCCTCGCGCTCGTCGGCGTGCTCGTCTGGATCGGGCTGCTGCTGTGGGCCGCGCGCGAGGACGGGCGCGACCAGCGGCGGCGCGACGAGGAGCGTCGGCCGGGGCCCTGATCGGCGGGATCTCGTAGGGGCGGGGCGTGCCCCGCCCGGCGGTCCGCGCCCGGATGCGGTGCGTGCGGGCCGGGCAAGCCCGGCCCCTACGGAGACGTCGGCCTGAGTCGGGATCCTGGACCTTCGGCGACCGAACTGGACTTCCCTCGATCGAGGGACGGGAGTACGGTGCGGCTCGTGCTCCGGCTCGGACGCCTGATCGGCTCGTGTCTCGTCGTCGCCCTCGTGGCGGGCGTCGGGGCCGCCGTGTCGGCCCCCGGTACCCCCGGCAAGCCCGACACCGCTGCGGTCGTCGGGCACTGGACGCCGGAGCGCCGCGCGCAGGCGATCCCGCGCGACCTCGTGCTCGATGATCGCGGGCTCGGCTACCTGCAGCTTCGCACGGGCGAGCTCAGGCCGTACGGTCATGCGACTCCCTCCCGCGTGCGACCCGTCCGTGCCGCCGGTGCGCCGGCACCGACCGCCAAGCCGGGTGGCGGTGGCGGTGGGGGCGGCGACACGAGTGGGCCGAGCGTCTCGGGGCTGGATCCCGCAGCGGGGGCGACGATCGGCGCCGCGCACACGTTTCGCGCGACCGTGACCGACCCGAGCGGCGTCCGGTCGGTGTCGTTCGTGCTGCGGTATCCCGACGATCGCACCCAGACGTATGCCGCGAGCAAGGGGACGGGCGACGTCTGGAGCGTCGCGCTCACGGGGTTCACCGACGGGAGCTGGTCGTGGTACGTCGTCGCGAAGGACAACGGGCGCAAGGGTGGCAACACGACGCAGAGCGAGCCGGTTGCGTTCGCCGTCGAGACGGGCAACGGCGGTGGAGGGGGCGGCGTGGTGACGAACGCGCCCTGGACGGCGGGCGGCGCCGTCCAGACTGCGGCCGGCCGCGTCTACTTCCAGATGCCGTCGAGCTCGTCGCTCAGCCTCTGGGCTGACTACGTGTGCTCCGGCACGGCGGTGAAGGATGGACGCTCCGACGCGTCGGTGATCCTCACGGCCGCGCATTGCGTCTACGACGATCAGTACAAGGCGTTCGCGCGGAACGTGCTGTTCATCCCGAACCAGGCCGGGACGAGCGGTGCAGGGAGCGACCGCAACTGCGAGAACGACCCGCTCGGCTGCTGGGCGCCGAGCCACGGCGTCGTCGACTCGGACTGGGCGACCCGGACGTGGCCGAACAACATCCCGTGGGACTACGGCTACTACGTCGTGCCCGCGACGGGCGCGCACTCGGGCACAGTGGTCTCGTCGGACTCGCTCGAGGTGGCGGCGGGGACGCTGCCCGTGAGCTTCGAGGCCCCGCGGACCGGGGCGGGCGCCTACACGCACGGGCTCGGCTACTCGTACAGCGAGGACCCGGACTTCATGTACTGCGCCGAGGACCTGGGCACCGAGGGCGCGAGCAACTGGTGGCTCTCCCGCTGCGGCCTCACGGGCGGCGCCTCGGGCGGGCCGTGGGTGCAACCGATGACGGGCGGAAGCGGTCCGGTGATCTCGGTCAACTCCTGGAAGTACAGCGGCCAGGCGGGCATGGCCGGGCCGAAGCTCGCCGGCACGTCGGCGTCGTGCCTGTTCGACGCGGCGCAGAACGGGAGCCTCGCGGTGACGAACCGCGGCGTGATCCCGAGCGGCTGCTGAGCGCGAGCCTCCAGGCCGGGCAAGCCCGGCCCCTACGGGTTGCAGACGGATCCAGCCGGAGGTCGCGTCCAGGGTTGGCGGGTGGTGAGGGCATGGCCGTTGCGCGCATGGTCATGTGGGCGTGCGCGCGAGCGAGCCACGCGTCGACGGTTGGCACATGACCGCTCGAGGGCGCATACTCCATTGGTGATCACGTTGAACCGTGCGGCCAGTCGCGGGAGAATCGCCTCCCGGCGGAGCAGGGCGCTGCTCCTCGCCTCGGCCGTCGTGCTCGCAGCGCTCGTCGGCGCCGTGGCAGCCGGGGGCGCGCTGCCCTCGTGCACCGACGCCGGGTGGGGTTGCGAGCGCGCGCACGACCCGCCCGGGTTCGCGGGCTCGAACACCGCGATCGCGTTCGACGCGGCAGGCGCGGCGTGGGTCAGCTTCCGCGACCAGGACGCGCAGGCGCTGATGGTCGCGCGCCACGTCGGGACGGGTGGCGACTGTGCAGGCAACGCCTCCTGGGACTGCACCGTCGTCGACGACCCGCCGGGGCACGACGTGGGCTTCGAGACCGACCTCGGCTTCACCGCCGACGGGACGGCGTGGGTGAGCTACCAGGACACGACGACCGACGACCTCCGCGTGGCGCACACCGTCGAGCCGGGCGCAGGCACCGGCTGCACCTCTGTCGACTGGACGTGCGAGGTCGTGGACGCCGCGAACGCCGTCGGCGGGTACACGGCCCTGGTCGTCGAGAGCGGCGTGCCGCTCGTCACGTACTGGGACGCGGGTCGCAACGACGTGCGGTTCGCGCGACCCGGCGTCGGTGCGATGCCGTGCGACGCGCCGGGCTGGACGTGCGGTGCGGTCGACACCGGCGCGGTGGGCGCATACGCGAACGACCTGGCGATCGAGCCAGCGACGGGCAAGGCGTGGGTGGCGTACCGCTACTCCGGCAGCGGGACCGGGCCGAACGCCGCCAAGCTCGTCGTCGCAACGCACGTGGGCGCCCTCGGAACCGGCTGCGGCGCCGGCTCACCGGAGTGGAGCTGCACGGCGATCGCGAAGACGGGGAACGTCGGCCTCGACACCGGCATCGCGTTCGACCCGTCGTCCGGCCGACCCTGGGTGCACTACTGGAACAACCAGAACCTCAACCTCGCGCGCCTCGACCCGGACGGCGGTGGGTCACGCTGCTCCGTCGCGACCGACTGGGAGTGCACGACGATCCACGACGCCTCGGACAGCCTCGGCGAGTACGGCGGCATCGCGTTCGCGGGCGACGGGTCGGCCTGGATCGCGTACCACGGCGCCACGTCGAAGCGCGCGTTCGTCGCGCACCATGTCGGCTCGGGTGGTAGCGGCTGCGGGTCCGGGTCGGCCGCGTGGACGTGCTCGACGCTCGACGCGTCGGGGGACGTCGGCGCGTTCTGGATGGGGATCGCCGTACGACCGGGCTCGGGCGAGCCGTGGGTGAGCTACTACGACCGGGCGAACGGAGCGCTCAAGGTGGCGGTGCTCCAGGGTGCGACGGAGCCGCCGCCTCCCGGGACGGCGCCCGTGATCGATGCGTTCACGCCGACGAGCGGGCCGGTGGGGACCTCCGTGACGATCACCGGGCAGAACCTCGCGGGCACGACGTCCGTTTCGTTCGGCGGGATCGCTGCGACGGCGTTCTCTGGGGTGTCGTCGACGCTCGTCGACGCGACGGTTCCGGTGGGTGCGAAGACCGGCCCGATCACCGTCGTCACGCCGGCCGGCTCCACGACGAGCGCTCAGAGCTTCCGCGTCACAAAGCGCTGAGTCGACCGGGTCGGGCGCCTGGGCCGCCGCGGGCGGTCAGGGCGCGCTCGGCTCTGTGCCTGGCGTCGTGGGGCTGATGGTGTCGTCGGCGCCAGAGGCACGCCTGTCAGCCGACCGGGGGCCTACGCTCGGGGCATGTGGGACGTGCTCACCTGGGATGACGGGACGCTCTCGATCGCGTGGTGGTTCATGCTGCTGATCGTGCTCGTCCTGCTCGCGCTCGCCGGTCGGCTCGGCCGGCCCTGACGCCCTGCCCTCTGGGCCGGCACGGCGCTGGCCCGCGACGGCGTTCGGGACAGGGCGCTTCTCGACATCTTTACGTCTCTCCGTAAAGATGGAAGCATGGGGCGCGTGAAGGTCACCTACTCGCTCGACGAGGGCGTCGCCCGCGCGGCACGCGTCCATGCGGCGCGTAAGGATCTCCGCGACTCCGAGGTGGTCGAGGAGGCGCTCCGTGCGTATCTCGGCCTGGGGCTCCTCGACGAGCTCAGGCGGGAGGCCGGGGCGCTTCCCCCGACGTCGCTCGAGGACGTCGTCGTGGAGCAGCACGCCTCGCGTGTCACGGCGCGTGCAGGTCGTCGCTGATCCGAACGTCCTCGTCTCGGCGGTCGTCACGCCGGGCGGCGTGTGCGCGGAGCTGCTCGACCGCCTCGTCGTGAGCTCGCTCCAGCTCGTGGTCAGCCCGCAGCTGCTGGACGAGGTCGATCGCGTGCTCGCGCGGCCGCGCTTCGCTGCGATCACTCCCGCCTCGAGGGCCGCGTACGTTCGGTACCTCGAGCGCGTCGGCGTCGTCGTCGACGATCCCCCCGCCGTGGGGCCGCCACTCGTCGCCGCGGATCCGGGCGACGACTACCTCGTGCGGCTGACCGTCGCAGGGGATGCCCGGTTGCTCGTCAGCGGCGACGCCCACCTGCTCGCCCTGGCCGGCACGGTGCCGGTGGTCGCTCCGCGCGCGTTGCTCGAGCGGTTGGGCTGAGGGTCGCCGCGAGAGGTCAGGTGTCTGGCCTTCAGCCAGACACCTGTGCCCACCGTCCCGTCAGAGCCACTCGCCGATGAGCGTCACCGCGAGGACGACGGCGATCACGGCGACCACCATGATCGCCCAGCGGACCGCCATCAGCGCGACCTCGTGGGAGAACGACTCGCGCTCGAACTCGGCGGGCGGGGTCTCCGTCGCGGAGGTCTCGCGCGGCGCGGTGCCGGAGGCGTCGGGCGAGGAGATCGAGGGAGGGGCGGGGTCTGGCGCGACAGGTTCGGTCGGAGCTGCGGTCGGTGGCGGGCCATGGGCGGCGTCCAGCGCGGCGAGCCGTGTGTCGCGGCTGGCGTCGAGCGCGGCGGTGAGCGCCCGGATCTCCGCGATCGCGTCCCCTGACCGCCCGAGCCGCACCGCGGAAGCATGGAGGTCGGCGCCCACGGGGCGCTGCTCGACGAGCGCGACGTAGCGCTCGATCAGCCACGTCGCCTCGCGCAGCGCGTCGACGCCTTCGCGGCCCTGGCTCGCTCCGAACGCGATGCGCTCGACGGCGCCACCGAGGTGGAACCCGAGGCCGAGGGACTCCGCGATCCCCGCTGCCGCCTCGAGTCGGGCGAGCGAGTCGGCGTGGAGCGCCGGTGTGGTCGCAGGGAGCGCGGGAGGCTCGCGTCCGAGCGCGACCTCGTTGAGGATCGCGTCGGCATCCTCGATGACCGGGGGGAGGACGACGACGTCGAGCTGGGGTGGGTCGTCTGCGACGGTGGGTTCGCCGACACTCGCCTGCTCCGCGGCCGACTCCTCGTCGACCCGCTCGGCCGTCTCGACCGAGGTGTGCTCGGGCTCGGCGACAGGGAGCGCGTCCGTGGTGTCGTCGTCCGCCGCGAGCGTGGCAGCCCCGGTCGGCTCGCCCGTCACCGCCTCCTCGCGATGCGCCTTGTAGGCCTCCTCCACCCGCGTCGTGAGCGCGCCCGTCAGCGCGTCGAGCGACTTGGTGACCGGCTCCTCCGAGGCTGGCTTGCTGCTCGGTCGCTCGGTCGTCGGGGCGGCGGGCTGAGGCTCCGCTGTGACCGGGTCGCGCCCATTCCCCGACGTCGTCGCAGGCAGCTCGGCGGTCGGGTCGCTCACACCCGATACCGGCGCAGCGGCCGGGGAGCGGAGCGTCCGCAGCAGCCGATCGATGCCGTCCGCGATCCCCATGCGCCCTCCGTTCCGCAGCCCTGCCCGCGCAGGTTTGCCCTGCACGTACGGTACTCCGCCGGGTCGCGGAGGGCTAGCCGGGAGGGCGGGTGCGGGATCCCCCTCGGGCCCCGCACCCGCCCCCGAGCGCTCTACGCCTTGCCCTTGCCGACGAGGCGTGCCTTCACGGTGGCCGTCCCGATCACGGCCTCCGGCACGGTCGTGCCGGGGAAGGCGGCGGTCAGGACCGCTGCCGCAGCGGCGGTGAGCTTGATCTCGCTCACCGCGACGGTCACCGTCTTGCCGGCGATCGCCGGGGCGCCGAGCTTCAGCAGCGCGAGGTCGATCCGCTTGCCGTTGACCTGCGCCGCCAGCTTCGACGTGTCCGTCGAGCCGTTCACGTTCGCGACGACCACGAGGTTGCGGACGCGGACGACGACGTCACCCTTGGTCAGGCTCAGGCCACCGACGTGGCCGATCGTGTTGCGGACGGCGGTGATCGCGGCGGGCGTGCCGGTCCGGGTGAGCACGAGCTTGCCCTGCGTGATCGGGAAGCGCACATCCGCCTCGGCCTTGTCGCTCGGTGCCGTCGCGCGCTCGAGCGGCGCGGCGGTGATCCCCAGCCCGGAGAGCGCTCCGTTGAGCACGACGTAGGTGCCGAGCCCCTTGCCGCCGCCCGGCTTTGCGGTGCCATTCCCCGTGTTGTGAGGATGCTGTGTGCCTTCTCCCGCGGGCACGACGGGGCTAGCCTCTCTGTGTGCCGCTCTCGACCGCGCGTGTGACGGGCCCGTTCGACCGTGACGAGATCGCCGACTTCCTCGACGCGTCGGTGATCCCGCTGCGGCTCGCCTGCGTCGCCCCATCGGGGTGGCCCATCGTCGTGTCCCTGTGGTTCGTGCGACGTGGGGAGGAGCTCGTCTGCGCGACGCAGCGGTCGAGCTCGCTCGTGCGGGCGCTCGAGCGCGAGCCACGGTGTGCCTTCGAGGTGGCGGGAGAGGCGCCGCCGTACCGCGGGGTGCGCGGGCGGGCCTGGGTCACGATCGAGCCGGACGAGGGGCTGGCGACGCTGTCGGAGCTGCTGACGCGCTACCTCGGCGGGACGGACGGCGCGTTCGCGCAGCGCCTCCTCGCGCGCACGACGCCTGAGGTGGTGCTGCGGCTCGACCCGGCCGGGGTCTCGAGCTGGGACTACGCGAGGCGCATGCGCTCGTAGGGGCGGGGCAAGCCAGGCCCCTCTTGAGGCGGCTTCGTCCTCGAACGACGAAGCGAGCCGGGCTTGCT
This sequence comes from uncultured Gaiellales bacterium, assembly GCA_964623875.1. Lineage (GTDB taxonomy): Bacteria > Actinomycetota > Thermoleophilia > Gaiellales > Gaiellaceae > Gaiella. The sequence goes on from CAZUVW010000005.1 coordinate 24,966, forward strand.
CGACGTGCAGACGACTGCTACTACCTATGCAATGCATAGGGATGTCCTCACGGCCGCCCAGGCGGCCCGCGCGCTCGGGATCTCGCTCGACACGCTCCGCCGGTGGGACAAGGCGGGCAAGATCCGCGTCGAGCGGGACGCCGCGAACCGGCGGGTCGTGCCCGAGAGCGAGATCGAGCGCCTGCGCGGGACGTCGGGCGACGAGCACCTCTCCGCGCGCAACCACTTCCGGGGGATCGTCCGCTCCGTCGAGGTCGACGGGTTCCTCGCGCGCGTCGAGATCGACGTGACGGAGCCGTCGCGGGTCGTCGCCATCGTCACGCGCGAGGCGGTGGAGGAGCTCGGCCTCGCGCCGGGCGTGAGCGCAGCGGGCGTCGTCAAGTCGACGAGCGTGATGGTCGAGCGGTGAGCGAGCGCACGCCGCTCGTGCGCGACCTGGCCGGGTCGGTGGCCGATCTCGGGGTGCTCGTGCCGATCGCGGTCGCGCTGATCGTCAAGAACGGACTCTCGCCGACCGCCGTCCTGCTGCCCGCGGCGGGGCTGTACCTCGTCGTCGCTGCCGTCTACCGGCTGCCGGTGCCGGTGCAGCCGCTGAAGGCGCTCGGCGCGATCGCGATCGCGCAAGGGCTCGGAGCCGACGAGATCGCGGCGGCGGCGATCCTGATGGGTGTCATCTTCCTCGCGCTGGGAGCCACCGGCCTGATCGACCTCGCCGGGCGGGCGTTCCCGAAGCCCCTGATCCGCGGCGTGCAGCTCACCGTTGGGCTGCTGTTCCTGAAGGTCGCATGGGGGCTCGTCGCCGACCCGCCGTCGTCGTTCGCCGCGTTCGCGCTCGAGCCGGGCTGGGCAGTGCCGCTCGGGCTCGCCGTCGTCGCGGCCGCGCTCCTGCTGCGCGCGCACCCCGTGACGCTCGGGCTGGTGGGGCTCGGCGTCGGCTTGATGCTCGTGCGCGGAGGCGACGCGCTCGAGCCCGGGCCGTCGGCGCTGGTGCTCCCGTCGTTGGATGCGGCGACGTTCTGGACAGCGCTGACGGCGCTCGTGCTCCCTCAGCTGCCGCTCTCGTTCGCGAACTCGTGCCTGGCCACTGCCGATGCGGCCCGGACGTACTTCGGCGACGCGGCCCGGCAGGTGCGCGCCGGGCGGCTGGCGACGACGCTCGGCTCGGCGAACCTCGTCGCGGGAGCGATCTCGGGGATGCCCGTGTGCCACGGCGCGGGCGGGCTGACCGCGCACGTCGCCTTCGGGGCGCGCACGTGGCGCGCGCCAGCGGCGATCGGCGCAGCGCTGCTGGTCGTCGCGCTGGGCGCGGGGGCCGGGCTCGCGGCCGTGCTGCCGGCGTTCCCGCTGCCGATCCTCGCCGGACTGCTCGCGGTCGCGGGACTGCTGCACATCGGGCTGCTGCGCGACCTGCAAGGGCGACGGGCCTGGGGGATCGCGCTCCCCGTGGGCGGGCTCGGATTCGGCGTAAACCTGCTCGTGGGGCTGCTCGTCGGGCTCGTCGTCTGGTGGCTGCCGATCGCCGTCTCACGGCTCGTGGGACGCACCGCATCGGATCCCGTTGCATGATGCGACGGTCGTGAGCGACGACGGGTCATCGGATCGCGATCGGGGGCATCTCGCGCGACAGCTCCGGACCGATCCCGACCTCGGGGAGGAGGGGACGGCCGCGCTCGCGCAGGCGATCCACGCGGAGGGGCTCGACCACCCCGGCCCGGCGGCGCTCCACAGCGCATGGCGGCGGGCGGCGCTCGCCGAGGGCGTCGAGCGCGCGTCGTGACGCGACGGCCGGCGCGCGGTCGCGCTACGCCGTCTCGCCGCGGAGCACGCGCGGCGCGACGCGGGCGTAGTCGAGCCCCGACACCCACGTGAGCACCGTGGCCACGAGCACGGCCCACCACGCGACGTCGGTCGACCAGGCGCCCGCGGCGGCGAAGCCGGCGATCCCGACCGCGAGCGCCTGCGACCAGGTCTTCAGCTTCCCGAGGTCGCGGGCGGCGATCACGACGCCGCGCTCCATGGCGGCCAGCCGCAGTCCGGAGATCGCGACCTCGCGCGCCACGATCAGCGCGACCATCCACGCCGGGGCGACGCCGCCCTCCGCGACGAGCATCACGAACGCGACCAGCACGAGCACCTTGTCGGCGATCGGGTCGGCGAGCGCCCCGAACGACGAGGTCTGGTTCCGGCGCCGCGCGAGCCAGCCGTCGACCTGGTCGGTGGCCATCGCGACCCCGAAGACGACCGTCGCCCAATAGAGGTGGTGCTCGAAGTCCCAGGCGAAGAGGACGATCACGAGCGGCACCGCCAGCATGCGCAGGAGGGTCAGCTGGTCGGGGAGCGTCATCGTCGGGGAGAATACGCGCCGCATGTCGCTCTTCTCGAAAGTGCTCGTCGCAAACCGTGGCGAGATCGCCGTCCGCATCTTCCGGACGCTGCGCGAGCTGGGCATCGGCTGCGTGGCCGTGTATTCCGAGGCCGACCGCGGGCGGCTGCACGTGCGCTCGGCCGACGAGGCGTACCTGATCGGCCCCGGGCCTGCCGCGGAGAGCTACCTGCGCGGCGACGTGGTCGTCGAGACCGCCCTGCGCGCAGGGGCCGAGGCGATCCACCCCGGGTACGGGTTCCTCGCCGAGAACGCCGCCTTCGCGCGGCTCGTCGAGGAGGCCGGGCTGACGTGGATCGGGCCTCCCCCCGACGCGATCGAGCTGATGGGCTCTAAGACGCGCGCCCGCGCGGCGATGCAGGCGGCCGGCGTGCCGATCATCCCCGGCACGACGGAGCCGATCGCCTCGGCGGAGGAGCTCGTCGCGGTCGGCGAGGAGATCGGGTGGCCCCTGCTCGTCAAGGCGCGGGCCGGCGGTGGCGGCAAGGGGATGGAGCTCGTCCGCGGCGCCGACGAGGCGGAGCGGGCGCTCGCCGCCGCGCGCGGGCAGGGTGCGCGCTACTTCGCCGACGACGCCGTCTACGCGGAGCGGTTCGTCGAGCGGCCGCGCCACGTCGAGGTGCAGGTGCTCGCCGACGCGCACGGCACCGTGATCCACCTCGGCGAGCGCGACTGCACGATCCAGCGGCGGCACCAGAAGCTGGTCGAGGAGACGCCGTCGCCCGCCGTCGACGAGGCGCTGCGCGCGCGCATCGGCCGCATCGCGGTCGATGCGGCCCGCGCGGCCGACTACCGCTCGGCCGGGACGATCGAGGGGCTGCTCACCGAGGACGGCGACTACTTCTTCATGGAGATGAACACGCGGATCCAGGTGGAGCACACGGTCACCGAGGAGGTGACGGGGCTCGACCTCGTCCGCGAGCAGCTGCGCATCGCGGCCGGCGAGCCGCTGGCGCTGCGGCAGGAGGAGGTCGTGCTGCACGGCCACGCGATCGAGTGCCGCATCAACGCCGAGGACGTCGCGCGCGGGTTCACGCCGGTGCCCGGGTGGATCACCGTGTTCGAGCCGCCGGCAGGGCCTGGGGTGCGCGTCGACTCGGGCATCCACGTGGGCGACGAGGTGACGGGCCTCTACGACCCGATGGTCGCCAAGCTGATCGTCCACGACGTCGACCGGGAGCACGCGCGGCGCCGGATGCTGCGCGCCCTCGCCGAGTTCCGGATCGGCGGCCCGCCGACGCTCGTCGGCTTCCACCGGGCGCTGCTCGAGCACCCGTGCTTCGTCGCGGGGGAGACGTGCCACGGGCTCGTCGAGTCCGACGAGCTCGCCGCGCGCGCGGCCGCGCTCGCTCCCGAGCCGATCGAGCCGAGTCCCGTCGCAGCGACCACGACCCGCCCGCGCCTCGTCGCGGTCGAGGTCGAAGGCCGCTCGGTCGAGGTGCGACTGCACGTCACGGAGCCGCCCTGGATGGAGCTCGAGCGGGCACGCAAGGCCCGCCACGTCGGCCTCGACCACACGGGTGGTGGCGCGGTCGTCAGTCCGATGCAGGGAACGGTGCTGAAGGTCGAGGTCGCCGACGGGGCGCAGGTGGAGGCCGGGCAGGTGCTGTTCGTGGTCGAGGCGATGAAGATGGAGAACGAGATCGCCGCGACGCACCCCGGCGTGGTGCGCGACCTCGCCGTCGCGGCCGGCGACGCCGTGGCGAACGGCCAGCTGCTCTGCGTCGTGACGGCGGGCGAGTGAGCGCCGGCTCCGACGACGTCGCAGCGCTGGTCACCCGCCTGCTCGACGACCACGACCTGACCGGCGCGACGCTCTCCAAGCCGCGCGGCGGCGACCCCTCGCGCGCGGCGAAGGTCACGGTCGACCCGGTGGACGTGCGTGCAGGGCTGCGGTACCGCTGGCGCCACCACCACGCGACGCGCACCGTCGACGAGGTCCTCCCACCGGACGAGACCGAGCGCCGCCTCGTCCACCTGCTCGGTGGTGCCTTCCGGCAGGGTCTGCTCCGCTCGACCGAGGCCGACTACCAGGTGCTCGCGGGCGGCAAGGGCGCGAAGATCCTTCGCCGGCCCCCGAGCCGCCCCGTCGCCAGCCGCACGCACGACCGGATGAAGCGGCGGCTGCTGCCCGAGGGCGAGCCGATCCCGTTCCTCGTCGAGCTGGGCGTGACCACCCCGGACGGCACCGTGCGGGCGCAACGCCAGGACAAGCTCCGCCAGGTCAACCGGTTCCTCGAGCTCGTCGACGACGTCGTCGGGTCACTGCCCGACGGCCCGCTGCACGTCGTCGACTTCGGCTCGGGGCGCGCGTACCTGACCTTCGCGCTGCACCACCTCCTCGTCGAGGTGCACGGCCGCGAGGTCGAGATCCTCGGCCTCGACCTCAAGGAGGACGTCGTCGCGGAGTGCGAGGGCCTCGCACGGCGGCTGGGGCTGGAGGGGCTCCGGTTCGCGGTCGGGGACATCACGAGCGCGCCGGTGGACGCTGCCGATCTTGTCGTCAGCCTGCACGCGTGCGACACGGCCACGGATGCCGCGCTCGACCGTGCCGTGCGCCTCGGCGTGCGCGTGATCCTCGCCGTCCCGTGCTGCCAGCACGAGCTGCTGGGTCAGGTCGAGAGCGCCGTGCTGGAGCCGTTGCTCCGCCATGGCACGCTGCGAGAGCGCTTCGCGGCGGAGGTCACCGATGCGGCCCGGGCCCGACTGCTCGCGCTGGTGGGGTACGAGGTCCAGGTGGTCGAGCTCTTCGCGCTCGAGCACTCGCCCAAGAACGTCCTGATCCGGGCGGCGGCGCTCCGGGGCCCGCGACCGCCGCGCGACACGGCGGCGCTCGCAGAGCGCTACCGCGCCTTCGCCGACGAGCTCGCGATCGAGCCGGCGCTGGAACGGCTGCTGGCAGACCGGCTGCCGCCGGGAGCCGGTAGCGTCGAGGCATGAGCGAGCGCTGCTCCGACGCGTCGCGGGCGGCCGAGGAGGAGCTCGGTGGCACGGGCATGGACGCCACCCGCTGGCTGCTCGTGGAGTCGCGCCAGCCGTGGGGCCACGACGCCGTCGAGACCGGCTTTCCCGAGGCCGTCTCGACCTGGCTCGTGGGGGTCGACGCCAAGGTGCTCGCGATCCGCCGGCCTGGACGGGTCGGCGCCCGCGTCGCCGTGCTCGCCGCCGAGACCGGCGAGGAGGCGAGCACCCTGCGATCGCTCGAGCTGCGCACGGTGGAGGAGCTCGCCGGGCGAGACCCCTGGGCCGAGGGCGAGCCGCTCACGGGGACGGTGTTCCTCGTCTGCACCCACGGGCGCCGTGACCCGTGCTGCTCCCGACTCGGCATCCCGATCTTCCACGGGCTCGACGCCGTTGCGGGGGAGGAGCACGTCTGGCAGTGCTCGCACACCGGGGGGCACCGCTTCGCCCCGAACGTGATCGCGCTCCCGTGGGGGGTGACGCTCGGACGCGTGGAGCGAGAGGACGTGCCGGAGGTCGTCGGGCTGCTCGCAGACGGTCGCGTGCCCCTCGCCCGCTACCGCGGTCGCAGCCTGTACCCGCCGCCGGGCCAGGCCGCCGAGGTGGCCATCCGGCGGGCGCGCGCGCTCGACCGCCTCGATGCGTTGCGCCTCGTGAGCGATGCGGAGGACGGGACGTGGACCTTCGCGACGGCCGACGGCGCAACCGTTGCCGCGCGCGTGACCGAGGTGGAGGGTCCGGTGCTCCCGAAGAGCTGCGGCGCGGAGCCGGAGCCGACGGTCGCCTACCGCGTCGAGCTGTAGAGGCGGGATGTGCCCCGAACGGCCAGGCCGTTGCGAATCGGCCGCGGCGACCGCGTATCGTGTGATCCGTGAGCGACCGGCCGGTGATGCTGATCACGGGCGCCTCGTCGGGGATCGGCGCGGCATCCGCCCGTGAGCTCGTCCACGCCGGCTGGCGCGTCGCGCTCGCCGCGCGCTCCGTCGACAGGCTCGAGGAGCTCGCGGCGGAGCTCGGCGACGTCGCGCTGGCCGTGCGCTGCGACGTGACGGAGTGGGACGATCAGCAGGCGGCTGTCGCGACGACCCTCGAGCGGTTCGGCCGACTCGATGCGGCGTGGGCCAACGCGGGCTTCGGCGGCGAGCGGAGCTTCCTCGCCTCGACGCCCGAGCACTGGCGCGCCATGGTGCTCACGAACGTCTACGGCGCGGCGCTGACCATCCGCGCGACGCTGCCCGCGCTGATCGAGCAGCGCGGTCACCTGCTGCTCACGGGTTCCGTCGCCGGACGCCGGCCGGTGATCGGCTCGCTCTACTCCGCGACCAAGCACGCCGTGCACGCGATGGCGGAGTCCCTCCGCCAGGAGGTGAACGGCACTGGCGTCCGTGTCACCGTGATCGCACCCGGGATGGTGGACACCCCGTTCTTCGCACGGGTGCCGCTCGAGGAGCCGCTCGTCGCGGGAGACGTGGCCCGGGCCGTCCTGTTCGCGGTGTCGCAGCCACCGCAGGTGGACGTCAACGAGATCCTCGTCCGACCGACCGCGCAGGAGGGCTGACCGCCGGCCGAGTCGGTAGTCCGCCGCAGGCGGCGCCGTCACGAGCCCGGATGCCCGGGCTCGTCCCGGGCGCCACGATGGAGCCGTGGCCGCATCGACCGCCGACTCCCCCTGCCCGCCCGCACGGCTCGTCGTCGTCGGCGCCGACCGGAACGAGACGAACGTGAGGCTCGTCGAGGAGTGCCGCGCGCTCGGGATCGACGCGGTCCGCGTCGATCCCCTCGAGGCCCTCTCGACCGTGCGAGCGGACGACGTCGTGCTCGGCAGGATCGACGTGCTGCCGACCGTGGACGGCGTGGAGCCGGGGTTGCTGGCGCTGCTGCGGCTCGAGGACCGTGTCCGGCGGGTGCTGAACCGCGCCGCTGCTCTCGCCGCTGCCCACGACAAGGCGCTCACCGCGCGGCTCCTCCGTCGTGCGGGCATCGCGCATCCGCGCACGGCGCTGCTGCTGCCCGGCGAGCCGCCGCCTCCCACGATCGACCCGCCGCTCGTCGTCAAGCCGCGCCTCGGCAGCTGGGGCGTGGACGTCTGCCGCTGCGAGACCGTCGAGGAGCGCGATCGGGTGCTCGCCTACCTGTCCGAGCGGCGGTGGTTCCGGCGGCGCGGTGCGGTCGTCCAGGAGCTGATCCCTCCCGTTGGGCACGACCTCCGCCTGCTCGTCGCCGACGATCGAGTGGTCGGTGCGACGAGCCGGGTGCCCGTGGCCGGCGAATGGCGCACCAACGTGGCGCTCGGGGCGAACCGCGTTCCGGTCGTGCCCGACGCCGCTGCGTGCGAGCTCGCGATCGCCGCGACCGCCGCGATCGGCGCAGACCTCGTCGGCGTCGACCTGCTCCCGGTCGATGGCGGGCACGTCGTGCTCGAGCTCAACGGTGCGGCGGACTTCGACGAGGCCTACGACCTCGGTGGTGCGAGCGTCTTCGCCGAGGTGGCCCGGGCGCTCCGCCTGCTGCCCGACACCGGGCCGTCGGCGGCTCGATCGGTCAGCCCGGCCGCTCCAGCGCTGCTCTGATCGCCACGGCGCTCGCCTCGAGGTCGGAACGGGTCGGCTCCCGCGACGCCGTCCGGATCTGCAGCCCGTCCCCCGGGAAGCGCGGCACGACGTGCAGATGCACGTGCGGCACCTCCTGCCCTGCCGCCGCGCCGTCCGAGAGGAGGAGGTTGACGCCCTCGACCTGCAGGCCCGACCGACGCAGTGCCGCTGCGATCCTCATCGCCGTGCGGAACACGGCGGCGCCCGCCTCGGGAGCGAGCTCGGCGAGCGACCCGGCGTGGCCGCGTGGCACGACGAGCGTGTGACCCGGAGTGATCGGCGCGATGTCGAGGAACGCGATGGTCTCGTCGTCCTCGAGCACGACGCTCGCGGGCACCGAGCCGGTCAGGATCCCGCAGAAGACGCAGCCGGGGTCGCTCACGGCGTCCTCTGGTGAGCGCGCATGCTGCGGGTGGCGAAGCTCGTCGTCGCGGCGGCGAGCGCGACGAGCAGCGCGAGGAAGGAGGCCAGCCTGCCGACGACGACGGCGTCCACGAGCGCGAGCCTAGCGGCGCGGGCCAGAGGCGGCGGGGCCGTGGGTGTCGGCGGTCGATGTCGCGGTCGGTGCGCGGTCGGTGTCAGACACCGATCCCTGTCAAGGGCGATTCGTGCCGATTTCGTGCCGATCGCTCCACAGCCGGTGAAAAGACGTTGTGCAGGGACTTCGGCGACGCCCTGCACGCGCTCCTCGCCCTTCGAGGAGCTGTCGGCGTCGTGCGTCTCGCCCGACGAGCCGAATTCGGTGCGACCGGTACCAGACACCGATGTTCGTCAAGGGCGCACGTGTGCCAGATGTGTGCCGATCGCTCCACAGGTCTCCGCGACGGCGCGTTCCCGTGGTCGGCCGCGGCCGAGCCCACCTTCGTCGTCCGGCAGGGCCGACGACTCCCGACCGGCCGTCACGAGCTGTACGATCCGGCGGTGCTCGGTGGCCTCGCGGCGTTCGTTGGCGTCAGCCTCCTGATCATCTGCACGCCAGGCCAGGACACGGCGCTCACGATCCGGAGCACCCTCGCCGGCGGACGGCGCGCCGGCCTCGCCACCGCCACCGGTGTCGCCCTGGGCCAGGCGATGTGGACGGTCGCCGCTGCGGCCGGCATCGCATCACTGATCGCGGCGTCGCGTCCTGCGTTCGTGGCGCTCCAGCTGGCGGGCGCCGCCTACCTCGTGCTGCTCGGCACGCAGTCGCTTCTACGGGCGCTGCGCGGGCAAAGCGTGAACGCGGGCGTGGCTGGGCCGGCGGAGGGCTCGACGCACGCCCTCCGCCAGGGTCTGTGGAGCAACATCGCGAACCCGAAGATGGCCGTCTTCTTCACCACACTGCTCCCGCAGTTCGCACCGGCCGGGCCGCTGGCGTTCCCAACGCTGCTGACGCTCGGGCTCCTGTTCGCGGCGATGACGCTGGCATGGCTCGGATGCTGCTCGCTCGCCGTCGACCGGATACGCCCGGTCATGCTCCGGCGGCAGGTCCGTCGGGCGCTCGAGGCGATCACGGGTGTCGCCCTCGTCGCGCTCGGAGCTCGACTGGCGACGGATCGCCCGTAGCGCTGCGTCGCACGATCACACCGTCTTGGTCGGCGAGGAGGAGGTCATCCGTGCGCACGGTCACCTCGCCGATCTGCACGGGCTCGCCGAGCGTGTCCACACACCACGTGCCGACGATGTCGGCGGGCGTGGCATAGCGACAGGCGATCGAGAACCCGAGCTCACGGATGAAGTGGGTGGCGCGGGCGCCGCCGTCCACCACATGGCCGGTGACGCCACGCAGGTGCAGGTCTCCGCCGAGAGCTCGCCCATGTGCGCCAGTGTTGGCGAATGTCCCCTGACGCCATCGACGGCAGCCCGGATCGCCGAGCATCGGCACGCCTTCGAGCGTCTGGTCTAATTCGCCGCATGCAGTTCGACCGGCACACGCTCGTGCTGCTCGTGCGTCGGCCCGATGCGCCGGAACTCACGGACGATGAGGCGGCCGAGCTCCAGGATCGGCATCTCGCCTTCCGAGCGGATCTGCGCGACCGCGGCTACCTCATCGGCGGTGGGCCGCTCGTAGACCAGGACGACGAGCGTCTGCGCGGCATCTCGATCATGAGGTGCGACCCCGAGACGGCGCGCCGCCTCAGTAACGAGGACCCGGCGGTGCGAGCGGGCCGGCTCGCGGCCGAGGTGATGACCTGGATGGTTCCCGCAGGCAACGTCCGCTTCGAGAACGTACGTGCTCCGCGGTCGATGGCTGAGGCGGCGGAGGACTGATCAACCCCTTCCCGCATGACGGCATCGCGTGGGGTTCGGGGCCCAACGGAGAGAGGTCCAGACAGAGCTGCTGGTTTCCTCGGCGTGGTTGCTGAGCGTTCCGGGGCCGACCGAGGCGCGCCCCACACACCCCAGATTCGTCCTTGACGGAGCGGCTGGTGGGGGCCGGGGCCATCGGCGTGGTTGCTGGGGTTGCGGCGTCTGGTGGGGGGTCGGTGAGGGGCGGAAGGGGTCGGAGGGGGGCGGTTGCCCGTTGGTTGGCGCGCCGAGAGCTGTTCGCGGCGGCGCACCCCGCGGTGGTGTGCCCCCTGGCGTGTGTGAGACGCGACCCCCGTCGGCCCCCCTGAGAGTCCCCGCAGTCATCGAGAAGAGCGGTGGGTGGAGCGGCGCGGTCCGTCGAGGCGAGACTGACGCCGATCTCAGCCCACGGCCATGCGGACGCGGTCGGCGAACCGCTCCACCTCGTCGGCCGTCGTGTCCCAGGCGGTCATCCAGCGGACGAGGCCGTCGTCCCACGCGTGAAGAGCGCCGGCAGCGCGCAGGGCGCCCTCCCGGCCGGGCGGCACACGGACGAACACGGCGTTCGCCTCGACCGGGTGGACGACGTCCACGAGGTCGGCGACCGACCCGGCCAGGTCGCGCGCCATCGCGTTCGCGTGCGCTGCCAGCTCGAGCCAGAGCCCTCCTCGCAGCAGCGCCTCGACCTGCGCGCCGACGAAGCGCATCTTCGACACGAGCTGCATCCCCTGCTTGCGAGCGAACGCGAACTCCTCGGCGAGCTCGGGACGGAGGAAGACGACCGCCTCGGCGAGCAGGGCACCGGTCTTCGTCAGCCCTAGGGTGACGACGTCCACTCCGGCGTCGGTGGTGAGCGCACGAGCCGGCACCCCGAGCGCGGCTGCCGCGTTCGCCAGCCGTGCGCCGTCGACGTGCAGGAGCAGGCCGTGCGCGTGTGCGACCTCGGCCAGCGCGGTGACCTCGTCGGGCGTGTAGACCGTCCCGCGCTCGCTCGCCTGCGAGATCGACACGACCCGCGGCTGGACGCGGTGCTCGTCGCCCACGCCGGTGAGCCGTGCGAGGACGTCGGCGGGGCGGAGCTTGCCGTCCTCGGTCGGCACGGTGACGAGCTTCACGCCTGCGTGCCGCTCCGGCGCTCCGCACTCGTCCACCGCGATGTGCGCGGTGGACGGGCAGATCACGCAGTGGTGCGGACGCGTCACCTGATCGA
>CAZUVW010000006.1:0-28746 GCA_964623875.1 uncultured Gaiellales bacterium
AGCCCGGCGTGCGCCTTGTAGCGCTTGTTGAGGTTCACGATGACGGCGGTCAGGCCCTCGAGCGCCCGCGCGCTCGCGAGCGGGCCCGCGTCGAGGGCGCGGCCGGCTGTCACCGCCTCGGCCACCTCGATCACGAGCCGCTTCGCCTCCGCGTCGTCGCCGCACACGAGCGTGTCCTCCTCCGGGGCCTCGTCGCCACCGAGGTTGCGGGCGGCGAGCGAGTGGAGGCCCGCGACGACCGGCGCGTCGAGCTCGTCCTGGATCCGCTGGGCGATCGAGGTGGCCTCCTCGGTGGGCGACACGCCACCCGGCCCGAAGCCGAGCTCCGCCGCCACGGACAGCACCGGGGTCGTGCCGATCGCGCCGCGCAGCTCGCGCGCAGTCGCGACCGCCGCGTCGGCCTTCGTCGCCAGCACGACGAGGTCGGCGCCCGCGCACGCCTCGGGATTGCCGCGCCCCTCGACGCCCAGCTCGGCCGCCGTCGCGGCCGCCCGCGCAGGGTCGCGCGAGCCGATGCAGACGTCGTGCCCGGCCTCGCGCAGCCGCACGGCGAGCGCCGACCCGAACGCGCCCGTTCCTCCCAGCACCGCGATTCTCACGTGACCTCCTCCAGGATCGTCTGCGCGAGCCGACGGGCGGCGTCGCGGTCGGGCATCAGGATGTCGGCGCCGACGACCCTCGGCCCGCCGGGCGGCGAGTCGCCCGCGTCCGACCCGTCGACGACGACGACGTCGAGGAGCCCGGGGTAGCGGGCGGCGATCGTCGCGGTGGTGGCGTCACCGGCCATGCGCCTGAGCATACGGTCGAGCGGCCCCTTCACGGCGCGCCCTGCGACGAGCGGGCTCACCGCGACGCACGGGACGGCACGACGCTCGAGCGCCTCGCGGATCGGCGCGACCGCGAGGATCGGGCCGATCGAGACGTACGGGTTGCTCGGGGCGAGCACGACGAGCTGCGCCTCGGCGAGCGCCTCCAGGACCCCGGGCGCCGGAGCGGCCTCCTCGGCGCCGTCGAACTCGACCGCGTCCACCTCGTCCGCGTGGCCTCGGGCGACGAACCACTCCTGGAAGGCGAAGCGCCCTGCGGGCGTCACCACGTGCGTCCGCACCGGATCGTCGCTGGCCGGGAGGAGGTGCGTCGCGACCCCGGCGACCCGCGTCAGCGCCCGGGTCACCGACGAGAGCGACTCGCCCGCCCGGAGCGCCTGCGTGCGCACGAGGTGCAGGCCGAGGTCGAGGTCGCCGAGCCGGAACCAGCTCTCTCCTCCCCAGGCGGCCGCCGACTCGAGGGTGCGCCACGTCTCTCCGGCGCGACCCCAGCCGCGCTCCGCGTCGTTCAGGCCGGCGAGCGCGTAGAGCACCGAGTCGAGGTCGGGCGAGACGTGGAGGCCCAGCACCTCCACGTCGTCGCCGACGTTGCCGACGACCGTGAGCTCGCCGGGAGCCAGCAGGTCGTGCAGCCCCGCGACGAGCTTCGCCCCACCGACGCCGCCCGAGAGGCAGGCGACCCTCATGCGACGCTCATCGCGCGATCGCCTCGAGGAGCGCCCGGGTGCGGCGCCCTGCACGCGGTCTGATGCGCTCGAGGTCCGACATCGTGTCCACGTCGTCGACGAGGTTCGGGAGGGAGAGGTCGTCGAGCCCGAGCGCCAGCGCAGCCGCGTGCGCCCGGAACCGGGCAGCGCTCCCGGGGCCGTACAGCGGCCGGAACACCTCCGGGAAGGGGAGCGCGAGGGCGTTCGTCGTCCCGTCGCGTGCAGCGACGAGCCCGACGCGTCCGAAGCGCGACGGCACCGCGAGCGCGTTGAGATCGGAGGGCCGGACACGCGGCAGGTCGGCGTTCACGACGAGACACGGGCCGTCCGCCGCCAGCAGGCCGACGCGCACCGCCTCACCCTGCCCCTCTCCCGGGTCGGCGACCGCGAGCGCACCGCACGCCTCCGCGACGAGCGCAGCGCCGGGATCGTCGGTGACGACGTGCGTCTCCCCCACCGCGACCGCCGCGGTGAGCACGTCGCCGAGCATCGCGAGGGCGACCTCGGCGCGCAGGTCTGGCGGGAGACGGCTCTTGCCCCCCGCGCGGAACGGCACCACGACGATCACGGTCAGAGGGTACGCGGGTCCGTCGTGGCCGGGCGCGCAGAGTGGCGTCGCTGGCGGCGTTCAGGCGGCGCTGGCGCCGGCGCTCGCGCCGGGGCCGGACGTCGCCCACTCGCGCACCTCGAACCAGTGGCTGCCGACGAGCGCCGCGACGACCGCCGGGTGGGAGTGCCCGGCGTGGACGACGTGGTGCTCGACGTCGCAGCAGATCTCGATCTCGTCGAGCGAGAGCTCCGCGGGGAGCCGGGACACGACCTCGAACGGGAGCTGCGCCTCGCGGACGGTCATGTGCTTGAACTGGAGGTCCGGCGCGAGCTCCATCAAGGTCGGCCAGTCGGGGCACGTCTTGTAGCTCATGGGGTGCCCTTCTTCGCGGCGGAGCTCCACGTTCCTTCGACCCGGACGAGCCCGCGACCGTCGCCGTCGGGGTACACGAGGAGCGGCAGCCCGTCGTCGACCCGGTGCACCACCCTGCCGTCGCCGGCGAGCAGCGTGATCGCGAGCCGGAAGCGACCGAACTGGAGCGGCGGGCGGGTCAGGTCGAGCCGCACCGGGAGCCGCCCGTCGGCCGCCGGCCAGCCGAGCGGCTCGAGGGCGCCTCGCTCGTCGATCACGAGCAGGCCGGCGGCGTCGCGGAGCTCGAGGTGCAGGCTCGGACGGTCCAGAGCGCGGGGAGCCACGACCTCGAGCTCGAGCGCGATCGGCTCGCCCGCGAGGAATCGCTCCCGGGGCACGCCGTCCGCGTCGACCAGGCGAGCATCGACGATCTCGCCGTCCTCCGACCGGAGCCCGCCGCTCGCGGCCGGCGCGTCGTCGTCCTCGGCGAGCGCCCGCCGGTAGCGAGCGAGCGCCTCGTGCACGGGGCCGTCGTACGCCACCTCCCCGCCACGCAGCAGCACGGCGCGGTCGCAGAGCCGCTCGACCGCCGAGGCGTCGTGCGAGACGAACAGGATCGTCCCTCCCTGCTGCTTGAACGTGGAGATCACCCCGAAGCACTTCCGCTGGAAGCTCTCGTCGCCGACGGCGAACACCTCGTCGAGCAGGAGCACGTCGGCCTCGAGGAACGCGGCGATCGCGAAGCCGAGGCGCATCGTCATCCCCGACGAGTACGTGCGCACGGGCCGGTCGATCGCATGCTCGAGCTCGGCGAAGGCGACGATCTCGTCGAACCGCTCACGGATCGCCGCGCGTGGCAGCCCCTGGAGCGCCCCGTTCAGCTCGACGTTCTCGCGTCCCGTGAAGTCCGGATGGAAGCCCGCCCCGAGCTCGAGCAACGACCCGACGCGGCCTCCGGCCTCGGCGGTGCCGGCCGTCGGGCGGATGATCCCCGCGATCAGCCGCAGCAGGGTCGACTTGCCGGACCCGTTCCGGCCGACGAGGCCCACTGCCTCGCCCGGAGCGACGTGCAGCGAGACGTCCCGCAGCGCCCAGACCTCCTGGGCGCCCGTGCGGCCGCGCGCCACGAGCAGCTCCTTGAGCGTGTGCGTCTCGCGCGCGTGGACGACGAAGCGTCGCGAGAGGCCGTCGACGGCGATCCCGCCTGGCTCCATCACGTCGCGTTCCTCATCGGGCACCGGTCGCTGTCCGCTCGCGGACGAGTGCCGTGAGCCGGGTGAGGGCGTCCGGATCGGTGCCGGGGAGGACGCCGTGCCCGAGGTTGAAGATGTGGCCGGGCCGGCCACCCGCGCGCGCGAGCACGTCCAGCGTCTCGCGCTCGACGACCTCCCACGGGGCGAGCAGCGCCGCCGGCTCGAGGTTGCCCTGCACCGCGCGGTCGGGGATGCGGCTCCACGCCTCGTCCAGCGGCGTGCGCCAGTCGACGCCGATCACGTCGCCGCCGGCCGCCGCCAGCTGGTCGACCAGGTGGAACGCGCCGGTGCCGAAGTGGATGGTGGGCACGTCCACCGCCGCGAGGATGCGCGCGCTCCACGGCGCGACGCGGTCCCGGTAGAGCGACGGGCCGAGCGCGCCCACCCACGAGTCGAAGAGCTGGATCACGTCGGCGCCGGCGGCGACCTTGGCGCGGACGTACGCGGCGAACGTCGCGGAGAGCCGCTCCATCAGCGCGTCCCAGACCTGCGGCTCGGCGAGCATGAGCGCCTTCGTGCGCGAGAGCTCGCGGCTCGGACGACCTTCGACCAGGTACCCGGCGACGGTGAAGGGGCCCCCGCAGAAGCCGATCACGCCCTTCTCCGGCGGGAGCTCTGCGCGGACGAGGCGGACGGCCTCCAGCACCGGCGCGAAGGCCTCCTCCGCCTCGGGAACGCGAAGCGCCTCGACGTCCGCGAGCGTGCGCACCGGCCGCTCGACGACAGGCCCGACGCCCTCGACGAGCTCGACCTCGAGCCCCATCCCGAGCACCGGGGTCATGATGTCCGCGAACATCACGGCCGCATCGACGTCGTGGCGGCGCACCGGCTGGAGCGTGACCTCGGCGCAGAGCTCGGGCGTGTGGGCGACCTCGAAGAACGCGTGGCGCTCCCTGATCGCACGGTACTCGGGCAGCGATCGGCCGGCCTGGCGCATGAACCACACCGGCGTCCGCTCGACGGGCTCACGCCGCGCGGCGCGCACGATCAACGGATCGCTCACGAACGGAGCGTAGCCGTGGATCGCCCTAGACTCGGGCGCGTGAGCACGCTTCGCTCCGCCGATCCGCTGGCGCCACGCTGGGCGCTGGCTGCGCTCTCCGAGCTCCGCGCCGGCGCCGCCGCGACGGGGCTCGTCGAGCTCGAGAACGCGGGCTCGGCGACCTGGCGCTCCGTCGGGGCAGAGGGTCTGCAGCTCAGCCACCACTGGCTCGACGAGCGTGGCAACGCGATCGTCTGGGACGGGCCGCGCACGCCCTTCCCAGCGCCGGTCCGCCCCGGAGAGCGCGTCCTGCTCGAGGCGGCGCTCGCCGTGCCTCGGCGCCCTGGTCGCTACCTGCTGCGCTTCGACCTCGTCGAAGAGCACCGCTTCTGGCTCTCGGAGGTCGGAGTGGCGACCCTCGACGTTCCCGTCGAGGTCGAGCCCCGGCTTCGGGAGCGCCGGCTCGGGGTGGTCGTCCACGGCGACCACGACCCGTCGACGCAGGCGGCGCTCGCGGCCCAGGAAGAGGCGGTGGTCGAGGATGACGCGACGGCACTCGCGCACCTCGTCGCTGGCGCAGAGCCTGCGCCGGACTGGTCGCGGCTGCTGCTCGACGCGCACGCCGAGGGATGGGCCGTCGTCGGGCCGTCGCTCGTCCCGACGGGATCGTGGCTCGCGCGGCGCCGCGCCGCCGCTCGGCTGGCGGCGTGGGCGCCAGGGGGGCGGAACCCCCGCTTCGGGAGCCCGCTGCTCCTCCCGTCGGTCGTCGTCGAGGCCGGCGCGCCGGAGGTCGTGGTGAGCGACGGGCTGCCGACCGTCCCACCCGCCGACGACGCGCTGTTCGAGGGGCGCGCGGTCGTCAGGCTTCCGACGCGATCCGGTCGTCCATCCGCGTGAAGATCCACGCGCCGAGCGCGAGCGAGACGACGGCCGCGACCACGAGGTAGAGCAGGTCGCCGAACGGCGGCGGCTCGCCGGCGTAGAGCGGCGTGCGGAACGACTCGATCGCGGGTGTGAGCGGGTTGCCCCAGTGGAGCAGGTCGACGAGCCAGGGGTGCTCCGCCGCCCCGGGCAGGTCCTCGAGCTGGTAGAGGATCGGGGTGAGGAAGAACCACGGCAGGAGCGCGGCGGCGACGACGAACTCGACGTCGCGGAAGACCGCGTTGAGCGAGGCCACGCTCAGGGCGAGCCCCGCCACGAAGGCGACGATCAGGGCGCCCACGGGGATGGCCAGCCAGGCCGTCGCCCGGGCGTCCTCCCGCACCAGCAGGGAGAGGCCGAGCACGATCGCCGTCATGGCAGAGAACGCGACCACCTGGGTGGCGACGACCGAGAGCGGCACGAGCTGCCGCGGGAAGCGGACCTTGCGGATCACGTTGGCGTTCTCGAGCAGGCTGCGCGCGCCCGTCTGCAGCGACGACGCGAGCAGCACCCACGGGGGCAGGCCGCAGAGCAGGAACAGCCAGTAGTCGTCGAGGTCGGTCGCCTCCGCCTTCCAGAGGACGGAGAAGACGACGAGGTACACGAGCATCAGCGCGACAGGCAGCGCGAGCGACCAGGCCAGGCCGAGCACGGAGCCCTTGTACTTCGCGCGGAGGTCGCGGCGGAAGAGGCTGCCGAAGAGCTCCCGATAGCGGAGCAGGTCGCCGTAGACGTGCATCGGCGCCCCAGTCTACGGCCCCTCCCCGCGCCCACGACCGTGGCCGATCGCCAGGGGGGCGGTGACGACCCACCGAGCGGGCCGGAGCGGCGCACTGCCGATCCGGCCCGCTCGGGGAGTACCCTTACGCGCTGTGAGCGCAGCCGTCACGGTCGTCGCGCTGCCCGTCGCGTCCCTCGTCCTCTGGGCACTGCTCCGCTCCCCCGCGGTCGGCGAGCGACTCGTCGCCGTGCCCACGGGCGAGCGCTGGCACGACCGGCCGACGCCGACCTTCGGGGGGGTCGGGATCGCGGCGGGGCTGCTCGCCGGCATCGCGGTGGCGCTGCTCACCGGTGCGGTCGAGCCGAGCTGGGAGCTGGCAGGCATCTCCACCGGGTGCGCCGTGCTCTTCGTCGCCGGGCTGATCGACGACACGCGCCACCTGCGCCCCGTCACGAAGCTCCTCGCGCAGGTCGCCGCCGCCGGGATCGCGATCGCGGCCGGGCTGCGCGTCGAGCTGATCGAGAACGACGTGATCGGCGTCCTCGTCGCGCTCGTGTGGCTCGTCGGGATCACGAACGCGTTCAACCTGCTCGACAACATGGACGGGCTCGCCGCCACGCTGGCGACCGTCGCGTGCGCGTACTTCGCGATCGACGCCGCGACCGTCCACGAGAACGACACGGTGCTCGTCCTCTCACTCTCGCTCGGCTTCGCGTGCCTCGGCTTCCTGCCCTTCAACCTCCGCCCCGGCCGGCGGGCGACGGTGTTCATGGGCGACGCCGGGAGCCAGGTGCTCGGGTTCGCGCTCGCGGCGCTCGGACTCGCCTCCAGCTGGACGACCGCAGGAACGACGGTCGCGACGATGCTGCTGCCCCTGCTCGTGCTCGCGATTCCGATCCTGGACACGACCCTGGTCACGGTGAAGCGACTGCACGAGCGCCGCCCCGTCACCCAGGGCGGCACCGATCACACCTCGCACCGACTCGTCTACTACGGGCTCTCGGAGGCGAAGGCGGTCGGGCTGCTGGCGTCGATCGCGGTCGTCCTGGGAGCGACGGCGGTCGCCTACAACGTGCTCGACCGACCGGCGCTCACCGCCGTCGGGGTGCTCGCCAGCTTCGTCCTGCTCGTCCAGTTCGGCGCGTTTCTCGGCGAGCTGAGCGAGAGCGCACGGGCCGGCAGGCCGGGCGACACCCGGCTCCGGCATGCGCTCGTGGTGGAGCCGCGGCGGCTGGCGGAGGTGCTCGTCGACTTCGCGCTCACCTGCGTCGCGTTCCTCGGCGCCTACGCGCTCGTGCTCGGCGGGCTCGGCGGCGACGCCGAGCGGGGGACGTTCCTCGCCGCGCTGCCCGTCCTGCTCGGCGTGCGCTACGTCGGCTTCGTGGCGCTCCGCGTCTACCGGCGAGCGTGGCGCTACGCGAAGCCGGCCGACTTCGGCGCGCTCGTGGCCGCCTGCGGGGCGTCGGAGCTCGTCGCCTGGGCGATCCTCGCGCTCACCCGCGACCTCGGGGACTTCCCCGCGCAGGTGTTCCTCGTGGACGCGATCCTGTTCACGACGCTGGCGGTGGCCGCACGCCTCGCCCAGCGGCTCCTGCCGAGCGCGCGGCACGCAGGACGCCGGCGCGTGCTCGTGGTCGGGGCCGGGATCGCCGGCCGAGGCGTCGCCCGGTCGCTGCGCGAGGAGGGAATGCGCGTCGTCGGGTTCGTGGACGACGATCCGCGGCTCCAGCGGCGCCGCGTTCTCGGGGCGCCGGTGGTGGGGACGCTCGAGGAGGTCGGTGCCGCGATCGAGGAGCTCACGCCGGACGAGGTCGTCGTCGCGCTCCCCCACCCCGCCGACAGCGTGGCGGCGATCAGGACGGCCTGTGGGACGGAGGGCGTCCCGGTCAGGGTCGCCACCGAGACGGCGCTCGTCGGGGCCGCAGGGTGAGCGAGTCCGCGCCGGAGACGCGGCGGACGCGTGGACGCCCCGACGAGTCGCTCCTGGTGCTCGTGGGGGCGTACTTCCTGCTCGCGACGCTGTACGCGTGGCAGGGCTGGCGGCGCGAGACGCTGACGATCTTCACGGACGAGCTGGAGCTGACGCAGCTCTCCCGCTCGATCGCGGAGTCCGGCACGGCCTCGCGGCGCGGCGAGCCGTACGGGTTCCACTCGCTCGTCCCGTGGCTGACCGCGCCGTTCTGGTGGATCCCGTCGGTCGCGGTCGCCTACGAGGCCCTCAAGTACGCCCAGGCGCTGGTGATGGCGCTCGCGATCTTCCCGGCCTACGGGATCGCCCGCAGCGTCGTCTCGCGCCCCTGGGCGCTGTTCGCCGCGGTCGCCACCATCGCGGCGCCTGCGCTCTCCTACGCGCCGATCCTCGTCGAGGAGCCGTTCGCGTACCCGGCTGCGACGCTGGCGCTGTTGCTCGCGCTGCGGGCGGTCGAGCAGCCGACCTGGCGGACAGTCGGGCTCGCGACGGGCGCAGGCGTGCTCGGGACGGCCATCCGCTCCCAGCTCGCGGCGCTGCTGGCGACGCTCGCCGTGGCGCTGCTCGCGGTCGCCTGGCGCACGCCGCAGGTGCGCCGCTGGCGCGCGACCTGGACCCGCTGGGACGCGGTCGGGGCCGTCGTGCTCGTCATCGGCGCGCTGCTCGCCTTCTCGGCGCTGATGGGGCACCTCTCGCAGGAGTGGCAGATCGCGACGGGGTTCTGGAAGGGCCGCATCCTGGAGTACGGCGTCTGGGCGGCCGGTGCCTTCACGATCGGCGTGGGCGTGCTCCCCGTGGTCGCGCTCCTGGCGCTGCTCGGGCTGCCCGCAGCCGAGAAGGCGCGCCCCGGCGTGCGCTCGCTCGTCACCGTCAGCGTCTCCGCCGTGGTCGTGTTCTGCTGGTACGCGGCGATCAAGGGCGCGTACCTGTCCACGATCTTCTCGAGCCTGATCGTCGAGCGGAACCTCATCTACCTCACGCCGCTCGCGTTCGCGGCGGCTGCGCTGCTCCTCGAGCGGATGGCGGCCCCCGTCTGGGCGGTCGTCGCCGCAGGCGGTGTCACGCTCGCCCTCGTCGTCGCCACCCCGGTCGTCCGCGGCATCGACAGCTTCCCCTACTACGAGGCACACGGGCTCTCGATCCTGGCCTTCCTGAACCGGGAGCTCGCCTGGCCCGTCGAGCGGATCGAGACGGCGCTGGTCGTCCTCGTCGTCGCCTCGGTGGTGGCGCTGCTCGCGCTCGGCCTCGTCCGCGGACGGTCGGGGAGGATCGTCTGGCTCCCGGTGACGATCGCAGCGCTCGTCCTGACCTGGAACCTGACGAACGAGGTCTACGCCGCGATCGGCGAGCACGACCTCTCCGCGCGGATCGAGCGGAACCTCGCCGACCCGCGCGACTGGATCGACCGGGCGACCGACGGCGAAGGCGTGACGATCCTCGGCCAGCAGGTGCAGGATCCGACCGGGATCTGGTCGGACGAGTTCTGGAACCGCTCGATCGAGCACGTGTGGAGCGTCGACGGCACGGCGCCCGGGCCGGGGCCGACCCTCACCCCCGACCTGGCCGAGCCGGACGGCACGCTCTGGCCCACGCCCGAGACCGAGTACGTGCTGGCCGTCAACGGCGTCGAGGTCTCCGGCGAGGAGGTCGCACGCAGCACCGAGACAGGCCCGACGCTCGTGCGGATCGGCGACGAGCTCCGCCTGAAGGCGAACCAGATCGGCGTCTACTCGGACGGCTGGATGGGAGCGAGCGCGGCCTACAACCGGTTCGACGTCGCCGACGACGGCGACGGCTTCGCGACGGTGCGGCTCTCGCGCGAGACGATCTGCCCCGAGGGCGAGGCGCTCCCCGGTCTCGTCCGGGTGCGGATCGGGACGATCGGCGTCGGGCCGGACAAGCAGCCCGCGATCGACCGTGAGACGGGATCGGAGACGGTGTTCGTCCCGGCGTGCGGTGTGAGGGACGTCGCGTTCCCGGCTCCCGACGGGCCCTGGCGGGTGGAGGTGCTCGCCCAGACGTTCGTGCCCGCCGAGGTGGACGAGCGCCTCTCGGATCGCCGTGAGCTCGGTGCCGTGGTGGGGTTCGGCTTCACGCCGGCTCCCTGACGTCGCGTGGCTCCGCCACGCCGGCGACCAGGTACGTGAAGCGAACGCGCAGCAGCGCGCGCGCGAGCGGGCCCGACCGCTCGAGCGACGTCAGCGCCGCCGTCACCGGCCGGGGAAGGCTCCGCGTCTGGGGCAGCAGGAAGGGTCGCAGCGCGGTGCGCGCGAATCCGGCGCGCAGGAGCTCGGCACGGACGTCGTCGACGTCGAATCGGCGCGGATCGAGGTCGAACACGAGCTTCCTGGTCGTGAACCCACGCAACCGGCGGAAGAGCGCCTCCCGATCGCGCGCGTAGTAGATCGCGCGGAACACGGTCGTGCAGGCGACCGGCTCGGCGGGGGTGAACGTGTCGACGTCGCCCTCCTCGACGGAGCCCGCCTCGCCGAGCAGGCCACGGGCAGCGGCGACCATCGCCGGCTCCGCGTCGACCCCGCGGTAGACGAGGCCGCGCGAGCGGAGGTGCGGACCGAGCCCGCCGTCGCCGCAGGCGAGGTCGAGCACGGTGTCGCCGGGTGCCAGCGGAGCGCCGAGGCCGACCACGAGCTCGGCGCGATGATCGAGGTACGAGCGCGGGTCCGCGTAGCTCGCCTCGCTCCAGCCCGCCGCCTGGCGCGCGTACTGGTCCGCCTTGCTCACAGCCCCCTCAGCGTCGCCGGATGCTTGCGGACGAAGCGCGCCATGCCGCGCAGGTGCCACAGCGTGTGCCGGGAGAGCCAGCGCTTGTCGATCACCGCGGCGTAGGCGTGGGTGACGAGCGCGCCGGGGACGAACCACCGCTCCCAGCCCGCCTGCGCGGCGCGGTACTGGAGGTCGATGTCTTCGACGTAGTGCCGGAAGCCGGGATCCCAGCCGCCGAGCTCGTCGAGCATCGTCCGCCGCATGAGCAGGAACCCGCCGAGCATCCAGTCGCACGGGACGGGCTCGGTGGGTCGCTCGTCCAGCGCGTAGTGCCGACGCTGTGCGTAGGCGCCGCGCACGTGACGGAGCGGGGTGCGGCGCTCGAGCGTGCCGAGCACCGTCGGGAACCGCCGCCGTGACGGCTGCCAGCTGCCGTCCGGCCAGACCATCTGCGGGCCTGCGACGCCTGCCTGCGGCCGGTGCTCCAGCACCTCGCGCAAGGCGGCGACCGCGCCCGGGGCGGGCACTGCGTCGGGTGTGGCGTTGAGGACGAGCTCGCCCGTCGTCGTCGCCGTCCCGAGGTTGACGTTCGCCGCGAGCGGCAGCGGCCTGCTGTTCTCCAGCACGCGCACCCCGGCGGGGAGGACAGCCGGCAGCGAGCCGGGACGGTTGGCGACGACGACCAGCTCGTCGACCTGGGGCAGGAGCGCGGGCAGGAGCACCTCCACCTCGGCGGCATGCCCGTGCGACACGACGACCGCGGAGACCCTCACCGGCCCAGCGCCTCCCGATAGGCCCCCACGACCACGCGCGCGGTCTCCGCCCACGAGAACTCGGCGGCGCGCGCCAGCCCCGCGGCGACGAGCCGGTCGCGCTCTCCGAGCGCGCGACGAATGCCGTCGGCGAGGTCGTGCTCCGCCACGACGACGGCTGCGCTTCCCACGACCTCGACCAGGGCCGGCTCGTCGACCACGACGACCGGCGTGCCGCAGGCCATCGCCTCGAGGGCGGGCAGCCCGAACCCCTCGAACCGAGAGGCCTGGACGAGACAGCTCGCACCGCGGTACAGCTCGACGAGCCGCTCGAGCGGGACGTAGCCCTCGAGCCGCGCGCCACCGTCGCGCAGCGCGGCGGCGACGGCCTCGTCCTTCACGGGGCCGACGACGACGAGCTCCAGCCCGACCGCTCGCGCGGCGTCCAGCGCGGCCTCCTGGTTCTTGCGCGGCTGGATCGCACCGACTGCCAGCGCGTACGCGGGCACCGCCGGCCCGCGCTCCGGTGGCGTGGCAGGAGTGAAGGCCGGATCGACCGCGTTCGGCGTGAGCACGATCCGCTCGGGCGCGACGTCGTAGAGCTCGACGAGGTCGCGCCGCGTGCGCTCGGACACCGTCAGCACCCGGGCCGCCCGACGCGCGGCCCGCGGCACGACCCGGCGGAACACCGCGCGGTCGCGCGCGGGCATGTGCGCCGCGTCTCGCTCGAACGAGAGGTCGTGGATGGTCACCACCGCCGGGCAGGGGCACCGGAGCGGCAGCGCGTACTGCGTGTGCACGAGCTCGGCCCCCATCCGTCGGAGCAGGCGCGGCAGCGCCCACGCCATGCGGAGCTCCTGTGAGCCGGTCGCGAGCTCGTGCACGTCGATCCCGGGCGGCACCAGCTCGGGATGCCGCGTCACCGCCGCGAGGCGGAGCCCGGCGTCGGCGGCGGGCACGGGGAGCGCCCGCAGCAGGTTGGCGACGTGGGTCTCGTCCCCGGTGCGCTGCCGCCCGAGGACGTCGGCGTCCACGACCACGAGCGTCATGCCAGCTCCCGCCAGAGCGCCTCGATCCGATCTCCGGCGACGCTCCACGGGAACGCAGCGGCCCGTGCGAGGCCACGGGGGACGAGCTCCTCCCGTCGGGCCTCCGCCTCCAGGACGCCGGCGGCGATCGCCTCCGGGTCGAGCGGGTCGACGAGCACCGCGGCACCGCCTGCGACCTCCTCCGTCGCTCCTCCGCGGCTCGTGACGACCGGCGTGCCGCAGGCCATCGCCTCCAGCACGGGCAATCCGAAGCCCTCGTAGAGGGACGGGTAGACGACGCAGCTCGCTCCGCGGATCAGCGCGGCGAGCTCCTCGTCGGTCGGCTCGCCCACCCAGCCGTCGACGGTGACGTCTCCCCACCCCGACATCCCTGCGACACGCAGCTCACGACCCGCGAGACGGGCTGCCTCGACGGCGCGCGCGAGGTTCTTGCGCGGCTCGAGCGTGCCGACGGCGAGGACGTACTCGCCCTCCGCTCGCGGCCCCTCGGGCGCGAAGACGGGGCCGACGCCGTTGGGCACGATTCGCACGCGCGAGGGGTCGACGCCCATCAGCGCGACCAGCTCGTCGCGCGTGGACGAGGAGACCGCGACCACCGCGTCGGCGACCCGGAGCGCCGCGCGGAGCGCCCTGGCCCCCGTCTGCCGGTGCCAGCGGGGAAGCGTCTCGGGGTACCGGATCACGGCCAGGTCGTGGACGGTCACGACGAGCGGGCAGCGCGGGCGCAGCGGCGCCCGGAAGGTCGTGCAGTGCAGGACGTCCAGCCCGGCCGCCGCCCGCCCGAGCCGGAGCGGGTACCAGAGCGCGTCCCGCCTGACCGTCGCGAGCCGTCCGGTGCCGCGCCCGGCGGTCAGGCCGACGAGCTCGAGCCCCGGCCGGCCGCGCAGCGCGTCGACGAGGCCCCGGACGTGCCGTGCCGTCCCGGCGCGGGTCTGCGCGAGCGGCGAGACGTCGATGCCGACCCTCACGTGCCCGAGCCGTCCCTCAGCGTGTCGCGGCGCGCGGCCGCTGCCCGCCGCACGGCCTCGCGGGGCTCGGGGTAGTGGAGGAGCGCGATCGCCTCGGTCTTCGGGAGCCAGCGGTGGTCGACGTGCTCGTCGTCCAGCCGGGGCTCCCACCCCGCGGGCGCGTCGGCGAGGTACGAGTGGACGCGGACGTGCGTCGTCCCCGGCGCGAACCGGGCCCGCACCGGCTCGGGGTCGTCCGCGAGGGAGTAGGCGAGCGGCTCGCCGAGCGGGACGACGGGCGCGTCGAGCCCCGTCTCCTCCCGGAGCTCCCGCGCCGCTGCCGACGCCGGCTCCTCGCCCCACTCGACCCCGCCCGCGACGAGGTGCCAGTAGCCGAGCTTGTCCGGCGCGCGCAGCAGGACGAGGTACTCGCTCCCCTGCTCGCCGCCCGGACGGCGGACGACGATCGCGACCTCCACCGGCCGTCGGTGCGCGGTCACCGCTGCCGCTCCTCGAGCGCCGTGAGCATGACGCGCCCCGTCGCATCCCAGTCGAACCGCGCGGCGTGACGCAGGCCGAGCGGGACGAGCTCCTCCCGGCGGGCGAGCGCCTCGCGGATCCCGGCTGCGATCGCGGCGGGATCGAGCGGATCGACGCGGATCGCTGCGTCGCCGCACGCCTCGTCGAGCGACGGATGCGCCGATGCGACGACGGGCGTCCCGCACGCCATCGCCTCGATCACCGGCATGCCGAAGCCCTCGTACAGCGACGGGTAGACGAGCACGGCTGCGCCACGGTAGACGGCTCCGAGCGCGCCGTCGGCCACGAACCCGAGGCGACGGATCCGCGGGTCGGCCAGATCTGGTCGGTCGCCCCAGCCCTCGCCGCCGGCGAGCGCGAGACCCACCTCGCCGTCGAGGAGGCGCCAGGCCTCGACGAGCCGGGCGAGGTTCTTGCGCGGCTCGATCGTCCCCACGCCGAGGATCGTGGCTCCGCCGAGGTCGGTGCGCGGGCCGTCCGGCCCGAGGCCGCCGCCGAGCCCGGGCGGGGCGACGACGATCCGCTCCGATGGGAGGTCGAGGGTGGTGACCAGGTCCGCCGCGGTGAAGGCCGAGTTGGCGAACACGACGTCGCACGTGCGGGCGGCGTGACGCGCCTTCCGCGTGTGCATCGACACGGTGCGGGGAGTGCACCACTCGGGATGGTGGAACGGCACGAGGTCGTGGCACACCGTCGAGCGCACCCCGCCGAGCTGGGCGGGGTACATCCAGTCGGTGAAGAGGAACGCGTCCACCCGGCCCACGACGCGCTCGACCGCGGGACGCCCGGCGCGGCTCCAGGCGGTGCGGAGGGCGTGCGAGGCGGGCAACGGGAGCAGCCTCTGCTCGAGCGGGAGCCCGGCCAGGGCCTCGCGGATCCGCCCCGGCCCGCGCAGGCTCGTGGGCGCGAATGCGATCACCTCGTGCCCGTGAGCCGCCGCCGCCCGGGCGAGCCCGGCGAGAGAGCCGAGGATGTAGTTCCCGATCCCGGTGCGGGGATGCGAGAGCGGCGAGACGTCGACGACGATCCTCATCTCCGTGGGGTATAGGCGAAGGCGTCGAAGTGCGCGCCGAGGACGCGGTCGTCGCCCGAGCCCGGGATCACCTCTGCCGGCACGGCAGTCGGGTCGACGGTGAAGGCGACGACGCACGAGCCGTCGGCGGCGGGTGCGACGGGGATGCGGAGCGCGGCTCGGCCGTCCGGCTCCAGTCGCGTCGACGACCGCGCTCCGCCGCCGCTCCACGTGGTCACCGCACGCATCACCTGCGGCTCGGTGAAGAGGCTGGGGTCGCTGCGGAGCGACACGACGAGCCTCCCCGGTTCGCAGCGCAGCCGCTTCCAGGTCACCGTGCGCCCCGACCACGTGTCGTTCGGGTAGAGGCCCGTCACGCGCGTGGTGGAGCTGAGCGGGCCGGTCAGGCGCCAGAGCGTCGTCCCGAGCAGGTCGTCGCGTGCGACCACGGTGCCGTCGGGCGTGACCGAGCCGTCGAGGAGGGCATAGGGCGCGCGCACCGGGGCGCCGTCCGGGCCGCGGTAGACCCCGTCCGAGCCGAGCGTGACCCGGGTCTCGCCGATGCCTCCGGGGGTCGGATCGCCGGTGTAGAGGACGCGGCCGAGACGGCGGTTGAAGAACTCGCTCTGGTTGACGGTGAACCGGTCGGCGCGGCCCGTCCACAGCGCCACGACCTCGTCGCCAGGCGCCACCTCCGCGTCGATCCAGCCCCGCTCCACGCCGCGGATCCCCTGGAAGAGCGCGCCCGTGCTCGCTGCGACGAACCCGTGCGGCCCCGACCAGACCGGCCGCGAGGCGATCACCAGCAGGACGACGACGACGAGCGGAGCGGCGATCGCCGCGCGGGCCGGGACGAGCAGGAAGAGCATCACGAGTGGCACGCCGACCGCTGCGACGGTCAGCCAGTAGCGGCCCGCGACGAGGTGGGCGTTCCAGGTCCACAGAGGGATCAGCCCCAGCGTGTCCGACTTCGCCGGCTCGCCGATGAAGCGGACGTACGGGAGCAGGAGGGGGAGCGCGAGCGCGAGGCACGCCGCCACCGCAGCGACGGGCTGCGGCCGCGGCGCCCCCAGCTCGACCCAGGCGACGAGCGCCACGACCAGCAGGGGCACGAGGAAGAACAGGTAGCGGTCCTGGACGCGATCGGAGGCGAAGCGGGAGGCGAACGCGCCGACCACGGCGGTCGACCAGACGAGCAGCGCGACGGTCGTCGCGAGGTGCTCCTGGACGCGCGGCGGCACCGCCCGGCCGCGCGCGAGGAGGACGAGCAGCGCCGCGGCGGGCAGCACGACCGCGTACAGCACCAGCTCCTCGACGTGCCACAGCCAGTAGCGGAGTGCCTCGCCGACGTCGTAGCCGCCCTCGCCGACGATGCTGTACGCGCCGAGCAGGTCGGCGAGCGAGCGGCCCCGAATCGCCTGGAGCGCAACGAGGCCGATCGCCGCGGCGGCGAGGAGCGCGTACAGCGGGACGTACCGGCGCAGCTCGGCCGCGCGGCCACGCAGGAGCGCGAGCACGAGCGGCGCCGTGGCGATCGCCGGGACGAAGGCGAGCGCCTGGGAGCGAGTCGCGAACCCGACCGCGAGGGCCGCGAGGAGCGCGGCGAGGCGCCCACCGAACGGGCGCTCGAGCCAGCGGGCGAGGAGCAGCGCGAGGACGAGCGAGGCCGGGTAGAAGAGGCTCTCGGTGGTGATCGTGCCGGTGTACGCCATCGAGGGGATCACCACGGCGGCGCTGGCGGCGACCAGCGCGAGCCCGGGCCGCGCGACCCGGCAGGCGAGCAGGTAGGCAGGCACCGCGGACAGGGACATCACCACCGCGTTGATCCCCTTGGCAGCGGCGTAGGCGTGCGTGAGGTCGTCGAACGCGGCGTATGCGGGCGCGATCAGCAGCGGGTAGAGCAGGCTGTAGCCGGTGACCGGCGTCTCCCGGACGGCGTAGCCGTCGCCCGCCGCGAGGCTGCGCGCGAGCTCCGAGTAGATCAGCTCGTCGACGAAGACGAACGGGGCCGGCAGCCCGCGCACCAGCCACAGCCGCAGCAGCGCGGACCCGACGACGATGCCGCCGAGCCATGCCCAGGCCGGGACGCGCCGCAGCGCGTCACGCACCGAGGTCGACCTCGCCGAGCCGCCGGGCGAGCTCGCGGGCCTCCGCCGTGCCGGGGGCGATCCCGACGGCCGCTGCAGCCTCGCTGACCTCTCCCAGGACGCGATCGGCGACCGGCCCGCCGCCTGCGACCTCCTCGAACGCGGCCACGTAGCCCTCGGCTACGCGCTCGAGCGCGTGGGGGCCGGCCGCGAGCCCGGCCGCGGCTGCACCCATCGCGGCGCGCACGTCGGACCGCGTCGCCAGCAGCTCGATCGCAGCGGCGAGCGAGTCGACCTCGTGCTCGTCCACGGCGACCTTGAGCGCGACCTCGTCGGGGAGCTCGGCGAACCACCCGACGTCGCTGACGACGAGCGGCTTGCCGAGCGCGAGGGCCCTGATGACCGTTCCGGACGTCTCGCCCATCGTCGGATGCCGCAGCGCGACGTGGACGTCGGCTGCGGCCATCAGGGCCCACAGCCGACGCTCGTCGACGAACCCCGTCGCCTCGATCCCGTCGCCGGCGATGCCGAGCCGCTGGAGCCGCCGCTCGAGGTCGAAGCGGGCAGACGGCTCGCCCACGAGCAGGAGCCGCGCACGCGGATGGCGCTCCCGGACCCGCGCGAAGGCCTCGAGGAGCTGCGGCACGCGCTTGCTCGCGTTGATGTTGCCGAACGCGGCCACGAGCGGCTCACCGGCGACCGGCGCCGCCGCGATCCCGGGGTCGGGCCAGGCAGCGTGGGGGACGACGTGGATCGGCATGCGGTACCCCATCCCGCGCACGCGGTCGTGCACGTAGCGCGAGTGCACGACGAGCCCGGTCGCGCGGTCGAGCACGCCACGAGCGAGTGGGTAGTCGACCGCCCGGCTCTCCCAGAGCGGCGGGATCCTCTTCTCGATCACGGCGTGGCCGAGCAGCCTGGCGACGAGCCCGCCTTCCCGCTCGAGCGCGTCCAGGTAGCCACGCGCGTCGCCTCGCCCGAGGGTCATCCCCGACACGAGGTGGTGCAGGACGATCTCGTGCAGGACGACGAGCCCGGGACTGCGCCCGAGAGCGTCGACGATCCAGCCGTGCGCATCGGGGTTGTTGCCGACGTGGTAGACGGCGAGGTCGACGCCACGCGGCGGGCGACGGCGGCCGCGACGGACGACCTCCACGTCGATCCGCTCGCGGATCGCCGGCAGCACGAGCGCCGAGTAGTCCGCGATCCCGGAGCGCTCCGGCGGCATCGGCGAGAACCAGGCGATCCTCACGCGAGCAGCCTCCCGATCGCGCGATCCCAGGTGACCTCTTCGGCGAGCGCCCTCCCTGCCTCGCCGAACGCGGCGGCCTCCGCGCCGTGGTCGCGCAGCCACCCCGCCGCCGAGGCGATCTCCGACGGCTCGGGGCGCACCACGAGCCCCGTGCGCCGGTCGTGCACGACGTCGAGCGGGCCACCCGCGTCGGGCGCGGTGATCACGGGCTTGCCGGAGAGGAACGCCTCGTACGGGCCCATCCCGAAGTCCTCGTCGACCGGCGCGTAGTAGACGGCGGCGCACCGCGCGTACAGGTCGGCGAGGCGCTCCGCCGTGACGCGCCCCTCGAAGCGGACGCGCCCGTCGAGTCGTCGCTCGCGGGCGAGGGACTCGAGGCGCTGGCGGTCGGGCCCGTCGCCGGCCACGACGACCTCGAGCGTCGGCTCGAGCGCGGCAGCCTCCAGGAGCAGGTCGATCCGCTTCGCGCGGTCGAGCCGAGAGGCGCTGAGCACGAACCCCTCGGCCGGCTCGCACCGGAAGTCGAGCATCTGGGGAGGGTGCGGGAGCACCTCGGCCCGGAGGCCCGTGGATCGCGCGAGCCGGCCCGCGACGTTGCCCGACGTGGCGAAGAGGCGCGTCGCCTCACCCAGCGAGACGCGGTCGAGGTCGTGGATCTTCCGGCGGAGCGCGCGGTCTTCCGCCGACTCGTCGAACTGGCCGAGGTCCGTGCGGTCGAGCTCGTACGCCTGCCGGAACTGGTGGACGAGCCAGACGCGCTTCTCGCGGTGTCGCACGACGTAGGACGGGAACTTCGTCGCCACCACGAGGTCGATCGGCCGTCCGTCGACCTCGTCGAGGTCGAGCATCCGCCAGAGGAACGCCTGGGTCAGCACCCGCGCTCCCGGGTACCACTTGAACGGGATCGAGACGACGTCCGCCTCGTGCCCGCGCGCGCGCAGCTCGTCGACGAGCGTGTCGGTGAAGATCTCGGCGCCGCCGTGGGCGAACGGCACCTGTGGACGGCAGACGGCGATCCTCACGAGCCGCCCCGCGCCTCCGCGAGCTCTCCCTCGAGCCGGCGGATCCGCTCCTCCTGGTCGTCGATCAGGCGGAGCAGCGCAGCGTTCAGCGAGCGCTGGTCATACGCGAGCGGCTCGACGTACCACCGCATCAGCTTGCGCAGCACCCACTTCACGGGGATGCCGACGGCGCCGCGCCACCCCGGTCGCAGCCGGAGCGACCGGTCTGCGCTCACCGGCCAGAGGCGCTCCGCCTCGGCGCGCGCGAGCGCGCGATCAGCCGACCCGGTCTCGCCACCGGGCTCCGCCCCGGAGCGGCGCACCTCGTCGCGAAGCGCCTCGAACAGCGCGCGCACTGCCACCTCGTCGATCTGATCGTCCCGGCCGACAGGGCCGTTCACGCTGCCCTCCTCCGGCACCGCGCCAGTGTAGCCCTGTCTTTGTCCCGCAAGCGGGAATCCACGGGAGTGGATTCCCGCGCGGGGATCCCCGGGTCCGGCTGCGCCGGACGCGGGCCACACCCCTGAAGGATCGAGGGACGGCAGGTGCGCTGGTGGATGCTCGGACGGCTACGCCGCCCTCGAGGCCGCGGAGCGCTCGGCGTTCAAACCCCGTAGGGGCCGGGCTTGCCCGGCCCGCGTCCTTCGCCGCGCGCGCGCGGGGTGATCGCCGCCTCACCGACGAACCCAGCCCGCTCGTCGGCCCTGCGACCCGCCGCGGCGCGCGTACCATCGCCCGCATGCGCGTGGGGCTCGCCATGCTGACGCTGATCCCCGGGATCTCGGGAGGGAGCGAGACGTACGCACGCGAGCTCGCACGCGCGCTCGCCCGCGTGGGACGCCACGAGTACGCGGCCCTCGTGCCGCCGCTCGCGCCCGATGCGGGCGGAGGCCTGCCGAGCGTCCTGGCTGCCGGATACCCCGCCGCGACGACGACGGCGAGTCGGCTCAGGGCGATGGCAGGTGCCCGGCTGAGGCCCGGGGCGCTCCGAGACGAGCTCGACCGCTCGGACGTCGTCCACTACCCGCTGACGGTGCCGGTGCCGCCGACACGACGGCCCACGGTCCTGACCCTGCTGGACGTCCAGCACCTCGACCTGCCGCAGCTCTTCCCGCGGGGCGAGCGGCTGTTCCGCCGTCTGGCCTACGACCGCGCCGCGCAGCGCGCGGATCGCGTCGTGGTGATCAGCGAGTGGGTGCGCGCCCGAACGATCGAGCGCCTCGGGCTCGAGCCCGACCGCGTCCATGCGATCCACCTCGGCGTCGACCACGCTCGCTTCTCGCCCGACGCGGAGGTCGCCAGAGAGGAGCTCCTCCTCTACCCCGCTCGCCCATGGCCCCACAAGAACCATGCGCGCCTGTTCCAGGCCTTCGAAGCGGTGAGGGCGGAGCATCCCGAGCTGCGACTCCTGCTCACCGGGGCCGGGCACGACCCGAACGGACTCCCGAACGGCGTCGAGGCGCGGGGCAGCGTGCCCCTCGACGAGCTCGTCGAGCTCTACCGTCGCGCAGCCGCGCTCGTGTTCCCGAGCCTGTACGAGGGCTTCGGCTTGCCACCGGTCGAGGCGATGGCGTGCGGCTGCCCCGTCGCCGCGTCCTCGGCCGGCTCGCTGCCCGAGGTCTGCGGGGACGCTGCGGTGCTGTTCGATCCGACCGATCCCGCGGCGATCGCGGCAGGCATCCTCGAGGCCCTGTCGAGAAGCGGCGAGCTGTCGGCGGCAGGGCCGGCCCGGGCCGCCCGCTTCACGTGGGACGCGACCGCACGCGCCCACGACGAGGTCTACGGGCTCGTGGCCTGAAGCGCGGCGACGTCTGCCTCGACGAGCAGCCGGACGAGGTCGAGGAACGTGGTCGTCGGCTCCCAGCCGAGCAGCCGCCTCGCCTTCGACGCGTCGCCGACGAGGTCGTGGAGCTCGGCCGCTCCGCGCACGAGGGCGGGATCGCTGCGGACGTGGTCGCGCCAGTCGAGCCCCACGACGTCGAAGGCGCAGGCGACGAGCTCCTCGACGCTGTGCGACCGGCCCGTCGCGACGACGTAGTCGCCCGGCTCGTCCTGCTGGAGCATCAGCCACATCGCACGCACGTAGTCGCCCGCGTAGCCCCAGTCGCGGCGCGCCGAGAGGTCGCCGAGCACGAGCTCGGTCTCGCGCCCGACCGAGATCGCGGCGGCCGCGCGGGCCACCTTGCGCGGCAGGAAGTCGATCGGCCGGAGCGGAGACTCGTGGTTGTAGAGGATCCCGCAGCAGGTGAACATCCCGTACCGGCGGCGGTAGCTGCCCGCGATGAAGTGCGCGTACGCCTTCGCGACGCCGTAGGGGGTCAGCGGCTCGAGGGGCGTCGTCTCGGTCTGCGGCGTCTCCCTGGGCTCGCCGAAGATCTCGCTCGACGAGGCCTGGTAGAAGCGGATGCCCGGATCCACCTCGCGGATCGCCTCGAGCAGGGACGTCGCGCCGACCGCGGCGAACTCCGCGGTGAGCACCGGCTCGTCCCAGGAGCGAGGGACGAAGGAGGGAGCAGCGAGGTTGTAGACCTCCGTCGGCTCGACCTCGCGCAAGACGCGCGCCAGGGCCGCCTGGTCGAGCAGGTCCGCCTGGGCGAAGACGACCCTGTCCGCCACCGCTGCGAGGTTGTCGGCGTAGGCAGCGGGAGACCGACGGCCGATCCCGACCACCTCGTAGCCCTGCTCGAGCAGCAGGGCGGAGAGGAAGGCGCCGTCCTGGCCGCCGACTCCGGTGATGAGCGCGCGTCCGGGCACGACGCACGAGTCTATGCACCGAGCCCGCCGACGGACCGCCGATAATCGGCGCGGGTGAGCGCGAACCCCCTCACGGACGAGCTCCGCTCGGCACCCCCCGGTCTCCACGGCGGCGGGGAGTACTGGGGTCTCGCCTGGGACGCCCTGGCGTGGCTCGAGCGCACTGTGCAGCCGGGCTGGGCCACGCTCGAGACCGGTGCGGGCGCGAGCACGATCGTGCTCGCGGCGGCGGGCGCCGACCACGAGGCGGTCACGCCCGACGCCCGCGAGCAGGAGCGGCTGGAGCGCGTGTGCGCGGAGCGGGGGATCGACTCGAGCCGCGTGGTGTTCCGGATCGGGCCGTCCCACGAGGTGCTGCCCGTGTGGGAGCCTCGGCCGCTCGACCTCGTGCTGATCGACGGCGCGCACGGCTTCCCGTATCCCGTCCTCGACTGGTGGTACCTCGCGCCGCACGTCAAGATCGGCGGGCACGTGCTCCTCGACGACGCCTACCTGCCCGCGGTAGCGGCGATCGTCGACTTCGTGCGCGACAGCCCCGACTGGCGGCTCGCGGACGCTGTCAGCTTCCGCACCGCCCACGTGGTCAAGGTCGGGGACGGCGTCCCCGCCTTCCTGGCCGGGGCGGACGCCGCCACCGGCGCGCGCATGCGGTTCGGGTACCTGCCGCCCGGCCGGCGCATCGTCGCCTCTGCCAGGCAGCGGATCTTCAGCACGCGCGCGGGCCTGTGGGTGGTCGAGCGCGCTCGCCGCCGCTGACCAGGCCTCCTACGCGAGCGTCCGCAGGTACCGGGCAGCGGACGTGAGCCCGCCTGGGCGCACGACCACGAGCGCGAGGGCGTAGAGCCCGAGGCCGAGCAGGCCGCTGGCCTCCGCCGACGGGACGAGGGCGGCGACGACGAACGCCGCGACCGCCAGCGCCCCGACGACGGCCGCCGCCTTCCCGACGCCGAGGAGCGCCTCGCCGGTCGCGCGGAACAGGTGGAGCAGCCCGGCGAACGCGATCGCTGTCGTGCACGCGAGCGCGAGCACGAGCCCCGTGAGACCGAAGAGCGCCTGCCCGACGACCGCGAGCGGGACCTGCACCGCCACGACGAGCACCCCGAGCAGGACGAGCCGCCGATCGCTCTCCGCCACGAAGACGAGCGGGAGGGTCACGGAGAACCCGATCGCGGCGACCATCCACGGAGCGAAGAGCGCCACCAGACGGCCGAGCTCCGTCCCGACCGCCGCGGTGTAGTCAGCGCCGAGCACCCAGGCCACGATCGGCTCACCCGCCACGGCGAACAGGCCGGCCGTCGCCCCGACCGCGACGAGTGCGAGCCACGAGCTCGCGACCACGTGGTGGGCGACCCGGTGCCGATCGAGCCCGAGCCGCGTGAGCGGCACCGATGTCACGAGGCCGAGCGAGGCGGCGGTGATCGCCACGATCGCCGACCCCGCGATGTACGCATAGCCGAAGCTCGTGACCGCACCCACGCCCTCGCGCGCCGCGAGCGGCAGGCAGACGAGATACGCCGCCTGCAGGCCGAGCGGGAGCGCGATCCCGCGCCCCGCGCGCCTGATCCGGTTCCCCAGCGTCGTGCGCTCCGGGCGCACCCCAGCCGCAGGCATCGCGGCACGGCGCGCCCGGACCGCCAGCGCAACGACGGGGATCGCGACCGCCACCAACGCGTTGAGCGCCATCCCCTCGGCGACCGCCACGACACCCTCGTCGAGCCGCACCAGGATGACCACGATCCCGACGACGCTGGCGCTGATGTACCCGAGCGCCGCGGTGCGGTAGTCGTCGAGCGCAGCGAGCGCGCTCGCCGCGAGGCCCGCGTAGACCTGTCCGACGCCCGCGAGCGTCAGCAGCGGGAGCGCGTCCGCCGCCGTCTCCTGCGCCTCTGCCGGCCCCGACCCGGTCAGCACGGCGGCGAGCGGCCCGGCGGCGACCACGGTCACGGCGAGCAAGGGCAGCGCGATCGTCCCGAGCGCTGCCGCCCACGCGGCCGTCTCCTGGCCGAGCCGGCGGTCGTCCCGCGCGCGCGCGAGCGGCGGCAGGACGACGAGACGGATTGCATTCGCCGCGAGCGCCAAGACGATGAACACACCGTAGGCGGCGAAGAGACCGTCCGTCTCTGCGGTGCGACCGAACTCGCGTGCGATGATCACGCCGACCAGCGCGGCGAGGCCCGTCTGCACGACGAGCGCGGCCGCGGTCACCGCTCCCGTCGCCAGCGATCCGAGGCCGGTGCGGGCGCTAGGCTTGCTCACCGACGCGGAAGGGTAATGACGATGGCGAACGACACGATCTGGACGAACGGCGAGCTCACCGCGCTGCGGACGGAGCTCGGCGACGCGTACGCGGGGCGCACGGTGCTCGTGACCGGCGCCGACGGGTTCATGGGCTCCCACCTGACCGAGGCCCTGCTCGAGCTCGGCGCGCACGTCCACGCCTTCGTGCGCGCCACCTCGAGCGGAGCCCTGAACAACATCGGGCACCGTCGTCGCGAGCTCAAGGTGCACTTCGCCGACCTCACCGACCGCACCTCCATCGACTACCTCGTGCGCGAGCTGAAGGACGCGCCGGACCGGCCCTACGTCTTCCACCTCGGAGCGCAGGCGCACGTCGGCGAGTCGTGGCACCGCCCCTACGAGACGGTGATGGCGAACACGATCGGGACGCTCAACCTCCTCCAGTCGATCGTCGACTGGGGGCTCGAGCTGGAGAAGTTCGACACGGCCGGCACCTCCGAGGAGTACGGCAACGTCCGTGAAGACGTGTCGCACCACCACGACTTCGACGACGCCGGGTCGCTGATCCTGCACGAGCGCTCGCCGATCAACCCCAAGTCGATCTACGCCACGGCCAAGGTGGCAGCCGACTTCCTGACGATGAACTACTACGACGCGTTCGGCGTGCCGGGCGTGGTCACGCGCATGTTCAACAACTACGGCCCCCGCCAGAACCCGCGCTACGTGACCGGGACGATCATCACGCAGGCGCTGTCGCGACCGGAGATCGAGCTCGGCGCGCTCGATCCGCTGCGGGACTTCTGCTTCTGCACCGACGGAGTGCGCGGCCACCTCACCGTGGCGGCGCAGGGAGTCCCCGGCGACGTCTACGTCTACGGTCAGGGCGAGAACATCTCGATGGCCGACTGGGCCGACCTGATCGTCCGCACGGGCGTCGAGCACGGCTTCTGGCCGGGCGACCGACACGTGGTGACGACGGAGAAGCGCCTCCGGCCGGGAGCGACCGACGTGATGGCGCTGCGCGTGGGCCACGAGAAGCTGACGCGCGAGACCGGGTGGGAGCCGCGCGTCTCGTGGGAAGAGGGCGTGCTGCGCACGATCCGCTGGTACGCGGAGAACCGCGACCGCTGGCTCGGTCGGGTGGACTGGCTGCCCGTCGGCGCGCCGCTCGCGCAGGGCACGTGAGCCGGGTCGTCGTCACCGGCGGCGCCGGGTTCGTCGGCTCGCACCTCGTCGAGCGTCTTCGCGAAGCGGGGCACGACGTCGTCGTCCCTCGCCGCGCCGAGGTCGATCTCACCTCGATGGACGACACGTGCCGTCTCTTCGACGAGGCCTCGCCCGAGCTCGTCTTCCACCTCGCGGCCGAGGTCGGCGGCATCGGCGCGAACCGCGCGAACCCCGGCCGGTACTGGTTCGCGAACCTGATGATGGGCGCGCACGTGCTGGAGCAGGCGCGGCTGCACGCGACGCCGAAGGTCGTGATCGCGGGGACGATCTGCGCGTACCCGAAGCACGCCCCCGTGCCCTTCCGCGAGGACGACCTCTGGAATGGATACCCGGAGGAGACGAACGCGCCCTACGGCGTGGCGAAGAAGGCGATCCTCGTCGGCGCGCAGGCCTACCGCGAGCAGTACGGGCTGAACGCGATCTTCCTGCTGCCCGTCAACCTCTACGGGCCGCGAGACAACTTCGACCTCGAGACGTCACACGTGATCCCGGCTCTCATCCGCAAGATGGTCGACGCGCAGGTGCGCGGCGAAGAGGAGATCGTGCTCTGGGGCGACGGCTCGCCGACGAGGGAGTTCCTCTTCGTGGACGACTGCGTCGAGGGCCTGCTGCTCGCGGCGGAGCGCTACGACGCCCCCGAGCCGGTCAACCTCGGCACGGGAGAGGAGATCGCGATCCGCGACCTCGCCGAGCTCGTTCGCTCGGCAACGGGATACGAGGGCACGATCCGCTGGGACACCTCGAGGCCGAACGGCCAGCCGCGGCGCAAGCTCGACACGTCCCGCGCAGAGGAGGCGTTCGGATTCCGGGCCCGGGTGCCGCTGCGCGACGGGATCACGCGCACCGTCGCGTGGTATCGCAGCGCCCGCGTCGCCGCGTGAGCGTCGCCGCGACCGGCACACGCGTCGTGCGCACCGCGCTCGACCTGCTCGATCGCGCGATCGCACGGCCACGACGGACGCTGGCCGTCCTCGCCCTGGCGCAGATCGCCGTGACGGCGCTCTTCGGGCTGCTCGTGGCCACCCACAACGGGTGGGTCTGGTTCCAGGGAGGCGACCAGATCTGGTTCACGAGCAACGCGTGGTCGATCGGTCACGGCACGCTGCCGCCAGGCGACATCGCGCCCGGATGGGGGATCGTCCTGATCCCCGCAGCCTGGCTCGCGGGCGGCACGTTCGTGCAGCAGCTGCCGCTGATCGTCGCGCTGAACGTGCTGGTGCTCGGGCCGCTCGCGCTCTGGTCGCTCTGGGAGGTCGCAACCCGGATCGGGGGCCGCGTCCTCGCGCTCTGGACGTGCGTGCTGTGGATCGTGGCGCCGTACGCAGCGATCCCGCTCTTCGTCGAGCGCTACCACGAGCGCTGGATCGACCAGTTCGTGCCGCAGGGGATCGGGCTCACGGCCATGGCCGACTACCCCTCGATGGTGGCCGGCCTGCTCGTCGCCGCGCTCACCGTCCGGGCGATCGACGGTCGCTCGTGGACGGACGCGGCGCTCGCCGGCTCGGTGCTCGCCCTCGCGGTGCTGATGAAGCCGCCGAACGGGCTGCTCGCGGTGGGCGCAGGGCTCGCGCTGCTCGTCGCCCGCCGCTGGCGCGAGCTCGGCTGCTTCGTGCTGCCGGCGCTCGTCGGCGTGGCCGCGCTCGGGATCTTCAAGATCCGCACCCAGGGCGAGCTGCCGCTGCTCGGGATGGAGGAGACGCGACTCGCGCTCGCGCACGTGTCGGCGATCGACGTGCAGCGGTGGTGGGACGAGGCGGACTGGGGTCGATACGTGGAGATCGACCTCGACCACTGGCGCAGCCAGATGGCCCAGCTGCGCGAGTACTTCTGGAGCGCCCGTCTCTTCCAGTGGGCGCCGCTCGCCGGCGC
The DNA here is from genome assembly GCA_964623875.1 of uncultured Gaiellales bacterium. Lineage (GTDB taxonomy): Bacteria > Actinomycetota > Thermoleophilia > Gaiellales > Gaiellaceae > Gaiella. Next base: position 27,734 of record CAZUVW010000006.1, read on the forward strand.
GGTCGCCGTGGCGCGCTTCCGCCCGGCGATCGCGGTGCTGCTCACCGGCTGGCTCGCGGCGTTCGTGGTGGTGAAGGGGACGTCGCCACAGGCGAGCATCGAGACCAACACCTTCTGGCGACTGCTCATGCCCGCCTGGCCGGCCTACCTCCTTCTGCTCGCGGCGATCGTGCTGCTGGTGCCGACGCTCTGGCGCGCGCTGGGGGAGCGGGCGGCGCGTCCGGTCGGCGCACGGCCGCTGCCGGCGCGGGGCGCGCTCGCGGGCGCCGCTGTGCTCGTCGCGGTCCCGCTGCTGCTCGTCTCCGTGCTGCCGCCCCTGGAGGAGCAGGACGACCTGCTGCTCCACGTCGAGGGTCAGGCGACGACGCTCGTGCCCGTCGACGGCGACCTGTCCGTGGCGACGAGTCGGGACGCGGGGAAGGTGACGCTCGACTGGAGTCGCGACTGGCGCGCGGACGTCGCCTACCGCGTCTACCGCACCGAGGGGGCCGCGCCCGACGGCGACGTGGCCTGCGTCAGCTTCGGCGGCGGTGGCGCGATCCGCTGCAGCCTCGTCTCTCCCGTCGTCGGGGTCACCCGCGGGAGCGCGTGGACGGATCCCGCTCCCGTCGCCGGCGCCGTGTACCGCGTCGCCCCGACGGTGCGCTACGACGGTCGGGTCGTCGGGTCGGACGTGTTCGCGTTCTCGCCCCCGGCCGCGACGCCCTGAGCCTCGAGCGCCCGGATCCGCTCCCGGAGCAGCCCGACCTCCTGGGCGAGGCGGACGTTGTCGTCGGTCAGCTTCGAGAGCACGGTCGAGTAGTGGAGCAGGACAACGATCACGAACAGCACCGCCGCAGCGAAGAGGATGGCCGGCGGATAGCTCTCGACGCCGAGCCAGTCCGCGATCGTGTTGAGCCCCTCCCGCCAGAGCGAGAGCACGAGCAGCGCGACGCCCGTGCCGAGCCACAGCAGGGCGTAGCGCTCCTTCAGCCGGCGACCACGAATCAGCTCGAGGACGATCAGGATCAGGA
>CAZUVW010000006.1:28756-34766 GCA_964623875.1 uncultured Gaiellales bacterium
GCGGCGGCGACGGACACGCGAACGGGGGTCACGTGCGCACCGGCTCCTCGGAGGGCAGCGTCGCCCTGCGCCCCATCGCGACGAGCAACGCGAGCGTCACCTTGAGCACGTAGTACACCGAGCGGAGCAGCGTGATCGAGGAGGAGCCCGTCTCGCGCTCGCGCATCGTCACCGGCACCTCGACGAGCCGGAGCCGCGAGCGGAGCACGAGCAGCGTCGCCTCGACCTCCGGGTAGTCGCTCGGGTAGTCGCGCGCGAAGAGCGCGATCCCGCGGCGGTTCAGCGCCTGGAAGCCAGAGGTCGTGTCGGTCACCTTCTGCCGCGTGAGCAGCGAGACGAGCCGTGCGAACCACGTGATGCCGAGCCGTCGCGCGAGCGGAGGACGGTAGTCTCCCTCGCCGCCGAGGAAGCGCGAGCCGGTGACGACGTCGACCTCGCCCGGCTCGAGCGCCGCGAAGAGCTTCGGCAGCTCGGTGGGGTCGTGCTGGCCGTCGCCGTCGAGCCGAACGGCGGTGTCGTAGCCGTGCTCGAGCGCGAACCTGAACCCGGTCTGAACGGCGGCGCCGATCCCGAGGTTGAAGGGCAGGCGGACGACGTTGGCGCCCGCTCGCGCGGCGGCCGCGGCCGTCCCGTCCGGGGAGCCGTCGTCGATCACGACGACGTCGATCGTCGGGTCGAAGGCGCGGATCTCCTCCACGACCCCCCCGATCGCGTCCTCCTCCCGGTAGGCGGGCACGATCGCGACGACGCGGCCGAGGCTCATGCCGGCACCCCCGTCTCGAGCTCGAGGGCGCGAAGCACCTGGCGCGCCCGGTGCGCGTACGTGTGCTCGTCGAGCACCCGCTCGCGCGCGCGGGCGCCCATCGCGACCGCCTCCGCCGGATCGTCCAGCAGCCGGTGATACGCGGCGAGCGCCTCCGCCGCGTCCGCCACGACGATCAGCTCGCTGCCCGGCTCGAACCAGCGCTCGATCCCCTCGTGCGGGTTCGAGACGATCGCGGCGCCTGCCGCGGCGAGCTCGAACGGCCGGCACGTCGACGAGCCGGGAACGGTGGCGTGCGAGCGACGCGTGACGTTGAGGTTGATCCGAGCGGCCGAGATCGCGCGCGCGAACGAGTTGAACGGCACGTCGCCCAGCAGCCGCGCGCCACCCACGTCGCCCTGGAAGTCCCGGCCCCCGAGCCCGAAGTCGATCCGGGGATCCAGCCGGCTCGGCTCTCCGACCAGCGCCGCCATCCACTCGCGGCGAAACTTGTCCCCGTAGCCGTAGAAGAACACGTCCAGCTCCTTCGCGATCGGGAGGGGGCGGAAGAACTCGGGGTCGGCGGCCCAGTAGACCGGCTCGACGCGACGTGCTCCGAGCTCGAGCAGCCGTGGCGCTCCCCCGTCGGAGTTGGAGAAGACGAGGTCGTACTCCGACGGATCTGCGCCGTGGTAGTAGTTGAACCCCGTGTCCATGCCGCCGAACTCCGGCAGGCTCATCGGCACGTCGCCGTCGTAGAAGGCGACCGGGATCGCGAAGCGCTCCCGCAGGAACGTCGCGATCCCGCGGAAGTGGGCCATCGGGACGGTGAACACGATCACCGCATCGGGTCGCTCCGCCTCGACGAGCCGTTCGAGGTGCCTCCGCCAGCGCGGGGTGACGACCTTCCAGATCGTCTCGCGCGTGAGGCGGTCGAGCGCGCTCTCCTCGGGGCTCTCCTCCGCGCGCCGGAGGTACCGGTCGCCCTTGACACGCGCGAGCCCGTCGCGCAGCAGTGCGTAGGTCTCGCCCTCGCGATAGGTCGGGTTCGGGGCAACGCGCCACCACGGGGACTCGACGGGGCGGCCGCGGTAGGGCGTGACGACGAGGTCGGCCCCTGCCTCGTACAGCCCCTTCCAGAGCTGCCACCAGGCGGGGGTGCACCCGTAGCGGAAGTCGAGGTCGACCGCCGAGGCGACGGCGAGGATCCGAGGCGCGCGCACGACGCGTCAGTGTAGGGACGTCACCCGCCGACCTCGGGGCGGCGGCAGCCGGATCGCACGGGCTCGCGCCACACCTCGCCCGACGCGTCCGCCGATCCTGTGCCAATCCGGTGCCAGACACCCGATCCTGTCGAGGGGTTCTCGTGCCGATTCCGTGCCTGGCCGTTCGGCCACGCTGCGCCGGCAGCGGACGGCGCCCATCCGTGGGGCTCCCGGGGCTCAGTACGCGCCGCGACCGAAGAGAACGGCCGGGATCGTCTTCGCGATGATCGAGATGTCGGACAGCAGCGACCAGTTCTCGATGTACGTGAAGTCGAGGCGCACGAGGTCGTCGAAGTCGAGGGCGGAGCGGCCCGAGATCTGCCAGAGGCCGGTCATGCCCGGCAGCACGAGATACCTGGCCCGGTGCCAGTCCTCGAGGAGCGCATCGTCTCGCAGCGGCAGCGGGCGTGGGCCGACGAGGCTCATCTCGCCCCGCAGCACGTTGACGAGCTGCGGGAGCTCGTCGATCGAGAGGCGTCGGAGGATGCGGCCGACCCGCGTCACCCGCGGGTCGTCGCGAATCTTGAACAGCGCCCCCGACGCCTCGTTGCTCTCCTCGAGCGTGGGCTGGAGCGAGGCGGCATCGGCCACCATGGTGCGGAACTTGAGCATCCCGAACTCGCGCTCCCCGACCCCGATCCGCCGGTCGACGAAGAGCACCGGGCCGCGCGACTCGAGCTTCACGGCCAGCGCGACCAGCGCCCACAGCGGCAGACCGACGACGAGCACGAGCGACGCGACGACGAGGTCGAAGGTGCGCTTGACCGCCCAGGCGACGCCGCCGAGGATCGGTGGCCTGAGCTCGAACAGCGGCACGCCCCCTCCGGGGACGTACTCGCCCTCGTGCGCGAGCAGCTCGGTCGTGGACGGCGCGAGCTTCACCTTCACGCCGCGCCTGTGCGCGAGCTGGACGACGTGGAGGACGGTCGCCTCGGAGTAGTCCGGCTCGGAGAGGATCAGCTCGTCCGGTCGCTCGCGGTCGAGCACGGCGTCGATGTCGGCGACCTCGACCCCCAGCGACGCCAGGCCCGGCACCTCGGCGCGCGAGATGCCGCCAACCACGTCGATCCCGATCCCGCCGCGTGACGCGAGCAGCTGCCGGTGGAGGTCCAGCAGCCGCTCGCCCTCGCCCAGCAGCACGACGCGACGGCGGACGCCGGCGACCTTCAGCAGCTCCAGCGAGATCGACTCGTACGCCGCACGGAGGAGCCCGATCGCGACCGAGCATGTGACCACTGCCGTCGGGATGAGTGCGGTCGTCGTGAACTCGTACTCCGTGCCGAGCCCGAATGCGAGCACGATCAGCGCGACGAGCACGAGCGAGCCGACGACCCGGCCGGGCCCGGCCCGCCGCTCGCGTGCCGAGTAGAGCCCGGCCTTGAGGAACACGAGCACGGTGATCGGTGCGAGGAACGGGAGCCACTCGCGCGGGCCTGTGTCCCACAGCAGCGACCAGTAGACCTCGTCCCCGTAGACCATCGAGCGCAGGACGAGCGCGAGGTAGATGCCGAGCGCGAGCCCCGCCACGTCGAGGAGCACGAGCGAGGCGACGCTGACGCCACGCCGCACGAGCCCGCGCCACGGGGTCGGACGCAGGAGGTAGGGGCGCTGCTTGCGGACGTCCTCCGCCGGGACGTCGTGGGGACCGGTCGGCGGCGGAGCCTCACGGAGTGTCGGGGGTGCCTCGGTCGGCACGAGAGGATCGTACTACCCCTCCCCGCCCGCTCCTCCCCGCGCGACCGCGTCCCACTCGAGCTCGACTGCACCGCCCGCGACCGCGGTCGCCTCCTCGTCCAGCGCCCATCCGACCCGTCGTCGACCCAGGAGCCGCAGCGCAGCCTCGACGATCAGCCTCCGCCGGCGGTCGACGAGATCGGTGTCATGGAAGTAGACGTGGATGCGATCGGGGAGCCGCCGTCGCCAGGCAGAGCGCAGGGCGTCGCCCACGGAGTGGGTGGTCGGCAGTGCCACGAGCGCTCCTCCGTCGGCGAGGCGCAGGCGACATGGCCGGGCGAGCTCGACCCACGGCGCGCCGGCCGCGAGGTACGCCGGTCGCCCGGCCCGGGGGGTGCAGTCCGCGTAGCCGAGGGACGCGCAGGCGGCGGCGACCCCCTGATCCGTGTACCAGCCTCCGCCGCAGAAGAGCGTGGGCCCGACCCCGCGCTCCGCCAGCCACTCGCCCTCGCGCAGCACCCGCGCGCCGGGGTCGCCCGACACCGCGGTGGGACGCGCGTGCGAGGGGCTCGTCCAGTGGCAGTGGTGCCCGAGCGGACCGAGCACGGCTGCCGCGCGGGCCCGGGCGAGCCAGCGCTCGTCGTCGGTCTCGCCGGCCGAGCGGTCGGGCGGACGCATGAGCGCCGCGACCGTGACGCCACCCGGCCGCCGCCGCTGGAGCGCGGCGAACGCCTCCCAGACGCGATCGTCGAGCGGTCGTTCGACGTGGCACGAGGCGACGACGTACCGTTCCGGAGTCGTGGCGCCCACCGTGCAACGGATACCACGCGGTGCGGTGGCCGTCGTCGCGCTCGCGGCCGCGCTGCCACGCCTGCTCGTCCTCGCGGTCGAGCGCGAGACGATCCTCGCCGAGTACGTCGAGAAGAGCGATCGGTTCGCGACGACGCTGGTCGAGAGCGGCACGTTCGGCTTCCTGCCGGGCGTCCCGTCCGCCTACACGCAGCCGCTGTACGCCTGGTTCCTCGCCGGGATCTACTGGCCGCTCGACCGCTCGTGGCTCGCCGTCGGGCTCGCCCAGGTGCTGGTCGCCGTCGCGACGGCGCTCGTCGTGCTCGTGATCGGGACGCACGTCGCGTCGGCCCGGATCGGCGTGATCGCGGCCCTCGTCGCGACGCTCCACCCGTACGTCGTCTGGCACGACGTCCACGTCAACCGGGAGGTGCTCGACAGCCTCTTGCTCGCGCTGATCACGCTGCTGGCGCTGCTCGCCCACGAGCGGCGGTCGTGGACGCTGGCGGTCGCGGTGGGCGCGGTGACCGGGCTCGCGATCCTCGGCAACTCGCGGCTGCTGCTCCTGCCACTCGTGCTCGCCCCGTTCCTCGTCTGGCGCGTCCGGCCCCTCGGGTGGGCGGTCCTGGTCGGAGCTGCGTCCGTGGTCGCCGCGGCGCTGGTGCTCACCCCCTGGGTCGTCCGCAACCAGGCGCAGGTGGGGTGCCTTGCGATCACGACCGACGCGCGGGCGCTGTGGAAGGCGAACAACCCGGCGACGTACGCGATCCTCGCCCGTGGGGGATGGATCGACGACGTCCCGGAGCTCCCCGGTGCGCCACCGTGGCCCGAGCTCGCCGCCGACCTGACGCTCGGAGGCACGCCGACGACCGTCGACGAGTGCGTCCAGATGCGTCTCTACCGCGACGAGGTCGAGAGCTTCTGGCGCGAGCGGCCCGGCGAGAAGTCGCGGCTCGCCCTCCAGGCGGTAGGGATGCTCTGGTCGCCGCTCCTGTCGGTGGAGGCCGACGACGACACGCAGCAAGGTCTCGCGCAGCTCGCCCAGCGCACGGTCGAGCCCCTCTACATGCTGCTGCTGTACGCCTTCGCGCTCTGGGGTGCCTTCCTCGCGCCTCGGCGCCTCGTCGCGCTCGTCGCGCTGATGCTCGGCTTCAACACGGTGATGGCGATGGTGTTCGCCGGGACGGTGCGCTACCGGGCGCCGTGGGACTTCCTGCTCGCCCTGCTGGCGGCGTTCGCGCTGGAGCGCGCCTGGAGCCTTCTGCGCGATCGCCGAGGGCGACGGGCCGCCGAGGCGAGCGCTCCCCGGTAGAGCTCCTCCGTGCGCAGCGTGCAGCGCTCCTGCGAGAACACGGTCAGCGCGCGCTCGCGGCCCGCGGCCCCCATCGCGGCGCAGCGCGCGGGATCGGTCGTGAGCTCGCGGATCGCGCTCGCCAGCGCGTCGGGGTCACGCACGGGGACGAGCAGCCCGGTCAACCCGTCCTCGACGATCTCCGGCAGCACGCCGACGGCGCTCGCGATCACGGCGCGCCCGCGCTCC
>CAZUVW010000007.1:0-33291 GCA_964623875.1 uncultured Gaiellales bacterium
CTGGCGGAGTCGAGGTGCGCTCGGGTACCTCTCGGTCGCCGGCGTCGGAGGCAAGCTGACGCCCGCCGACGTGCTCGCGCTGGCCCGCCGGCAGCAGGCGCGGATCGCCTCGACCACCACCGGCACGAGGCCGGAGCTCGTCGCGTAGAGGATCTACACTTGCGCTGTCTGGGGCGTTAGCTCAGTTGGGAGAGCACCAGCTTTGCAAGCTGGGGGTCGCCGGTTCGAGCCCGGCACGGTCCACTGGCTCGCAGATCGAGAATCCGCTCTCGCAGCACCTCGATCGCGAGGGTCCCTGAAGGGGTCGGCTTCACCGCCGCAGCACCGTCCCTCGCCGGCGTGGCTCGCGGCGCACGGCACGAACCGCCCCGCTCACACGCCGCACCCCCTCGCCGTCGAGCCGGCTGCGTCGTCAGCTCTGCGCGATGCGGAAGCGCACGATCCCCCTGACCTGGATGCCGGCGCGATCGGTGACGTCGACGCGGAGGGGGAACGTCCCCGCTCTCCGGGGTCGCCCTGTCACGATCCCGTCGCGCCCGACGTGCAGTGGACGGGGCAGGCCGCGGACGACGAGCGCGTACGGGGCGGTGCCGCCCTCGAACACGATGCGCTCCCGGTAGGGCTTCCCGACCTTCGCGACGCGCAGCGCGCCGGTGCGGATGGCGAGCATCGAGCCGCCGGGCGCGCAGGGGGCGCCGCAGGCCTCGATCAGGCGCGGGCGCAGGAACGCTGCGAACCCGTCTGCGCCGGGGGCGTTCATGTGGACGCCGTCGTGGAACCAGTCGCGGTCGCGGCTGGTGGCGTCCCAGTCGGCGACCACGAGCTGCGGCCAGCGGCGGGCACCTGCCGCAATCGCCGCGTTGATCTCGACGTAGCTCTGGCGAGAGGCCCGAAGGGTGACCCAGACGACCTTCTCGACCCCCGTGTCCAGTGCGGCGCGCATCACCCGATCGAGCCCGTCTGCGTAGCGGTCGGGCTGGTCGTTGTACCCGACGTGGACCACGATCAGCGTGCCGAGCGCACGACCGAGGGTCTTGACGGTCTCGAGCGCGTTCGGGGGCCGGTCGCCCTGGTGGAAGCAGCTGTCGGTGGCGAGCTTCCGGCAGGTTCGGATCTCGGTGCGCAGGTCGAGACCCCTGCCGATCCGCTCGCGCGCGTCCTTCTCCCAGAGGAGCGCGCCGAGGCCGGAGTCGCCGATCAGCGTCACGCGGGGCACGCCGGGTGCGTCGGCCGCACCGGCGGAGGCGGACGCTGCGAGGACGGCGAGGGAGACGACGATCGTCGCGATGCGGCGCTTCGTGCTCACGGGGGAAGCATGCCGACACAGCGCCGGGGCGGTACCCGGGTCGCTGGAAGGGCGTGTCTGCTACCACTTCCGCTCGTGTCGACGCCTGCATCCACCGGCTTCACCGTCTGGCTGACCGGCCTGTCCGGGGCGGGCAAGACGACGATCGGCCATGCGCTCGCCGCGGAGCTCGAGTCGCGCGGGGTGGTCGTCGAGGTGCTCGACGGCGACGTCGTGCGCACCCACCTCTCGAAGGGGCTCGGCTTCTCGCACGAGGACCGCGACACGAACATCGAGCGCATCGGCTGGGTCGCCTCGCGGCTCACGCGCCACGGCGCAGCTGTGGTCGTCGCTGCGATCTCTCCCTACGACGCGACGCGCAAGAAGGTGCGGGCGCTCGTCGAGGAGCACGGCCCGTTCATCGAGGTCTGGGCGAAGGCACCCGTCGAGGAGTGCGCCCGTCGCGACGTGAAGGGCCTCTACGCCAAGGCCTTCGCCGGGGAGATCACGCAGTTCACCGGCGTCGACGACCCGTACGAGGCGCCCGAGGACGCCGAGGTGATCGCCGACACGGTCGCGCTCACCCCCGAGGAGAGCGTCGCGCTGGTGCTCGCGGAGCTCGCGCAGCGCGGCGTGATCCCTGCCAGGTAGCGCGCGCTCTACGCGCGTGCCGACGGCTCGTAGTCGTGCTCGGCGAGGGTGGCGCCCGCCTCGCGCTCGACGTCGGCGAGCTGATCGTCGGTGAGGTCGCGCCGCCAGCGCCCGAGAGAGCGGTCGTGCGCGCGGCCGAGCACGACGGCAACGGCAGCCGCCGGGACTCCGAGCCGCTCGGCCACGGGACGGGCGGCCTCGGCGGGATCGGTGACGATGTCCTCGTAGTGCACCTCGACCGTGCGATCCGGCACCGACGATGCGGCAGTGACGTAGCGGCGCCACGCCCAGGCGCAGCGCGTCGCGTCGCTCACCGAGCGGAACTCGTCCTCCCGCCCGGGCTCGACCCAGAAGCGGGGGTGCGGGCCGTACGCGTGCCTGGCGTCGTCGGTGCCCGTCCGATCGGCGTTCAGCCAGCCGCGCTCGAGCAGCGAGGTCACCACGTCACGTCCGTCACGTATCACGTGCACCGCCACGGCCTCCGGATACGCCCGAAGCGCGGCCGCGAGGACGAAGCTCGTCTCCGGCGTCTGCTCCACGCCGCGCAGCCCGCGGGCGAAGCCGAGCAGCCGCACCCGCTCGAGGATGGTGCGCAGCCGTCGGGCAGCGATCTCCTCGGGCTCGTGCATGAGCGAGGGGATCGCGGCCTTCCAGGGCTGCACCTCGTCGAGGTCGACGAACCCGGCGATCGAGCCGAGCGTGTGACCCGTGAAGGTCGTGCCCGATCGCGGCGAGCCGACGACGAACACGAGGCGCTCCTCGCCCCATCTGGGCAGCCGACGAGTCCTGGCGGCGACCCGCGCGGCGCTCCTCGCGTACAGGCGCCCGGTGATGGCGAGCTCGCGGGGCGTGGCCACCGGCGAACCGTAGACGACGCGACGCGTCGCTCAGTCGGCTTCCGGCTCCTCGAGGCGGACGGTGAACGGGAGCCGCCAGTCGTCGTCGACCTCGCCGTCGATCGACAGCCGCCACTCGTACAGCCCGGGGTCGAGCGGCAGCGGGCCGGAGTTGACGGCGATCGGGAAGTCGAGCGGGGTGCCGGGCTTCAGCCCGGCGGGACGGCCGACTTCGAAGGGCATGTCGTCGAAGAACACGACAGGCGCCTCGCCGTCATCGGTGTCCACCAGCACGGGCTGGCCGTCGGCATCCAGCAGCTCGAGCCGCATCAGGTGGCGCCGATTGGCCTGGTCCCACGGAACCCGCACGAGGATGGCGATGCCGAACGGCACGGCCTCCGGCCCGGTCAACGACCATCCACCACCGACGATCGTCAGCTTTCCGTCGCTCACCTGGGCGAAGTCGGCGAGGAGCATCGTCACGCGCACGCCTGCGAGTCTATGGGCTCACGCCGGGAGGGACGCCCGCGCCCGTCTGCCGCTGAGCCCTCGCACCGCCGATCGCGGGTCGAGCGTCCCAGCGAGCCGCTGGCCGTCCACGGTCTCCCTATGCTGCGATCGGCTGTGGCTCCGCCGCGGCGAGCAGGTCGTGGCCGAGGGCGCGCAGCTGGTCGCGCAGGGCGGGTTCGGGCTGGTCGAGGCGCTCGTGCGCCTTGCCGACCGCGAGCTCGGTGGGCACGACGCGAGCGCCCATCACGCCGAGCACCTTGCGCAGCTAGCCCTGAGCCCAGACACCGCCGAACTGGCCGGGGCTGGCGCCGATCACGGCGACCGGGGTGCCGCGGAACGGAGCGCCGAGCGCCTGCCGCGAGACCCAGTCGAGCGCGTTCTTGAGCTGGCCGGGGATCGAGCCGTTGTACTCGGGCGTGGCGAACAGCACCGCGTCGGCGACGGCGATCCGGTCACGAAGCCGCGCGACGGGGTCGGGAACGAGGTCTTCGACGTCCTGGTCGTAGGGTGGGATCGCGGCGAGCTCCTCGTAGAGCTCGAAGGTGACGTCCCCGGGCAGCTCCTCCGCGGCGAGGCGGAGGAGCTGCGTGTTGAGGGAGTCGGCGCGGAGGCTGCCGGAGATGCCGAGGACGCGCATGTCAGGCCTCCTGCGGCTGCGCCACGAAGACGAGCCGCGCGGTGAGGTCGACCTCGTCGGCGAGCATCTGACCGCCCTCGGGGAGCGGGGCGTTCCAGGTCAGGCCGAACGCGGTGCGGTCGACGCTGCCGCTGAGCGTGAGCCCGACCTTGCGGTTGCCCCACGGGTCGCTCACGGGCTCGGTGATCGTGCCGGTCAGGCGCACCGGGAGGCGGTTGCCGCGAATCTCGAGGGTGCCGTCGACGGCCAAGTCCTCTCCGTCGATCGCGAGCGGGCCGCTCTCGAACGCGAGGGTCGGGTAGGTGGCGGCGTCGAAGAAGTCCGGCGAGGCGAGATGGCCGGCGAGGTTCTCGTCATGGACGTCGATGGACGCCACCGTGGTCGTGCCGCGGAGGCCGTTCGCGTCGAGGGTGGCCTGGACCTCGCGGAAGGCGCCGTCGAAGGGCGCGACGCCCATGTAGAGGACGGAGAAGCCGATCGAGGAGTGGACGCCGTCCAGGCTCCAGCTCTCGCCGGGGGCGAACGGAGCGGAGACGTGCTCGAGGGTGGTGCTCATGGTGTGCTGACCTCCTTGCGCACGTGTGCGCGATCGTTGCCGGGGCAATACTTGTATGAGCAATAACCACTTGTGAGGCGGTCGTATTCCCGGCACCCCGATGCGATCCCTGCAGACGGGCTGCCGAGGACGCCCCGGCGAGTCGTCGGGGGGTGCGCGCGTCTAGCGGTCTGCGGCCGCGCTGAGGGCTGCCACGGCACGCTCGCGCTCGGGCAGCGTGAGCGCGAACATCGGCGCGACCACCAGGGCGGCGGGCGGCGGGTCGGTCGAGAGCCGGTCGAGCGCCTGCCCGATGGCGGCGTCGAGGCTCCCGGCCGCACTGGCAGGCGTGTCCCGCGCGACGAGCCGCGGTGCGAGCTCGCGCGCCGCCGGGCCGAAGGAGACGACGAGACGGGCGGCGCGAGCGACCTCGTCGAGCGACGTCTCGAGCAGCTCCTGCTCGACCGCGGTGGCGTGCAGGCGGAGCCCACCGAGCTCGCTCTCGCCGCCGGCGACGAGCACGACCGAGCGATGGGGGAACGAGCGGAGCGTCGCTGCCGCCTTGGCGGGCGTGGCGGCCATGCTGTCGTCGACGAGGAGCGTGGCGCCTCGCCGGCCGACGACCCGCGCGCGGAAGGGGGGCGCGACGAGATCGTCGAGGGCCCCCTGCAGAGCGCGGGCCGGGACGTCGGCGGCCAGGGCCGCCGCGACCGCGCCGAGGACGGCGAGGTGGCGACCGCCGAGCCGGTCGGGAGCGGCGCCGAGCTCGACGTCCTCCTGGTCGGTGCGCGCGACGACCGTCCCGGCCCGGAGGAAGGCGCCGCGCTCGATCTCCTGTGACGAGGAGAACCACCAGCGCTCAGCGGGTGTGCGCTCGGCGAAGCCGGCCGCGACCGGGTCGTCGAGGTTGACGACGACCCGGTCACCGGCGCGCTGGCCGGTGACGATGCGCTCCTTCGCGGAGCGGTAGGCCTCGAGCGACCCGTGCAGCTCGAGGTGGTCGGGCCAGAAGCTGGTGACCACCGCCACCGTCGGGCTGGCGGCGCAGAACGCCAGGTGAGAGCTCGTGAGCTCGAGCACGGCGAGGCCGTACTGGTTCGGGGCATCCGGCCCGAGGGCCGCCAGGAGATCTCCGGTCGCCCACAGCTGTCCGGCGTAGCCCTGGTCGGCAGCGAGCGTGCGCACGCCGGCGAGGCGCAGCAGCTGGACGAGAAAGCTGCTGGTCGTCGTCTTGCCGGCGGTGCCGGTGACGCCGATCGTGCGGACGGTCGAGCAGGCGAGCACCAGCTCCGAGAGGCAGGAGAGGCGGACGCCCGCCGCGCGCAGACGGAGGACGCGGGCGGCGACCTCCGGTGTCCAGACGTCGAGGTAGGCGACGTCGGGCACCATGTCGTCGAGGTCGAGGTCGATGTGCGGATCGACGCGGATCCCGAGCGCGGCGAGCTCGTCGCTGTCCGCGGGAGGCGGGCCGGGGCCAGCAAGGCGGACGTCGTCGCCAGCCGCCGCGAGCGCCACGGCGAGCGCGACAGCGTCCGGGGCGAACCCCTCGACCAGCGCGCGGCTCATCGCCCGAGGATCGCGGTCTCGACGGGCCGCGTAACGGCGGCTCGCGGGTCGTCGAAGAGCGCTCGACCTGCCTCGCAGCCGAGGTGTGCCCGGCGGGGCGGCTCGAGGCCGGCGTACACGCGGGCGCTGCTCCATTCCCAGTCGACCGGCGAGCCGGCCAGGCCAGCCCGCACCGGGTTGTCGTGCACGTACCCGATCGCCTCGTAGAGGTGCTCGGAGGTGACGATCGGCCGGGTCGTGTACGGCCGCTGGAAGAGATGACCTCGCCGGCCGTGGGTGCGGTTGAACGCGACGGCGTAGGCGGCCTTGAGCTTCTGCATGCCCTCGGCGAGCGCCTCGTCCGCGGCGGCGAGCACCGCGTGGCCGTGGTTCCCCATCAGGCACCACGCGTAGAGCGTCCACTCGAAGCGGACGACCGCTTTCTCGAACAGGTCGAGGTAGTGGTCGTAGTCCGCAGGGGTGCGGAAGATCCGCTCGCCGCCGTTGCCGCGAACGGAGGCGTGGTAGATGCCGGTCGGCGACCAGAGGCGGCCTCGCTTCGCCATGCTAGGACGGTACCACCGCCGCCGCCGCTCATTGCCCGTGTGGACAACTTGGCACACACTTGGCGCAGTTCCTGTCTCCCCTTCCTGGCAGCAGCGCCTGACAGCAAACGCTGACAGCGTTGCCTGACAGGAAGTGCTGGCAGGAGATGCCGACGGCAATCGCTGGCAGCACGGACTGACCCCGGTGGAGAGGGGCGGCGCCGCAGTGCCACCCCCCTCCCCCGGTCGGGACGCGCGATCGTCGGCTAGCGGGTCTGCGGGAAGCCGAGGTCGACCTTGCTCGTGGCCGGATCGGGCCAGCGACTGGTGACGACCTTGCCGCGCGTGTAGAAGTGGATCGACTCCGGCCCGTAGGCGTGGCTGTCGCCGAACAGCGATGCCTTCCAGCCGCCGAACGAGTAGTACGCGACCGGCACGGGGATCGGGACGTTGATCCCGACCATGCCGGCGTTGACCTCGAACTGGAACTGACGGGCCACGCCGCCGTCGCGCGTGAAGATCGCCGTGCCGTTGCCGTACGGGTTGTCGTTGATCAGCCGCAGCGCCTCGTCGTAGGTGTCGACGCGCACCACCGACAGGACGGGCCCGAAGATCTCGTCGCGGTAGGCGTCCATCTCCGGGGTGACGTGGTCGAGCAGCGACACGCCGAGGAAGAACCCCTCGCCCGCAGGCGCGGTCTCGCGCCCGTCCGCGACGACGGTCGCCCCCTGGGCCGCGCCGGAGTCGATGTACGAGGCGACCTTGTCCCGATGCTGGGCGGTGATCAGGGGGCCCATCTCCGACTCCGGGTCGAACCCGTGCCCGACCTTGACCTTCGGCAGCCGCTCCTGGATCGCGCCGACGAGCTCGTCGGCCACGTGGCCGACGGCGACGACCACCGACACGGCCATGCACCGCTCCCCGGCCGACCCGTAGGCGGCGGAGACCGCCGCATCGGCGGCCATGTCGATGTCGGCGTCGGGGAGCACGACCATGTGGTTCTTGGCACCGCCGAGCGCCTTCACCCGCTTGTCGTGCCTCGTCCCCGTCTCGTACACGTACTTCGCGATCGGGGTCGAGCCGACGAAGCTGACCGCGCTCACGTCGGGGTGCTCGAGCAGCCGGTCGACCGCGACCTTGTCGCCCTGCACGACGTTGAACACCCCGTCGGGCACACCGGCCTGCTGGAGCAGCTCCGCGGTGAGCAGCGAGGCGGACGGGTCCTTCTCCGACGGCTTGAGGACGAAGCAGTTGCCGCACGCAAGCGCCGGCGCCCACATCCACATGGGCACCATCGCGGGGAAGTTGAACGGGGTGATGCCGACGACGATCCCGAGCGGCTGGCGGATCGAGTACACGTCGATCCCGGTCGAGGCCTGCTCCGAGAACCCGCCCTTGAGCAGCGTCGGCAGCCCGCACGCGTGCTCGATCACCTCCAGCCCCCGCGTCACCTCGCCCTGCGCGTCGGAGAAGACCTTGCCGTGCTCGGCCGTCAGCAGCCGGGCCAGGTCGTCCCGGTGGGCGTGGAACAGCTCGCGGATGCGGAAGAACAGCTCGGCGCGCCGAGCGAGCGACATCGTCCGCCACGCGGGAAACGCCGCCTGCGCGGCGGCGACGGCGGCATCGACGTCCTCCGCGCTCGCGAGGTCCACCGCACCGGTCTCGGCGCCGGTCGCGGGGTTGAACACCGGGCTGGTGCGCCCGGACGTGCCCGCGACCCGGGCTCCGCCGATCCAGTGCGTGATGCGTGCGATCTCCCCTGCCTGCGTGGGGATGGGCGAGTCTGCGACCTCGGTCATCGGATCCTCCTCGACATGGTCAGCGGAGCGTATCGCGACCGGATCGCTCCCGCCCCGCCGCCGCGGCCGCGGAGCGGCAGGGATTCCACGGACGGGGCTCTCTCGGACGGCCGACCGTGACCGCCGGGGACTCGGCCTACAGCTCGAGGCCGGCCTCGGCGAGCGGGCGCCGCGCCCACGCGAACGACTTGGTGTACCAGCCGTCGAGCGGCTGGAGGGTGACACCTGCGCTGGAGGCGTGCACGAACCACCCGCTGCCCACGTAGATGCCCATGTGCCCGACCTGGGACGGCTTCGACGTCGGGCCGCCCGAGCCGAAGAACAGCACGTCGCCGGCGCGCACGCTCGGAAGCGGGATCCGGCGGGCCGCGGGGACCTCGCCGCTCATCGCGTACGACGTGCGGCCCTTCAGGACGTCGGCGAGGAACGGCGCGTCGGCCCACGGCTCGAGCTTGTAGACGCGCCAGACGAGCCCGGAGCAGTCGAAGCCGCCCGGTGCAGGCACGGTGCCCCCGGGTGCGGTCGAGCTCCACAGCCGTTGGCTGCGCTCGCTCGACCCGGCGAAGACGTACGGGAAGCCGACGAGGCGGAGCGAGCGGGCGACGACGGCGCGCTGCCAGTCGGTGAGCTCCGGGAAGGCGAAGGTCGTGGTGCGCTGGGTCAGGCCGGTGACCCGGCTCGGGTCGAGCGTCATGAGGCGTGCGAGCGAGTACGCCGCCTCGGCGCGAGGGGCGGGCTCGGTCGGCAGGCGCTCGAGGTGCTCGCTGCCCTGCGGGTGGTTGATGCGCAGCCCGAGCAGCCGGGCGACGGTCTCGGTGCCGAGGATGGAGCGTGGCTCGAGCCCCGCCGTGACAGCGGCCTCGCGGATCGCGCGAGCGGCAGGCAGCCCGCCGAGGGCTGCGACGAGCTGCGCGTTGAGCTCACGGATCGTGACGATGCGCAGGGGGTCGGTCGGCGCGGGCCGTCGCTTGCCGAGCGCGGTGAGAGCGTCGTAGAGCTCGATCCGCGTGATCGGGTCGTCCGGCCGGAACGACGCGACGTCAGGAGCGAGCAGTCCCGCGCGGACGACCGTCGCGATCTCCGTCGCAGCCCAGGACGGCCCGCTGCTGCGCGTCACGGAGGTAGCGGGGTCGTTCGGCGCGGATGCGGCGTCCGCGACCGCCGGCCCGACGGCTGCGATCGCCGCTCCGCATGCGACGAGCGCAAGACGGAGCCTCATGTCCCAGATATCGGCAGGCGGTGAGGGCGCTTGAGGCGAGGGCGTCGGCCCGAACAGTCTCTTAAGGTCTCGCGTGCCCGTAGCCCGAGGCCCGCTGGCTACGCTGGTCGGGATGGCACGCGTCGCGATCCTCGCGCTCTGCTTGGCGCTCGTCGTCCCGCTCGCCGCGGGTGCAGCGCCGTCGCGTCCGAAGGCACCCGCGATCGCGGGAGTCACGATCGACGGCGGCAAGCGCATCTCGCTCGCGTCGCTGCGTGGGAAGCCCGTGCTGATCAACGTCTGGTCGTCCTGGTGAAGCACCTGCCAGAGCGAGGCGGTCGCCTACGCACGCTGGGTCGCCAAGCAAGGGGCCACGATCCGCTTCCTCGGGCTCAACGCCGCTGACACGCCCGACCGCGCCCGCGCGTTCGTGGCGCGCTATGGGTGGACGTGGCCGTCGCTGTCCGACCCGCAGCGGGCGCTGGCGCGCCGCTTCGGCGCCACCTACCAGCCGGCCTTCGTGCTGATCGACGCGAAGGGACGGTTCGTCGGTGGCTTCCAGGGCGCGGGCAGTCCGGCCCGCTGGAACGCCCTCAAGGCCCGCCTGCCCTAGCACGAATGGCCGGGGAGCGGGCCGAGCAGGTACGCGGCTGGCTGCGTGCAGCCGAGCGGGCGACACCGGAGGAGCAGTGGACGCTGCTGTGCTACCTCGCCGGCCGCGGAGTCGCGCTCGACCCAGACGAGCGAAACGCCGCCGTGCGTCGCGCCCAGCTCCTGCTGGCGACCGGTGGCGACCCGCGGCGCCCGCTCGAGCTCTACGGGCGCGCGGTGACGGCGCTCGCGGCCGATCTCGACCAGCCCATGCGTCGCGCCGACCTGCAGGCCGGGTTGGGGGCGCTCGCCTCCGCGGTCGAGGGCCTCCGCGGGATCGGCGAGGCGCTGCGAGTGCTCAACGGGGACGCAGACCTCGCCTGGCAGGCCTTCGCGATGGCCGTCCTGGCCGAGGCGCTCGCGGACGAGGACATGGACGACTGATCGGCACGCTGCCGTCGGCCAGGTCAGGTGCGGGAGCGGGCGCTCACCCCACGGGTGACCAGCGCATCGCCGCTGACCGTCCGCACGCGCAGCTCGAACACGGGGGACGCAGGCTCGTCGCCAGCGGGCGGCCGGTCCTCGACCTCGAGCTGGGACTCGAGGTCGCCGCTGACGGAGCTCGCGTCGATCCAGACCGCCGTGCCAGTGGCGATGCCGATCTTGACGTCGCCCGAGACCGTCTGCGCGCGGATGTCGCCGCCGCCGACCGCGTCGATCGTGACGTCCCCGGAGACGCTCTCCACAGCCGCGCCTGCGTGCGCGTCGCGGACGGAGACGTCGCCCGAGACCGCGTTGACGGCGAGCGGACCGCCGACGACCCCGAGCTCGATGTCGCCCGAGGCGGTGGCGACCGTGGCAGGACCGGTGACGCGCTGCGCTTTGACGTCGCCGCTCGCGCTCGTGACCCGCAGCGCCTCGGCAGCGCCCCGCAGCACGACGTCGCCGGAGCCGGTCTTGACCTCGACCCGACCGAGCGTCCCCGAGGCGGTCACGTCCGCGCTCCCGGTCACGGCCGCCAGGGCCGCGGCCTCGGGACACCGGACACGCACGGATGCGCGCGCCTCCCGGAACCGGAACCCGCTCATGCGACTCTTGGGGTCCTCGATCACGACCTCCTGGCCGCCGGGCCGGTCCTCGAGCGCGACGGTGAACGAGTCGACGAGCTCACGACCTCCCTCGATCTCGATGCGAGTCGTCGGGTGCTCCCAGGTCTCGACCTCGAGCTCGGAGGAGGAGACCCGGACGCGCACCGTGAGCGGGCCGGGGGTCTCGAAGGTCTCGGTCCTCATGGCCGGAACCGCTCGGGGATCGTGGGACGCCGGTCGCGGCGCTCGTCACCGCGTCGCCGCAGCGGCCGGTAGGTGGCCTCCTCGGCGGCGCTCGGGGTGAACAGGGTGATTGGCAGCATGTCCTCTCGTCTCCTCTCGCTCAGCCCCGGGCGAAGCCCTGGAGCCGATTGCCGGTGCGCCGCGTCGGGGTGCGCGGCTCGAGTGCGCGTGCCAGCGCACGGACGATCCAGGCGTTGGCCGACACGCCCTCGCGGGCGGCGGCCTCCTCGAGCTGGGCCTTGAGCGTCTCGGGCAGTCGCAGCGTGATGCGGGCGCTGAGGTCGTCGCCCGGAGCCGGGGGGGCCTCCTCGGGCGGGGGGTCGTCGACGAACACGAGGTCGGGGTCGCGGCCCGCGAGCCTGACCTCGACGTGCCCGGTCGGGAGCTGTCCGTTGAGGCTCAGGGCGGCCTGGCCGAGCACATCGAGCAGGCGGAGGCGCAGCGACGCCTCGAGCGCGTCGGCGAGCCGTCGGCCCGCTCGTGCCACCTCGTCGTCCCCCAGCCCGGCGGCGGAGGCCAGGTCGCGCTGGATCGCCTCGACGTGGATCGTGATCTCCATGACCCCAGTATGACATCAAAATGATGTCTGTCAAGCGCCACTTAGGTCGCTGGATGATGTCACCGCTGACGCCACTGCTATCGTGCCGCCGTCGGCACGGCCGAGCGCCAGCCGATCTGCGCGCCGTCCGCGCGTCTCCGCCGCGGCAGCTGCGCGTCGCCCGCCCCGTTCCACCCGGCACGACAAGGAGCCCGCTGCTCAGATGAGCCCGGTCGACCCCCCCGACCTCCGTCTCTGGCCGACCCTGACGCACCTCTTCCCGCTGTGGTGGGCACAGCGGCGTCAGGTGCTGCCCGCGCTGCTGTTCGCGCTCGCGTTCACGGGCATGTCGCTCGCGATCCCGGTGCTGATCCAGCGCACGATCGACGACGCGATCGACGGCGACGGCGGCACCGCCCTCCTGCTCGGCTACCTCGCAGCGATCGTCGTCGCGGCGGTGCTGCGCTTCTTCCTCAACTTCGAGCGACGCTACGCGACCGCACGGATCGGGATCGCCGTCGAGGCCCGGCTCCGCCAGATGATGTACCAGGCCTACCTGCGCTACCCGCGCGCGTTCTACGACCGGCACGCGACCGGCGAGGTCATCTCCCGCGCGACGAACGACATCTACCCGGTGCGCTACTTCATCGGCTGGGGCGTCGTGCAGGCGATCCAGAGCCTGATGATGGTCGTCGGCGCCGCGGTCGTGCTCGTGAGCGTCAACGGGCGGCTCGCGCTCGTCGCTGCGCTCACCATGCCGCCGATCGCGATCCTCACCTACCTGTTCGCGCACCGCGTGTTCCCCATCTCGCGCAAGGTGCAGGAGCGCAAGGGGAACCTCACCGAGGCGTCCGACGAGGTGGTCGTCGGCATCGAGATGGTGCAGGCCTTCGGGCGCGAGGACGACGTGCGCGACCGCTTCTCGGAGCGCGCCGAAGCGGTGCGCAGCGAGACGATGCGCCAGGCGGCCGTCGAGGCGAGGTTCCTGCCAGGGCTGATCTTCCTGCCCTCGCTCGGGATCGCGGCCGTGCTCTGGTTCGGCGGGCGCCAGGCGATCGAGGGCACGCTCACGATCGGGGAGTTCACGCTCTTCGTCACGCTCCTCCTCCAGCTCGTCTGGCCGCTCGAGGCGCTCGGCTGGATCATCAACCTCGCGCAGCGCGCGACCGCCGCGGCCTCGCGCAGCTTCGCCTGGCTCGACGGCATCTCGCCGCTGCCCGAGACCGACCGCCCCACCCCACTGCCCGCCGGGCCGCTCACCGTCCGCTTCGAGGGCGTCCGCTTCGCCTACCCGACCGGAGCCGAGGTGCTGTCGGGGATCGACCTCGAGGTCGCCCCCGGCGAGATCGTCGCGGTGTGCGGCGCGACCGGCGCGGGCAAGACCTCGCTGCTCAACCTCGTCCCGCGCTTCTACGACCCCACCGCCGGGAGGGTGCTGCTCGGCGACGTCGACCTCCGCGAGGTCGCGCTCGCGGAGCTCCGCGGGGCGGTGGCGCTCGTCACCCAGAAGCCGGTGCTCTTCTCGGTCACCCTGCGCGAGAACCTCCTCGCTGCCAGGCCCGACGCCGACTGGGCGGACGTGCTCGCGGCCTGCGAGGCGTCGGGGGTGGCCGCATTCGTCGACGAGCTCCCCGACGGCTACGACACCCTGATCGGGGAGCGCGGCGTCAACCTCTCCGGTGGCCAGCGCCAGCGGGTCGCCCTCGCGCGCGCGCTCGTGACGGGCTCGCGCGTGCTCGTGCTCGACGACCCGATGTCGGCAGTCGACACCGAGACCGAGCGTCATCTCGTCGAGAACCTCCGCCCGGCCGTCGCCGGCCGCACGGTGCTCATCTCGGGCCAGCGCCTCTCGACGGTGCTCGTCGCCGACCGCGCCGTCGTCGTCCAGGACGGCCGCATCGTCGAGGACGGCAGTCCGGCCGAGCTGATGCGCAGCGGGGACGTGTTCGTCCAGCTGTTCGGAGACGAGGCGATTGCCGCGTAGACCCCGCACCGGGCTCTCCCGTCTCTGGCGCTACACCGCCGGACGCCACGGCCGGATCGCGGCCGTACTCGCGCTCGCCGCGATCTCCGCCGCCGCGCCCGTGGCCGGCTGGTGGATCGTCGGCGACGCGATCGACAACGGCATCCGCGCCGGTGACGAGGAGCGGCTCACGCGCGACGTGATCCTCTACGTGGCCGTCGGCGTGGGCGCCTGGGTGATCGGCACGACCACCTGGCTGATGCTCGCCGGGATCGGTCAGCGGATCGTGCTGGAGCTCCGTCGCGACCTGTTCGAGCACCTCACCTCGCTCTCGCTGCGCTACTTCTCCGAGCAGAAGGCCGGCTGGATCATCGCCCGTCTGACGAGCGACGTCGATGCGCTGTCCGACGTGCTCAACCAGGGGCTCACTACGCTCGCGGTCAACACGCTCACGCTGATCGCCGCGATCGGCGGGCTGTTCCTGCTCGACTGGCGGCTCGGGCTGATCGCGCTGCTCGTGCTCCCGCCCGGGATCCTCGTCACCCGCTGGTTCCAGCGCACGTCGCACGTCGCGTTCGCCGACGTCCGAACCCGGATCGCAGCGGTCACCGCACAGCTCGCGGAGTCCGTCTCCGGGATGGCGGTCGTGCAGGCGTTCGGCCGCGAGGCCGCCTTCCAGCGGGAGTTCGACGAGCTGAACGAGGCGAACCGCGTCTCGAACGTCTACGCGCAGAAGCTCTCCTCGGTGTTCTTCCCCGCGATCGAGCTGCTCGGCGCGATCGCGACCGTCGCCGTGCTGTTCGGCGGCGCCCAGCTGATCGAGGGCGACGCGCTCGAGATCGGCACGCTGATCGCGGCGGTCGGGATGCTGTCCCTCGTGTTCCAGCCGCTCCAGGAGCTGTCGGAGCTGTACGGGCAGGTGCAGGCGGCGGCCGCAGCGATGGACAAGATCTCGACCGTGCTGGACGCCGAGCAGGACATCACCGACCGTCCCGGCGCGAAGCCGATGCGGCGGATCGACGGACACCTCGAGCTCGACGACGTCGTGTTCGCGTACGGTGCGGAGCCCGTCGTGAAGGGGATCGCGATGGACGTGCCGGTGGGAGGCTGCGTCGCCCTCGTCGGCGAGTCGGGCGGCGGCAAGTCGACGACCGCGAAGCTGATCGCGCGGTTCTACGACCCCCGCAGCGGCGCGGTGCGGGTCGACGGCACCGACCTGCGCGACGTCCAGCTGCGCACCTACCGCCGCCAGCTCGGGGTCGTGCTCCAGGATCCGTTCCTGTTCAGCGGCACGATCGCGGAGAACATCCGCTTCGCGCGACCGGACGCGACCGACCAGGAGGTCGCCGACGCGGCACGGGCGATCGGCGTCGACCGCGTCGCCGCGCGCTTCCCCGAGGGGCTCGACCACGTGGTGCGCGAGGGTGGCGCCGGCCTCTCCGCGGGCGAGCGACAGCTGATCTCGATCGCGCGCGCGCTGCTCGCCGACCCACGGATCCTGATCCTCGACGAGGCGACCTCGAACATCGACCGCCCCACGGAGGTCGCGATCGAGCGCGCGTTCGACACGCTGCTCCAGGGCCGTACCTCGGTGATCATCGCGCACCGCCTCGCGACGGTGCGGCGCGCCGACGAGATCCTCGTCGTCGAGCGCGGGAGGATCACGCAGCGCGGGCGCTACGAGGCGCTGCTCGCGCAGGACGGGCCGTTCAGGCGACTCGCGACGACGCTGGCCGGGCCTGCGCCGCTGGCGGTGGCCCCGACCACGGACGACCCGGAGCCGGCCGTGCGCGACCCCCGGAGCGCCTGAGCACTGCAGCCCGCGGGGCGAGCGCGCCGCGCCGGCCCGTCGTCAGGCGAGCGTCCAGGCGTCGTCGCGGATGATCGGCGTCGCCGTGCCGTCCGCGCCGAGACCGTCGACCTCGACCTCCGCGCCCCCGACCATGAAGTCGGTGTGGACGCCCGAGACGTTCACGCCGGCCGCGACCAGCTCCTCCCTGCCGAGGCCGTCCGCGCCGTCGACGGCGAACGGCAGCCCGCTGCCGTAGGCGACGTGGCAGGTCGCGTTCTCGTCGAACAGCGTGTCGTGGAACACGAGCCCGGTTCGCTTGACCGCCGAGTCACCCGTCACGAGCGCGACCTCGCCGAGGTGACGCGCGCGGTCGTTCGCGAGCTGGCCGTCGATCACCGCCGCACCGTCGCCGTCGGCCCGGACGTCCACGATCCGGCCGTCCCGGAGCGTCAGCTCGAGGCCCTCCACCGTCGCGCCGACACCAGGCACGACGAGCGGCATCGTCGAGCGCACGACGCCGTCCGCGCGGCGCCAGTCCGGGGTCGTGAACACCTCTTCCGTGGGGAGGTTGGGCAGGTGGTCGAGCCCGTCGACCGTGGTGAACGTCGCCGCCAGCCACCGCGAGGCGGGCAGCAGCCCGATGGTCAGGTCGGTTCCGGGGCCGCGGAAGCGGACTGCGTCGAAGCGCCGCTCGGTGAGGGCGGCGGCGCGCGCCTCGAGCGCCTCGATGTGCGCCTGCCACGCGGCGACCGGATCGGGAGCGTCGAGCCGCGTCGCCGTGCCCACCGCGGACCACAGCCGGTCGAGGTCGGGCTCGCCGAACACGGTCTCGGCCCACAACGCGTTCGGGGCGGCGACGATCACCCAGTTCGTCAGCCGCCCGGTCACGATCTGGAGGTACTCGGCGCGCAGGTCCTGCGCATCCGACTGCGCGACGAGCGTCGGGTCGAGCCCCGCGAACAGGCGCGGCTCGGGCGTTCCGCTGAGGCTGACGATCGCCGGCTTGACGGTGCGCCAGTCGCGCACCATCTCCAGCATCCACGACGGCGAGAGGCCGAGCGTCTCCCGCGGGCCGTGCTCGATCGCGGCGCGACGAACGTGGCGGTCCGTGTAGAGGGGGACGACCCGCGAGGCGCCAGCCCGGTAGGCGGCACGCGCGACCGCCCGAACGACCTCGGCGTGCTCGACCTGGCAGAGGACGACCGTCTCCTGCCCCGGCTGGACGTTCGCGCCGACGCGGACGGCGAGCTCCGCATACCGCTCCAGGAGCTCCGCGCGATCGCTCACGCTGCGCCTACGACGACGCAGGCGGCGTGCCGCCGCCCCGGCTGCACGGAGCTCAGTCGCCCCAGTCGAAGTCGCGAGACTTGCCCCAGAGGCTGTCCGCCAGCGCGGGCCCTTCGGTGGAGTCCTCGCCGGGCCAGGGCAACGCGCTCTCGGCCTCGACCGTCGCCTCGGCCGCAGTCTCCATCGTCTCCTCGAGGCGCGCCTGCTCCTCGGACTTGAACAGCGGGTGGTTCTCGAACGGGTCCTCGATCGCGTAGCGATCGATCGGCATGTTCTCGCCCAGCTCGGCGTTGCGCTGCTTCAGGCTCAGGTGCTCCTGGATCGCAGCCGAGAAGGACGTCTCGGTCTCGACCGGCATCGACTCTCCTCCGTCGGTGTCAGGGCTGTGGCCCTCGGATGCCACCTGCGCAGTGTACCGGCCCTCGAAAGACCTGCAAACCAGGGGAGCGGGCTGTCCCTGGCGCTCGACGTGTGGTTGGATGAGCCCCGTGGCACGTCGACGCGGCTCCCGCCTCGCCCTCGCCCTGGCGCTGTTCGGGGCCTGGCGCCGGCTTCCCTGGCG
The DNA here is from genome assembly GCA_964623875.1 of uncultured Gaiellales bacterium. Classification (GTDB taxonomy): domain Bacteria; phylum Actinomycetota; class Thermoleophilia; order Gaiellales; family Gaiellaceae; genus Gaiella. Next base: position 17,606 of record CAZUVW010000007.1, read on the forward strand.
CCAGCGACAGGCGGTGCTCCGGCTGACGCGCCGGCACGGACTGCGCATCGCCCTGGCGCTCCTCGCGGCCCGACGCCGACGGCGTCTGCGGTAGCCGGCCCCGCGCTCGAGCCCGGCCAGGCCGCGGCAGCGCGGCGGCCGCCTCAGGCGACGCCGAGAGCGACCCGCACGATCCGATCCTGCTCGCGCTGGTGGGCCGTCGGGTACCCCTCGCTGGGGCTCGCCTTCCACGTCCTCCCCACGTAGGTGACCGCCGGCACGCCGGAACCGTCGCGTGCGGCCTGGTCGAGCCGATGGCGCAGCGGGCGCCACGCGCCCATGTTCTGGGGCTCCTCCTGCGCCCACACGATCTCGCGGAGGTACGGGTAGCGGGCGATCACCGCTGTCAGCGCGTCGACGGGGAACGGATAGAGCTGCTCGACCCGGACGACCGCCACGCCGGCAGCCGACGCGCGGTCCTCGTGCCCGACGATGTCGTAGTAGAGCTTCCCCGAGCAGAGGACGAGCCGGTGAACTGCCTCGGGGTCGACGTGCGCGTCGTCGATCACCGGCTGGAACGCGCCGTGCGCGAGCTCGTCGAGGCTCGACCCGGCATGGCGCAGGCGAAGCAGCCCCTTGGGCGTCATCACCACCAGCGGTCGCGCCACCACGTCGAGCGCCTGCCGGCGCAGCAGGTGGAAGAACTGCGCCGACGTCGAGCAGTTCGCCACCCGGATGTTGTCCTGTGCGCCGAGCTGGAGGAACCGCTCGAGCCGCGCGCTCGAGTGCTCGGGCCCGTTGCCCTCGTAGCCGTGCGGCAGCAGCAGCGTGAGACGCGAGGTCTGCCCCCACTTGGACCTGCCTGCGACCAGGAACTGGTCGATCACGATCTGCGCGCCGTTGGCGAAGTCGCCGAACTGCGCCTCCCAGAGGACGAGCGCGTCCGAGGCGGCGGTCGAGTACCCGTACTCGAAGCCCAGCGCGGCGTACTCGGAGAGCGGCGAGTTGTAGACCTCGAAGGAGGCGTTCGCGCCGGGCAGGTGCTGGATCGGTGCGTACGTCTCGCCCGTGCCGGGATCGTGGAGCACGAGGTGGCGGTGGGAGAACGTCCCCCGCTCGGAGTCCTGCCCGGAGAGCCGGATCGGGATGCCCTCCTCGAGCAACGTGCCGAACGCGAGCGCCTCGGCCTGGCCCCAGTCGATCCCGCCCTCGACGAGGGTCGTCCGTCGACGGTCGAGCTGTTTCGCGAGCTTCGGGTTGACGGTGAACGACGCCGGCACGGCGAGCAGCTGCTCGTTGATGGCGGCGAGCCGCTCGGCATCGACTGCGGTCACCACTGCATCACCCGTCGAGGCGGGCGGCCGCGGCTCCACCGGCGGGACGTTCGCGCTCGCCGTGCCGATGCTGGCGCGCAGTCGCTCGTGAGCAGCGCGCAACGTGGCCGTCACCTCGTCGACGTACGCCGCGGGGTCGTCGGGATCGAGCACCCCTTGCTCGACGAGCGCCGCCGCGTACAGCTCGCGCACCGTCGGGTGCTGCTGGATCCGCTCCACCATCAGCGGCTGCGTGTAGGCGGCCTCGTCCTGCTCGTTGTGGCCGAAGCGGCGGTACCCGACGAGGTCGATCACGAAGTCGTGGCCGAACTCGGCCCGGAAGGCCAGGGCCAGTCGGACGGCGCTGATCGCCGCCTCCGGGTCGTCGGCGTTCACGTGGACGATCGGGATGTCGAACCCCTTCGCGAGATCGCTCGAGTACCGGGTCGAGCGGCTGTCGGCGGGATCGGTGGTGAAGCCCACCTGGTTGTTGGCGATCACGTGCAGCGTGCCGCCGGTCGAGTAGCCGTTGAGGCTCTGCAGGTTCAGCGTCTCGGCGACCACGCCCTGCCCGGCGAACGACGCGTCACCGTGGATGAGGATCGGCAGGGCGACGGACGAGTCGTGGAGTCCCGCGCCCGCGCTCCGATCGGTTTGCTCCGCCCGCGCCCGGCCGCCCACCACGGGCGCGACGGCCTCGAGGTGGCTCGGGTTGGGGGCGATGATCACCTCGACCTCGCCCGCCCGCGTCACGCGCGTGCCTGCCGCCGGCAGGTGGTACTTCACGTCGCCGCTGCCGCCCTCGGGGTCGATCAAGAGAGCGTCCAGCGACCGCTCGCCTTCGAACTCGCGCAGCACGGACTCGTAGGAGCGGCCGACCGCGTGCACGAGCGCGTTGAGGCGACCGCGGTGCGCCATGCCGATCACGACCTCGTGCGCCCCGCTCTCGGCCCCGAGCTCGATCGCCTCGTCGAGCATCGGGATGAGCGCGTCGAGCCCCTCGAGCGAGAACTGCTTCTGCCCCAGGAACGACCGGCGCAGGTACTGCTCGAACCCCTCCGTCTGGGTCAGCCTGCGCAGCAGCGCACGCCGCTCCTCCACCCCGAGCTCGGAGCGGTACCGACCTGACTCGATCGCAGTCCGCAGCCAGACGCGCTCGGCGTGGTCGCTGATGTGCTCGATCTCGTACGCGATCGAGCCGGAGTACACCGCCCGCAGGTTCGGGAGCGCCTCCCGCAGCGTGTCGCCCGGAACGGTGAGCCGGAGCAGCCCAGCGGGGATGCGCACCTGGAGCTCGGGTGTGAGGGGCGGCTGGAGCCTGAGCTCGTCGAGGGCAGGGTCGCCCATCGGCTCGGAGCCGAGCGGATCGAGGCGGGCGGCGAGGTGGCCGTGCATCCGGATCGCCTTGACGAGGGCCATGGCAGCCGCGATCCCGCCCAGGAGCTCGGCGTCGGGGGGCGACTGGGTCGCCTCGGTGGGAGCTCCCGGGGCGGCCGCGGCAACGGGGCTCGGCGTCTCCACGCGACCGATCGCGCCGCCGGCGCCCGCCGTGGGCGTCGGCGCGCCTGCGCCGTCTCCAGAGGACGCGGCGGTGGACGTGTCGGAGGTGACCGCCCCGTTCGCGGCCCTGGGGACGGGGACAGGGGCAGCGGGTGAACGGAGGGCCGGAACGGCCACGGTCGAGGGCGTCACCACGGGGGTGGGCGTCGCCGCGTGCTCGTCGACGAGGGCGCCGAGCGTCGGCAGCGCGGCACGGGCGCCTGCCGGGTCGGCCTCGAACAGCGCGCGCCACTCGGGTGGCACGCTGCTGGGCGCGTCGAGGTAGTCGGCCAGCAGCTGCGCGACGTACCCGGCGTTCAGCCCGTTCGGATCGACGGAGGCAGTCATCCTCGTCGTCGCCGGCGCGTCCGTCGCGCCTCAGACGAGGGGGGCCTCGGTGAGCACCGCGACCGTCATGCCGACGACCCACGCCACTCCGGCGAACAGCGCGGCCTTGAGGGCGAGAGGCTGGAAGCGCTCGCTCATCAGGCCGGCCACGACGGCCAGGATCATCGCGGCCCCGGCGGTGCGCGCCGGCCGCGCGTCGACGTCCAGCACGAAGCCGAAGCCCATCGCGATCGCCGAGAGGACGATCGAGGCGGTCGCGATGAACCCCGCGACGCCATCCACCCCGGTGAAGCCGTCGCGCTGCCGTTCCACCGAGCTCACCGCGGAGCGCCCCTCCGAAGCGCGGCGCGCCGGGGCGACGTCGGGCGCCGAGGAACGCGCCCTCCCGAGCCACGACGTCCCGTCGAGGCCCGCGGCGACCAGCCGAGCGGATCGGGCGACGGGGTGTCGGCGATCGGGACGGGCGCGAGCGGAGGCTCGGTCGCCGGCTCGGCCCGGATCGCCCACCAGACGACGACGCACAGGTAGACGACCGGGATCTTGAGCAGCACGAGGAAGAAGACGGCCTCCAGCAGCATCCGGTGGCCAGTCTACGCGATCCGCCCGCGGTCACGCCGGCGTCTGAGCAGCGCTGCCGCGATCGCGTTCGCCAGCCCCCCGACCACGGCGACTGCGACCAGCCCCGTACCCATCGTCGTCGCCGTGCTCGAGCCCTCCACCTCCACGGCCACGAGCAGGACCGGCCCCGCTGCGAGCGTCAGCTCCACGCCAGCCGCCGCCGCGACGAGCCCCGCGGCTGCTGCGAACACGTAGACGACGGCAGCGGTCGCGGCCCCACCGAGTGCGAACGACCTCAGAGCCCACATGCCGTCCGCCCGTCGCCGCAGAGCACGGTCACCGCCACGGCGTGTCCGCCGAGCGGGCATGCGACGAGAGCCACCGTCGCATCGCCGCTGGCGAGCGCTGCCGACGCGAGACCCGCGCCGAGGCACGCGGGCACGAGGGGGCCTGCGAGCGCGACCAGCGCCGCACGCGCTCCGACGAGGGGTCCGTGGAGCACCATCGTCCGTCGTCCCGCGAGGGCGATCGCCGCCCGTACGCGGACGAGCGCAGCGGCGTGGCCCACCTCGTGCAGGAGCAGCCCGACGCCGCTCGACACGCCGAGGGCGACCGGCTCGAGCACTGCGGCATCGCCCACGAGCAGCCACAGGTGGACGAGACCGCCCGCCACGACCGCCGCGATCGCCGCCGAGCGGACGAGCACCGCGCGAGCACCGGTGGCGACGGCCCGCGCGACCGTCGTCGTGTCGAGTCCGACGCGACGAGCGACCCGGTGCGGCAGCTGTCCGGCTGGGAGCAGCCGCAGCGCGAGCGAGATCCAGGAGCCGGCCCGCTCGTGCCGCGCACGTCCCGACACGACGTTCGCGAGGAGAGCGCCGTTCAGCGACCATGCGAACGACAGCACGTCCGCGCGCGCCTGCTCCGGCGAGAGCTCCCACTGGGCACCGAGCCGACCGGCAGCGGCAGCGAGCGTCTCGCCGGCCCCCTGCAGCACCGTGACCGCGGCGGCGTTCACGGCGAAGCGCTCGCCCCGGACGTCGTCGACCACCGCGTCGCCGTCCAGGCGGACGCCGTCCGGCAGGTCCAGGCGGTCGGCGGGATCGAGCATCAGCGTCGGCTCCGGAGGCGCAGGGCGACGATCGCGAGCGCGAGCACGACCGTTACGGCGACGAGCACGAGGCCGGCGACGGACGGAGGTGCTCCCCGCTCGACGAGCAGCGGCCCGAGCCGCGACGCGCCGAGCGACACCCCGCCCAGCCCGACGCCCAGCGCCGCGAGCGACAGCGCCTGGTCCGCAACCCCGTGGCGCCGCCACGGGACGAGCGTGCCAGCGACGAGCGCGCACGCCCACACCACCACGGTCAACCCGAGGGCGACGCCGAGATCGTCCACGCGACCGCCCTCGACGAGGTGCGCCGTGAGCGCGGCCCCGGCGGGGGGCGCGAGCCCCGGCACCGCTGCGGCCGCCCACGCAAGCGCGAGGCGCACGCCAGGGACCGGCGCCAGGCGCCAGACGTGGCGCCCCTCGTCGACGATCCCGCCGACGGCGAGGGCGACCGGTGCCGCAGTCAGCGCAGCACCGGTCGCCCCGAGCAGCAGCCCCGACGGGCTGGGCGCCTCACCGAGGCGCGCGACGGCGATCCCGACCAGGCCGAGCAGCGCACCTCCCACGAGCGCGGCACGGAGGTCGCCCCGACGGAGCAGCAGGAGGCCCGCGGCACGGGTCGCGACCGTGCACGAGCCGCCGCGGAGCGAGCGGGAGCGCAGCGACGGTGCCCGCGGACGCTCGGGCACCAGCAGCGCGCGTCCCCACACGAGCAGCGCTGCCGTCGCAGCCAGGGCGGTCAGCGTGGCGCTGCCGACCGGGCCGACGCCACCCGCCAGCGCGTCGCCCACCCGCACCAGCCCGACCGCTCCGAGCGCTCCGACCCCGCCCACGACGACGAACACCACCACCGCGACGAGGGGACGAGTCGCGGCGTGGCGGGCCCGGGCGAGGCCCGCTGCCATCCCTCCCGTCGCGACGGCGGCGACGATTGCGCCGACCAGCGCGGGAGTGGTCGCGATCCCACCGGGCGAGGACGCCGCCACCGGCAGCGCCAGCGGCAGGGTGGCGAGCGCCGCGCCCAGCGCGACAAGGACGGCAGGCGGCCCGAGCACCGCCGCGCCGCGGTCGAGCGCAGACGCGGGCGCGGCCTCGAGCTGTCGGCCGAGCCCCTTCGGCCCGGGCAGCACGAGCCCGAGCGCGGCACCCGACCCGAGCCCCACGAGCGCGATCCCGACGACGAGCGCACGCGTGACCGCCCGGTCGGCCAGCGTCGGCTCGAGCAGGCCGGCGATCGCGGCTCCGGCACGCAGGCCGGCAGCGAGCACGAGCACTGCGGCCGCCGTGACGACGACGGCCACGCGGGGGTGCGCGGCTGCGGTGGCGCTCATCCGGCGACCGGAACAGCGCGCCGCCGCGCTAGCGAGCGGCAGCGCCGACACGCGCGCCCACCTCGCTTCGTCTCGACGGGAGCGCGCCTCCGCGAAGCAGGTCGAGCGCGGGCAGACAGGTGGTCGGCCCGCCGCCCACGATCGCCCCGTCCGACAGCAGCACCGCCCGATCGGCCGCCCGTCGGGCGAAAGCAGGATCGTGCGAGGCGACGACGGCCGCACCCCCGCGCGCCGCGTGGCGGCGCAGGCCGGCGACCAGCGCGTCCACCGCCGCTCCGTCCAGCGTCGCGCCGGCCTCGTCGACGAGGAGCAGCACCGGCGCTTGTGCGAGCGCCGCCGCGAGCGCCGCCCGGTGACGCAGCCCCCGTGAGAGCATCCCGACGCGCACGTCGCAGACGGCCGAGAGGTCGAAGTGCGCGATCGCCTCCTCGCCGGCGAGGGCCGGCGCGCCGGCCAGCCCACCCGTGAGGCGCACGAGCTCGCCCACGGTCAGCTCCTCGAGGCCGCCGGGCTCGTCGGGAACGAGGGCGACGGCCCGGCGGGCCGCCATCGACCCGGCCCTCGCACCGACGACGAGCGCCGTTCCCGAGTCGGGGCTGCGGAGCCCTGCGGCGACGTGCAGCAGCGTCGTCTTTCCCGAGCCGTTCGGGCCGACGAGGACGACGACCTCCCCGCCCGGCACGCAAAGATCGACCTGCCGGAGCGCGTGACGTCTCCCGTAGCGCACGTCGACCGCGTGCAGCTCGAGGGCGTGGGGGGAGCGGCCGTCGGCCGCTCCCCCCACGCCGGTCTCACTTCCGGCAGACAACCTTGAAGCCCGTCCAGCCGAAGGAGATCTCGGCGCTGCCGCCGTTCTTGCGGCACCAGGTGGCCCAGGCGAGCGCGACCGCGTAGGCGAAGCCCACGACGACGACCCACCAGACGGCCTCCTCCCGACGTGCGGTCTCGCCGTGGAACGCCACTGCCGGCGGGGAGTACGCCGGGGCGGCAACGGCAAGGGTGGTGCTCACGATTCGTCCTCCTCTCGTCGCGTCCGTGTCCCTGCCGACGGTAGGTCGTCCCCGTTCACAGGGGGTTCACGGCTCCGTGTCGAATATGTGTCGTCGAGTGGCCCTTCACAGAGCCCTAACCGGGCGTGGCTAGGGTCGTGCCGCCATCCCCAAGGAGGACATGCCAGTGAGAGTCGGATCGCGCCTGCTCGTCGCCCTCTGCGCCGCCGCCGCGCTTCTCGTTCCCGCCGCCACGGCGGCCGACCGGATGTGGGTCGGCTTCCACGACGACCCCGTCCTGCGCTTCGACGACGGTCGGCTCGACGCCTTCGACCGGGCAGCCGGGAACAACGCCTCGATCGTGCGCACGCTCGTCGAGTGGCACAAGATCGCCCCCAGCCGGCCTGCGCGCGCGACCGATCCGTTCGACAGCGCCTACCGCTGGGAAGACCTCGACGAGTTCGTGCGCAACGCGCAGATCCGAGGGATGGAGGTGCTGATCACGATCTGGGGCACCCCGCCGTGGGCGAACGGCAACCAGAAGCCCCAGGTGCTCCCGAGCCGCGTCGCCGACTTCCAGAGCTTCGCCCGGGCGCTGGCCTCCCGGTACTCCGGCCGCAACCCCGGACTCCCGTTCGTCGGCTTCTACGGGATCTGGAACGAGTCGAACCTGGCGACGTTCCTCGTCCCGCAGTTCGACGCCAAGGGCCGCATCGTCAGCCCCCGGAACTACGCCCGGATCGCGGCGGCGGGCTACGCCGGGATCAAGGCCGGCAACCCGAAGGCGCTGGTCGCGATCGGCGAGACCTCGTCGAACGGTCGCGACAGGAAGGTGCCCGGCCAGACCGACACGGTTCGCCCCGGGACGTTCATGCAGCTCCTCGCCAAGGCGAGCCCCCGCCTGAGGTTCGACGCCTGGGCGCAGCACCCGTACCCGTTCCCCGTCAACCAGGCGCCGACCCAGCGCGCCAAGTACCCGAACGTGACGTTCTCGACGCTCCCGCAGTTCGAGCGGGACCTCGACAGGTCGTTCGGGCGGAAGAACATCCCCGTCTGGATCACCGAGTACGGCAACGAGACCAGGCCGGGCGAGCCGAAGGGCGTGACCGAGGCCCAGCAGGCCGCCTACGTCCCCCAGGCGATCGCCCTCGCGAAGAAGGACCCGCGGATCCCGATGTTCATCTGGTTCGTGCTCCAGGACTCGAAGGGCAGCCCCTGGCAGAGCGGCATCTACCGCCTCACCGGTGCGGCAAAGTCCGCACAGCCGCGCTTCGCGGTCGCCGCGCAGCCCCTCAGCCCGGTCAACGGGAAGGTGACCGTCAAGGGCGGAACGACGAGCCCGACGGTGACCGTGCACCTGCGCTCGTTCTGCGCGAACAACGCGCCCGGGACGCCGGTGGGGATGACCATCCGCACGACGCTCGGCGGACAGCTCGTGCAGGTCTCCCAGCAATCGACGCCGCTCCTGCTCGACTGCACCGTTCCCGCCCGCGTCGACGGCCTCCGCGTCGTCAAGGGACGGACGTACACCGTCACGGTCGAGGCGAACACCGCCACGACCGCGAACGTGATCCGCACGATCACGCTCGTCGGCACGTAGAGCTGCCGCGGGGCCGCCACGTCCGACGGGCGTGGCGGCCCCGCCCCTCGACCGGCCGCGGCCCTGGCGGCGCGCGCCGTACCCGACTCGGGCAGGATGACGTGGGATGAGACCGACGTTCCGACGCGTCGACGCGCTCCCTCCCTACGTCTTCGCGGTGATCCGCGACCTGACGCTCGAGCTGCGGCGCGCCGGCGAGGACGTCGTCGACCTCGGGTTCGGCAATCCCGACCTGCCCTCGCCCGACGTCGCGATCGCCAAGCTGGCCGAGGCCGCCGAGAAGCCGCACAACCACCGCTACTCGCAGTCGAAGGGCATCCCCAAGCTGCGCTCGGCGTGCGCCGACCTCTACCGCCGCCGCTTCGGCGTCGAGCTCGACCCGGAGCACCAGGTGGTCGCGACGATGGGCGCCAAGGAGGGCCTCGTCCACCTCATGTGGACGCTCGTCGAGCCCGGCGACGCCGCGCTCGTGCCCTCCCCGAGCTACCCGATCCACATCCACGCCCCGATGCTCGCCGGGGGCAGCGTGTTCCAGGTCGCGATGGGCCCGGAGGAGGACCTGGTGGCGAACCTCGCCGAGGCGTACGAGCGAGCGACACCGCGCCCGCGCGTGCTGCTGCTCTCGTTCCCGCACAACCCGACCACCGCGACGGTCGAGCTCGACTTCATGGAGCACGTCGTGGAGCTCGCGTGCGAGCGGGACATGGTCGTCGTCCACGACTTCGCGTACGCGGACCTCGCCTTCGACGGGCACGACCCGCCGTCGATCCTCCAGGTGCCCGGGGCCGCGGACGTCGCGGTCGAGCTGTACACCCTGACCAAGTCGTTCTCGATGGCGGGCTGGAGGGTCGGGTTCCTCGTCGGAAACGCCGACGTCTGCCACGCGCTCGCCCGCCTGAAGAGCTGGCTCGACTACGGGACGTTCCAGCCGATCCAGATCGCCGCGATCACCGCGCTGAACGACGCGCCCGAGACGCCGGCCGAGGTCTGCGAGGTCTACCGCTCGCGCCGTGACGCGCTCTGCGACGGGCTCGAGCGCGTCGGCTGGAGCTTCGCGAAGCCTCGCGGGACGATGTTCGCGTGGGCGCCCGTCCCGGAGCCGTTCCACGCGATGGGCTCGCTCGCCTTCGCCGAGCACCTCGCGCGCGAGGCCAAGGTGGCGGTCTCGCCGGGGGTGGGGTTCGGGCCGGGTGGTGAGGGCTTCGTCCGGTTCGCGCTCGTCGAGAACGAGCAGCGCATCCGCCAGGCGGTGCGCGGGATCGCGCGGGTGCTGCGCGACGGCCCGCCGTCCGTCTGACGACCCGCGACGCGCGGAGCAGCCCGCCTGCGAGCGACTAGGCTGGCGCCGTGGCGCGCGAGGCCCCTGCACCCGTCGGCGATCTCGACTGGCCACCTGAGCGGGCACGACGGTTGGGTGCACGCCTGCTCGACCTCTACGCCGGCTACCTCACCACCCTGCCGGACGGGCCGACCACGCCGCGCGTCTCCACGGGAGGCGTCCGGGAGGCGGTCGCGCTCGACGTCCCGGACGAGCCGCTCGGCGACGACGCGCTCGTCGCCCACCTCCAGACGATCCTCGACCACTCGCTGCGCACCGGCAGCGGCGGGTTCCTCGCGTACATCAGCGGGGGCGGCACGGTGCCCGGCGCACTCGCCGACCTGCTCGCCTCGGGGCTCAACCCGAACGCGGGCGGCTGGGTGCTGTCGCCCGCGGCGACCGAGGTGGAGCTGCGGCTCGTGCGCTGGCTCGCCGACCGGTTCGGGCTGCCGTCGGGGGCCGGCGGGCAGCTCGTGAGCGGCGGCTCCCTGGCCAATCTCTCCGCGCTCAAGCTCGCCCGCGACCACGCCGACCGGGCGGTGCGGGTGGAGGGCGTCGGAGGGCGACGGCTCGCCGTCTACGCATCGCAGGAGGCGCACTTCACGATCGACCGGGCGGCCGACGTGCTCGGGCTCGGGGAGGCGGCTGTGCGGCACGTCCCGGTCGACGAGCGGCTCGCACTGCGCCTCGACGAGCTCGAGCGGCTGATCGAGGACGACCTGGCGGCCGGGGTTCGCCCGGTCGCGATCGTCGGCACGGCAGGCACGACGGGCACCGGTGCGATCGACCCGCTCGACGGGCTCGCCGACCTCGCCGCGCGGGTCGGCGCGTGGTTCCACGTGGACGCCGCCTACGGCGGGGCGATCGCGCTCTCCGAGACGCTCCGCCCGCTCCTGCACGGTATCGAGCGCGCCGACTCGATCACCTTCGACGCGCACAAGTGGCTGTACGCCCCGACCGTCAGCGCGGTGCTGCTCGTGCGCGACGGCGGCCACCAGGCGGAGTCGTTCAGCGCCCATGCCGCCTACGTCGAGCAGGATCGCGAGGTCGCCGATCGCGGCATCGACCTCGGCTTCGAAGGGCTGCAGCTCTCCCGGGGCTTCGTCGCCCTGCGCGTGTGGGCCGGGCTGCTGGCGCACGGCCGCGCCGCGTACGCGCGCCGGATCGAGCACGACGTCGCGCTGACCCGCTGGCTCGCGGACGAAGGTCGAGGCGGCGACCGACCTCGAGCTCGCCTGCGAGCCGTCGCTCTCGATCTGCTGCTTCCGCTACCGCCCGCCGGGAGTGGACGACGAGGCGTACCTCGACCGCCTCAACACCCGAGTGATGACCGAGCTCCAGATCGACGGCCGCGTGTTCCCCTCCAATGCGGTCGTCCACGGCCGCACCGCGATCCGCAGCTGCATCGTCAGCTACCGCACCGAGGCACGGCACCTCCGGCAGCTGCTCGACCTGACGCACGAGATCGGCGAGCGGGTGCACGCGGCGGGACTCGCGCGGTAGGGCGATGCCACGAGCGCGGGACCGAGCACCGGTGGGATAGCGGGGGGCAGGACGACCCGACCGCCCTGCGGCCTCGCGATCTGCAGGCCAATCCTTCAGGGATCGTCGCGATCGCGAAGCCGCTTGGCGGCTTCGCGATCTGCGGGCCAGTGGAGCCGAGGGGGCTCGAACCCCTGACCTTCTGGCTGCCAGCCAGACGCTCTCCCAGCTGAGCTACGGCCCCTGGGGCGTGCATCGTAGCCGTTCGCGGGCGAGGTTACCTGCCACGGCCGTCCCCGGGGTCGGCCGATGCCGCCGACAGCTGGAAGTCGCATGGGGCGCGCCTGCCCCGCCCGGCTACCGACGACGGGGTGCGCGACGCCCGGGCCGGGCAAGCCCGGCCCCTACGACCAGAGATCGTTGCCGCGTGGCAGCCACGCCGCCCAGCATCCGTAGGGGGGCGGGGCTTGCCCCGCCCGCCCCGAAGAAGGCTGCTAGGGCGGGCTGCCGACCCGGCTCAGGCCGTCGCGGCCTCGAGCCGCGGGACGTCGCTCCAGAGATCCTCGAGCCGGTAGAAGGCCCGGGTCTCCTCGTCGAAGACGTGGAGCACGACGTCGAGGTAGTCCGCGACGATCCAGCGCGCCTCGGGCAGCCCGCTCACGGAGCGTGGCACCAGGCGGGTCTCCTGCTTCAGCACGCCGATCACCTCGTCGTGGATCGCCTTCGTCTGCCGGGTGTTGGCGCCCGTGGCGAGCACGAAGAAGTCCGTGTAGTCGCACACGCCCCGCATGTCGAGGATCGTGACGTCGCTCGCCAGCTTGTCGGCGCACAGCGCGGCGACCCGATGGGCCAGCTCGAGCGGGGTCAGCGTGGGGATGTCCGGGATCGGGAGCCGATGACGCGAAGGATACTCAGAGCAGGCGGATGTCAGGCCGCCCGGTACAGCCCGAGCCGCTCGACCTCCCGGGCGACGGCCTCGGGGACGTACGGGACGAGGGGCGCCCCGGCAGCCGCGCGAGCGCGGAGCGCGGTCGAGGAGATCGGGTGCGGAGGGATGGGGAAGACCGTGATCCGGTCGGGCCGGCCGATCGCCCGGAGCACCTCGTCGAGCAGCGGCATCTCGACGCCCGGCCTCGTGCCGACCGCGAGGCGCGCCAGGTCGAGCACGCGCTGGGGATCCTTCCACTCGAGGAAGCCGGCCAGCTCGTCGGCGCCGATCACGAAGACCGGGTCGTCGAGCGCGAGCGCCTCGAGCGCGTCGACCGTGCGACCGTGCGGCTCCAGCGAGACCACCGCGCCGGGGACGTCGGCGAACGCGATCTCGGCCAGCCTCAGCCTCACCTCGGCCGGCGTCCCGACCTCCTTGTGCCCGGGGTCGGCGACGACGCGGACGAGCAGCCGATCGAGCGCGAACCGCTCCACGGCCGCCCGGGCGAGCGCCAGGTGGCCGGCGTGCGGTGGGTCGAAGGCCCCGCCGAGGACGCCCGTGGTCAGGGCTGCCACTCGAGCTCCTCGTCCCCGACCTCCACCAGCGCGCCCCGGCGGACGCCGGCCGCGCGCAGCGCCTCGTCGAGCGCGTCGCCGGAGGGCACGTCGCCGACGACCCGGAACCCCCGGTCGGTGCGGTACACGCGAAACGCCGCGCGCCGGCGCGGCTGGGGCCGGTAGTCGAGGAACTCGGGCAAGGACGGCGCCTCCGGGACGGTCGGGTCGGGGGCGGTCGGGCAGTGCGCGAACAGGGCGTGCACGACGTCGCCGATCCCCTCCCCCGTCGCGCACGAGACCCGGTGGACGGCGAGGATCCGCTCGTCGGTCACCGAGAACGGCGCAGGCTCGGGGTGCAGGTCGGCCTTGTTGAGGACGACGATCTGGGGTCGCTCCTCGAGCCCGGCGCCGTAGAGCGCGAGCTCACGGTCGATCACGCGGAAGCGGTCGTCCGCGTCGCCCTCGGAGCCGTCGATCACGTGGACGAGCAGCCGCGCCCGCTCGAGGTGGGCGAGGAAGTCGTGGCCGAGCCCGACACCGTTGCTCGCCCCCTCGATCAGCCCGGGGACGTCGGCGACGGTGAGCTGAGCGCCGTCGGGCGACTCGACCGTCCCGAGCACTGGCTGCAGGGTCGTGAAGGGGTAGTCCGCGACCTTGGGCGTCGCGTTCGAGATCCGCCGCAGCAGCGACGACTTCCCCGCGTTGGGCAGTCCAGCCAGCGCGGCGTCGGCCAGCAGCTTGAGCCGGAGCTCGACCTCGACGCTCTCGCCTGGCTGACCGACCTCGGCGAAGCGCGGGGTCTGACGGGTGGGTGTGGCGAAGTGCGCGTTGCCGCGCCCTCCTCCCCCTCCGCGCGCGAGCACGACGCGCGCGTGCGGGCGCGCGAGGTCGGCCAGCAGCTGGCCGTCCCGACCCCAGACCTGGGTGCCGACCGGCACGTGCAGCTCTGCGGCCGTGCCGTCGGCACCGTGCTTGCGGGTGCCGCGCCCGTTGCCGCCGCGCCCGGCGTCGAAGGCCGTCCTGCCCCGGAACGAGGAGAGGTCGCGCAGGGCCGGATCGGCGACCGCCACGACGTCGCCGCCACGTCCGCCGTCGCCGCCGTCGGGACCTCCCTTGGGGACGTACTTCTCCCGGCGGAAGCTGAGCCCGCCGTCGCCGCCACGACCGGCACGGAGCGTGATCGTGGCACGGTCGTGGAACACCGCCGCGCCGCCTCTCCCGGGATCGGGGTGCTCGTCTAGTCCGCGGTCGCGTCAGCGACCGCAGACACGGAGACGAAGCGCTTCTCGCCGCTGCGCCGGAACTCGAGCGTGCCGGGCCGGAGCGCATACAGCGTGTCGTCGCGACCGATGCCGACGCCGGGGCCGGGGCGGAACCGCGTGCCGCGCTGCCGCACGATGATCATGCCCGCCTTGACCTCCTGGCCGGCGAACAGCTTCACCCCGAGCCGCTTGCTCTGGGAGTCGCGGCCGTTCTTCGAGGAGCCGAGGCCCTTCTTGTGCGCCATCTAGTCGACCTCCTCCGCGAGGGCGGACTCGAGCGCGGCGAGCGCGCCCTTGCGCTTGCCGTGCTCCTGCTCGTACGCGAGCGCTGCGGCCACAGCGTCGGCCTCCCAGGCTGCCACGGCCTGCTTGATCTCCGCGACGGTCATGCCGGCATAGCCCTCGGGGAGACCCCCCGTGGGCGACTCGGGCGCCGCAGGGGCCGCCACCGGCTCGGACGGAGCCGCCTCGGCCTGCGCAGGCTCCGGCTTCGCGGTCTCGGCCTGCTTCGCGGACGCACGCGCCGTGCCCGATCCGATCGACTCGATCTGGATCCGGGTGAGCGACGCGCGGAAGCCCGTGTGCCGCTTGTAGCCGGTGCGCTTCTTGTACTTCCCGATCAGGATCTTGGGGCCCTTCGCCTGCTCGACGACCTTGGCGGTCACGGTGACCCCCTCCGGCGCGAGCGCCGGCGCGCCGTCGCCGCCGACGAGCAGCACGGGCGGAGCGAAGGTCGCGCCGTCCTCGAGCGCGACGCGGTCGACGAGCAGCTGGTCGCCCTCGCGGACGCGGTACTGCTTGCCGCCGACGGTGATGATCGCGTAGCTCACACTCAGGCCTTCTGACGAGGAAAACGCGGGCAGATGCCCGCGAGCGGCCGGATTGTAGCGAACTTCGCCACGAGGCGGGGTCAGCCGTCCCCGCGGGACTGCTCGAAGTCGTCGAGCCACTCCGACATCGGCACGTAGCCGTCGGCGACCGGCGCCTCGGTGGCCGCGGAGGGCGTCTCGACGGCCGGAGCCACCGTCGCGACGCCCGCGTCGCTCGCCTGCACGCGGCCGGGGAGGAAGAGCGGGCGCGCAAGCTGCTCGGCGACACGGGCTCGCCCCCGATCGCGCTGGCTGCGGCCCGGATCGCGCTCGACCGGGACGAGCTCGAGGGTGCGCGCGCGCTCCTCGCGCCTCCGGCGGGCTCACCGGGAAGCGTGCGCTTCCCCGGCGAGCCCGGGTGCTGGCTGCTCCTCGGCCGCGCGCACGCGCGGGCGGGCGACCTCGCGCGCGCCGAGCCGCTGCTCGCCGAGTTCGTGCGGCGCGCGCCCTACGACGTCGAGGCGCCGGGCGCCTGGTTCGTGCTCGTCGAGGCCGCGCGCGCCCG